>DASRUI010000001.1:0-2887 GCA_035655515.1 Thermodesulfobacteriota bacterium
CGCGTAAACCGGAATCCTCGCAAAAATGCCCTTGACCTCGCCTTTAGCGATAAAGTAGTAATCGTAAAGAAGCGCGATTACAGGCAGAGTTATCGCTATCTCCTTTGACATGACGCCCAAGACATACGCTATGGCCACCCCTGCGTAAAGCGCTATCCTTTTCCCGGAATCCGAACATTTCGCGGACTTTATAAAGAATAAAAGCGCGGCAAGATAAAAAAGGCTCGCGAGGCTTTCCATCCTCTGCACTATGTATGTTACGGACTGCGTCTGGACCGGATGAACCGCGAAAAGAAGCGCCGAGTACGCGGCAATGCGCTTTGCCCACGTCTCGTCTTCGGTCAACGAGCCGAGCGTCAGGAAAACGAGAAAGTAGGCCAAGACCGCGGCTACGGCGTGTATGGAGATGTTCACGATGTGATAGCCGACGACGTTCAACCCGCCCGCGGCGTAATTAAGCGCGAATGTGGCCATTGTAACGCCCCTCTGCCCCTTGAGTATCTCCGGGATGTTGCCGAGGTTCCTTATCTGATAGTTTTCGACTATGTGCGGAGTGTCGTCGAAGTGGAAACTCGCGTTAAATGTGTTCGAGTACACAAGAAACACAACGAGTATGAGAACTCCGGATATCCACAAATGAAACCGCTTGTTTTCGAATATCTTTTGCATGAACCCCCTGCCTTTGTTCAGTCTTGGTTTTTATCTTTACCGGATATTGAAACAGCAGTCATGGCGTCCTTCAAAAGCGCTATCTCCTGCGCGAGAGTTTTGTTCCTTTCGGTCAAAACCGAAATCACGACGGAGTAATGAAAAAGTATAAGCAAAACAAAGAGAAAAGCAACGAGAAAGAGAAGCGACGGCGGATAGGAGATGCCGAGGAAAAGCGAAATCCTGTCCAAAAGCCCTCTCCAAAGCCCTAAAACGCCTATGGCAAAAACCAGCGCGAGCCAAAGAACGGCATATTTCTCCTTGAGCAATCCCCGCCTTATGAAGTCTATCACGAGAATGGCCAGAATCGCGGCAATGAAAAGGGCAAGTATCTGTATCATCGCTATTTAACCTTTTTCAATAAATCCACGAACACGGCAAGGAGCACCTTCACCATGTAATAGGCCGATTTGGACGCGGTTATGGAGGATTTTCCCCCTTTTCTCTCGCTCATTATCACGGGAACTTCCATTATAGCAAAACCCTTCTTATGAAGCAACACAAGGGCCTCTACCTCGGGATAATCGTCGGGATAGGCGCGGGAGAGGAATTCTATGACCTCGCGGTTAACCGCCCTAAAGCCGGAGGTGGTGTCCGTGAGCTTCTCCTTTATTATAAAAGACACTACTTTCGAAAATATGGCTATGCCCGCGGCACGCGCCATGGAGGGCTTATACTCCCCGGCGCCCAAAAATCTCGACCCAACTACCATGTCAATCTCGTCCCTTATGAGCGGAGCCACGAGGTCGCGTATCTGTTTGGCGGGATGCTGGCCGTCCGCGTCCATCTGCACGGCAATGTCGAAGCCGTTCCTCAAGGCGTACTTGTAGCCTGTCTGCATGGCGGCGCCAACGCCCATGTTAAACGGATGCCGCACTGCCTTGACCCCTTTTGCAAGGGCTTTGCTTGAGGTGGCGTCCTTGGAGCCGTCGTCAACCACAAGTATTGTCGCCTCGGGGACGAATCTCCGCACCTCGTCTATCACCGCGCCGACAGTGGCCTCTTCGTTATACGAGGGAATTATTATGAGGATCCTTGAACTCATTCTATATTGCCGAATAGAAGGTTATACTATCCGGCCCTTTCATGGTGAAAGGCAGAGCTACATCCCTGCTGGTGCCGAAGGGAAACGCTTGTCGCTCCCGCAATTCACTCTAGCCCATGCGCCCTCACTGCCGTTTTTTTGCCGAACGAACTATGCGTCTATTTCTTCAGAAACTTGACGATCCTTGAGATCGTTTCGTCGGGTTTTTTATTGTAGGTATGCTCCCAAACCACCATTACATCCCAACCTTGTCGCCGCAAACTTGCAACAACTTTTTTGTCTCGCGCACGGTTTTTATTCAATTTGTTTTTCCAAAAGTCGTTCGGAAGTATTTTCTCCCAACGCGGCAATTGCCAGCCATGCCAAAAATCGCTATGAAGAAAAACTGCTTTGCGCTCTCTCGGCAATGCGATGTCTGGCTTACCCATTGCTCCAGCGTAATCCTCCCGAAATCTTACGCCCCGTTTTCGTATCTCGCCAAAAAATTTCTTCTCAAATCCGGTTCTCGCCGATCGGATTTTGCTCATCGTTCGGCTTCGTTGTGCTTTTGTCAATCTGTCCATAGCATCATCTTTGGAAAGTTTTTGACCGTAATAACTTCATCAACCGCTTTAATGTTTTGTAGGTTCTAATCAAATTCATTCGTTATTTGAGATTGGCACGCCGCGAGTAAAGATTTTTTGATCGCCAATGCGTGCTTCTTGACGAAAACAGGCGGCAATGCGTTGCCAATCATGAGCGCGACCCCTTGCTTACCTTTGTTGAGCGAAAAATAGTAATTTTTGGGGAAGGATTGCAAGAGTGCCGCTTCACGCAGAGTTATAGAACGGTTTTGTAGCGGGTGAAGAAAACGCCCCTTTGATGGGCTCACGCAACCGCCCGTAATCGTCGGGGCAACATTTTCCCATGACATTCTTCCATATACGTCCTTAAAGCCGCCGAGAAGTTTTTTGTGACAGGCCAAGCGGAATTTCTCCGGAAGATCGATCCTGCCCCCTCCGTTTTTCGGTATTCTCCTGATCATTTCCTTAATATGAGAATTCCTTTTCTCTTTCATGTCGTGCAAGAGGTCACCGCTCTTACCGGGCCGCGGCAAATCGCCAATCGCGTCGCGCACCGTCACTTTTTCGGTTT
>DASRUI010000002.1:0-4829 GCA_035655515.1 Thermodesulfobacteriota bacterium
GGCTCACCTATGACGAGGCAATGTCCCGCTTCGGTCTTGACGCGCCGGACGTGAGGTTCGGCATGGAACTCGTTGACTTGACGGATATCGTAAAGACGTGCGAATTCAAGGTCTTTAAAGACGCGGCCTCAAGCGGAGGAGCGATAAAGGCGATCTGCGCCAAGGGGTGCGCGTCTTTTTCAAGAAAAGAATTAGACGAGTTGACCTCAATTGCGGCTCTTTTCGGAGGAAAGGGGCTCGCGTGGGTCAAGCTTACGGAAGAGGGCTGGCAATCGCCCGTGGCGAAGTTCCTTTCGGACGACGAGAAAAAGGCCATAGAGGAAAGCTCGCTCGCAGAGAAAGGCGATCTCTTGCTTTTTTCGGCCGACAGGAAAAGCGTGGTGAATACCGTCTTGGGAAGGGTAAGGCTTGAACTCGGGAAAAGGCTCGGCCTCATGTCAAAGGAAGGGCTGAGCTTTACGTGGGTTACCGAGTTTCCCATGTTCGAGTACGACGAATCCGAAAAGCGCTACGTTTCGGTTCATCACCCCTTCACGTCCCCGATGGACGAGGACATGGACAAGTTGGAGAGCGAGCCTCTTACGGTCAGGGCAAAGGCTTATGACCTCGTATTGAACGGAACCGAGATAGGCGGCGGCTCCATAAGGATTCACTCAGGCGAAACGCAGTCAAAGGTGTTTTCGCTCCTTGGCATCGGGGAGGCCGAGGCAAGGGAGAAGTTCGGTTTTCTCCTCGACGCTCTTTCTTTCGGAACCCCGCCGCACGGAGGCATAGCCTTCGGCCTCGACAGGCTTGTGGCGATAATGACCGGAAGCGAATCAATAAGGGACGTCATAGCGTTTCCGAAAACCCAGAAGGCCTTCTGCCCCATGAGCGAGGCCCCTTCGGAGGTAAGCCGTAAGCAACTCGAAGAGCTGAGCATAAGGGTGATGAAGAAGGAGTAGGGGAATGTTGAAAAAATCCATAGTTAAACGGCAAATATATAAAAGCAGATGACAATAAAGACGATTAGGGATAAAATAAAAGCAGGCAATTACCGATTTTCGGATCATGCCGTGAAGAATATGATCAAGAGATTCATAGAACGCCGCGAGGTTGAAAGCGCCGTGCTAACCGGGGAAATTATCGAAAAATATCCGGGCGATAAATATTCGCCGAGTTGCCTTGTTTACGGCAAGACCGAGGAAGGAAGAGACATCCACGTGCAACTTTCATTGCCGCCGAAAGTCGTCATCATTACGACTTACGAACCAAATCCCGCGGAATGGCTTGATTGCAGGAAGAGGAGGTGATTTGACATGAAGTGTGTTTTTTGCGGAGGAGAGGTCGAATTAAAGAGCGTTACGTTCAGTTATGAACAGGGAGATAAGCATCTTATTGTCGAGAACGTGCCGGCTGAAGTATGCGAAAGGTGCGGTGAAAAGACATATTCTTCCGAGGTTACCGACGAACTTTTGAGATTTGCGCACGATGAGTTCAAGCCGGTGAAGACAATCAAAGTTCCGGTATTCGATTTTGCGGAAAGAACTTGAATCTTGCCGTCCACTGATTACCGATAACATTTCTTATCTCGCCCTTCTCAGCATAAACACCCCCGCAATCACGAAGAGCGCGTCGGTCGCGAATGCCGACACAAGGGGCGGCAAGATTCCGTTTTGCCCGAGGTGCGCGGAAAATCCCGATATTATCCAGTAGGAAAACGCGACCATTATCGCGATGCTCATGCTTGCCGCTATGGATCCGTGCCTTCCGCCGCGCACGGCGAACGGTATGGCTATCAAGGCCATTATGAAGTTTACGAGAGGGAAGGATATCTTGTTGTAGAGTTCCAGCCTGTATTTCAGGGTGTCGAAGCCGTCCCGTTCGAGTCCTTCCATGTAGGCGTTTAGTTCCGTGAAGCTCATGTTCTTGTAGCTCGTCTCCGCTGTCATGAGTTCTTCGGGCGCGGGCAACCCGGCAATCGCGTATTCAGCGAGCGTTTCTTCGGTGATTGCGCGGTCCGCGCCTATGTCCCGGAGTTCGGCGTTTTCCGCGACCCATTTCTCGCCCGTCCATCTCGCGCTCTTTGCAGTGATGCGTCTTTTCACGCGGAACGGGTTTCTGGCGACCTCGTAGATGTTTACGCCGCTTATGGTTCCTTTTGCCTCGTCGGTCGTTCTTATGTTGTAGAAGAAGTTTTCGTGTTTAAGCCAAACGCCCTCGCGGCTTAAGACGCGCGAGTCTCCTTTTTTAATGTATTTTTTTTCGATGGCCGCGGCCGCGGCTCCCGAGTCAGGTATGACGTATTCGTTGGCTGCCATGACAGCCGCGCTCACTATAAGCCCGGAGGCGAGAATGGGCAGGCACGTTCTTCCGAGGCTTATGCCGCTTGCCTTCATGGCCGTGATTTCAGAGTGCCTGTTAAAGAGTCCGAGCGATATGAGCGCCGTAAGGAGAATCGCCATAGGGCAGACGGTTACGGCTAAAGAGGGGATCTTAAGGGAAAAATACATGACCATGTCGTTTAACGACGCGTTCGCGGCGTAGAGGTCGTCGGTTTTATTCACCATGTCAATCGCCACAAAAAGGATAAGCATGGAAACCAGTATTATGAAAAAGAGTTTCGCGGCCTCTTTTGTCACGTATTTGTGGAGTATCTTCATTCTTTCGGCCTCCGCGACCCGCTTTCCGCCATCCGGCGCGCAACGGCGATAGTTTTTGCGGGGGAGAAGCGTTTTTCCTTAAGCGCCATGCGAAAGAGAAAAACTCCTATGGCGCTTATCGCGAGGAACGGGCCGAAGGACGCGATGATAGGGTTCAAGAAACCGGTCTTCGCAAGGGCGTCGAACCCTTTGGAAAGTATGTAATAAAGAGTCAGAATCGCCATTGCTATGCCGAGTCCCGTGAACCGCGCCTGCCTTACGCGCTGAATGCCGAGGGGAACCGCTATCAGAGCGAAGGCGAAGACCGAAAAAGGGATGGCAAGCCTTCTGCCGAAGTCGAGGAGAAGAAGCCTCCGCGATACGGAGGGTTTGGTTTCCTTAATCATTTCAACAAGTTCCTTTGTGTAGAGTTCTCTCGTGGGCCGCGCATATTTTTGATCCGCTGGTTTGTTTTCAAGGTCGAGTTCGAGCGAGTAGGACGAAAAACTCATGAGATGATAGACGTTGTCCTTGGCTGTTTTTTTGTGCGCCTCGCCGTTTTCAAGTCTGAGTGCGATTGCCGAGTTTTCCCTGCGCGACAGGAACTCGCCTCTTTCCGCGGTTATAAGGGTCTGTTCGCCTTTCTCGTCTCTTCTGGATATTAAAATTCCTTTTAGCGAGCCGTCTTCCTTGCTTATGCCTTCGGCGTAAAAGGTTACGTCCTTGAATTTGCCGTAAAAGGTGTTTTCTTCGACGAGCGACGAGACCGACTTGCTCGCGGCCTCGTAAAGAACCTCTTTAACGGTGCGGTTTCCCCACGGGTAGAGGAAAAGCGTCATGAAAAGCGTTACGACAAAGACCATTGAGGCGAATATCAAAACAGGCTTCATCACGGGGTAGAGGCTTATGCCTCCCGCCTTCAGGGCCGTCATCTCGCTGTCGGAACTCATCCGCGTGACGGCGATGAGCGTCGCGGCCAGAAATCCGGCCGGTATCACGTAAATGAGAAACGTGGGCATGACGGCGGCGATGAAAAGAAGGAGATGAGTTATGTCGGCGTAGCCCGAGAAGAAAAGCTCTAAGAGTTTGACTATCTTGCCCAGAAGGGCCGTTATCGTAAGCACGACGACGCCGAGAGAGAACGGCACCGCGACCTCCCTTAATATATAAGATGTCAAAATCCTCGGCATATCGATAATATTACTATAAAGCGGGAATGTCGGCAACCGGTATAAATCCCCCTCTCCCCTTCGGGGAGGTCATTCCTTGCCCCTTGCCAATATCCCGAATTACTGCTAATTTTAGTAATGATGGCGAGAAGGGCGTTGATAATAGTCATGGACGGGCTCGGAGTCGGGGAGTTGCCGGATGCCGTTGACTACGGAGACTCCGGAAGCAATACGCTCTCAAATCTCGCGAAGGCCGCCAAAGGGCTTAAAATAGACAATCTGTGCGCCATGGGCATCGGACTCATAGACGGCGTTACCGGGCTCAAGCGCGCGGCGAACCCGGGCGCTTCTTACGGCAGGATGAAAGAGGCTTCTAAAGGCAAGGACACCACGACAGGCCACTGGGAGTTAACGGGCGTAGTTCTCGATAAACCCTTCGCAACCTATCCCGCCGGATTCCCCAAGGAGATAATGGAGGAGTTTACGTCTCTTACGGGCCGCGGTTGGCTCTGGGGAATGCCGGCCTCGGGCACAGTTATAATAGAAAGGCTCGGCAAGGAACATCTGATTACGGGCAAACCCATTGTCTATACCTCGGCTGACAGCGTTTTTCAGATAGCGGCGCACATTGACGTGATACCTGTCGAAGAACTCTATCGGATTTGCGAAATAGCGCGGGGTTTTCTCAGGAGGCATAACGTCGGGAGGGTCATAGCGAGGCCATTTAACGGAAGGCCGGGTTCGTTTCAAAGGACAGGGAGGAGAAAAGATTTTTCCCTTGAGCCCCCGAAGGAGACGCTCCTCGACGCGCTTAAAAAAAACGGCGCGCAGGTCGTCGGCATAGGCAAGGTGCCGGACATATTCTGCCACAGGGGTTTCACTTCGGAGGTTCCGGCCTCGGGCAATAAGGATATACTCGATAAGGCCGTGAGGGAGTTTGCCGCTTTGGGTTCGGGGCTTCTTCTCGCGAACCTCGTGGATTTTGACATGCTCTACGGCCACCGTAACGACGCGGCCGGTTACGCCAAAGCCCTTGAGT
>DASRUI010000003.1:0-2719 GCA_035655515.1 Thermodesulfobacteriota bacterium
ATACAGGCTCGGAGACAGCGGAAGACTCGGAATGACGGATGATTTCAAGAAATGGCTCGGCACGGCCTGCATCGAGTGCGGCTGTTGCGCGTTCGTTTGTCCGGCCCGGAGGCCCCTTGTTCAGTGGATAAGGGTGGGGAAGGTGAGGCTTAGGGCTTCGGAAAAGAGTTCGAGTTCTTAAGGCGTTAAATTAAATTTCTTGCGGATTTGACGATGAGCGACATTCAGCCGGAAAAAGAGACTATCGCCGCAAAATCGGCGTCCGAGGAGAAAGAGGCCCCTTACAGGCCGCTTCTTATTTCTTCTTCTCCTCACGCGTTGACGGACGAAAACATACCGAAGATAATGTATTCGGTGGTGGCCGCGCTTTTTCCGGCTTCGGCGGTGAGCATTTATTTTTTCGGGCTTCGCGCCCTGATGCTTCTTGTCGTATGCACTTTGTCCTGCGTTTTTATCGAGTATCTTCTCCAGAAATTTTCGGCCAAAAAAATCGCCGCGCACGACGGGAGCGCCGCCATAACGGGCATGCTCCTCGCGTTGACTCTTCCTCCGGGTTTTCCGGTATTCGGCGCGATACTGGGCTCGGCCTTCGCCATTGCCATCGGCAAGCACATATTCGGAGGGCTTGGCTTCAATATATTCAATCCGGCGCTTTTAGGCAGGGCGTTCCTCATGGCCGCGTACCCGGTCATCATAACTACGTGGGCGGAGCCGTTCTCGGTTGGAGTTTTCGGGGGAGTTGACGCCGTATCGGCCGCGACGCCTCTCGCGCTCATGAAGTTCGAGGCAAAGGGCACTCCTCTTTTGAATCTTTTCTTCGGCAACGTCTCCGGCTCTTTAGGCGAAACCTCCGCCCTCGCCATACTCGTGGGAGGGCTTTATCTGCGTTACAAGGGATACGTCAATTGGAAACTCCCGCTTGGATTTCTCGGCGCGATGGCAATAACCGGCGGGGCGTTTTGGCTTGTAAACCCGGCTAAATACCCTGACCCGCTTTTTCACGTGCTGGCCGGAGGCGCGATGTTGGGCGCGTGGTTCATGGTAACGGACATGGTAACGTCCCCGACCACTGCCATAGGCCAGTGGATATTCGCCATAGGGGCCGGGATAATAACGGTCATAATAAGGCTTTTAGGAGGCCTCCCCGAGGGCGTGATGTACGCGATACTCCTTATGAACGCGGTTACGCCGCTTCTTAACAGATGGACGAGGCCGGTTGTCTTCGGAGAGGTAAAGGCGAAATGAACCAGTCGGCGAAGATGATAGTGGTGCTTTCGGTTTTTGCCGTGCTTTCCGGCGCCATACTCGCGGGGTTTTACCACAGCGTGCATCCGAGGATACTCAAGAACAAGCTCGAGGAAGAAAGAAAGATGATATTCGCCGTCCTTGAGGGCTCGAAGAGCTATGATACGGTGGAGAAAACAATCAAGGGCGCGAAGGGCCCGGAAATCGTGAAGATATTCGTCGGAAAGGACGAATCAGGCAATATCGTCGGCTACGCCTTTACCGCGAAGGGCCCCGGCTTTGCCGGAACCATAGAGGTTGTGGTCGGGCTTAAGCTCGATAAAAAGACCATGTTCGGGTTAAGGGTGCTCAATCAGAAGGAGACGCCCGGGCTCGGCACGAAGATAGCGCAGGAGAAGTTCACCGGACAGTTCAAAGGGCTTTCCATAGAGCCGAAGATAGAATACGTGAAGAACAAAAAGCCGACGAAGCCCAACGAGATTCAGGCCGTAACAGGGGCCACCATATCGAGCAGGGCGGTCGTTAACGCCGTAAACGCGAGGGTCGCGGCGGTGCTCGATATCCTAAAAGAGGAAAACGCTCCGCCTGAGGCGGAAGAGGGAGGCGCCAATGGCAGACGATAAATCCCTTTTCAGCGTGTTTAAAAACGGCATCTGGACCGAGAACACGATTACCGTGATAGTCTTGGGCATGTGCCCCACGCTCGCGACTTCGAATTCCGCAAGCGGCGCGCTTGCCATGGGGCTCGCCGCCACGTTCGTCATCATATGTTCGAGCGCGATGGTCTCGATGGTAAGGAACATAGTGCCCGGAGGGGTGAGGATTGCCGCGTACGTGCTCATAATGGCCACTTTCGTCACGGTCGCGGATTTCTATCTTCAGGCGTTTTTCCCGGAAATGTCGAAGGTCCTCGGCGCGTATGTGGCGCTCATAGTGGTAAATTGCATGATACTGGCGAGGGCGGAGATATTCGCCTGCAAAAACGGCATAGCGCCGTCAATGGCCGACGCGTTAGGCACGGGAATCGGTTTTACGTGGGTGCTCCTCGTATTGAGCTTCATAAGGGAGATACTCGGCTCGGGGAGCATATTCGGATTTGTCATATTGAGCGAAAATGTCTTTAATCCCTGGGTCGTCATGATACTTCCGCCCGGGGCGTTCATAACGCTCGGGCTTTTCATAGGCGGCATAAATTACTTTACTAAGCACAGGGGTGCGTCGAGATGAGGCTCATACTCATATTCATATCGGCCGCCGTGGTGAATAACTTCGTGCTCGCCTATTTTCTAGGCATCTGTCCGTTCTTGGGGGTTTCGAAGAGGCTCGACACGGCCGTCAACATGGGATTCGCCACGACCTTCGTCATGACCCTTACGGCCGTGATAACGTGGCTTTTGAACGAATACGTCATCATAAGGTACAACCTGCCGTTTCTCCAGACCGTGAGTTACATAATCGCCATAGCGGCGTTAGT
>DASRUI010000004.1:0-5628 GCA_035655515.1 Thermodesulfobacteriota bacterium
CCCTTTCCCCGCCCCCCTGAAAAAGAAAAACCACTGAAGGGAGGAAAAAAACGGCAACACCCGCAATTCCTCGATAAGCCCGCCGAACCCGTACTTAAGAAGCGTGGCGAGTATCTTATAGAGGCGTAAAAAATTCCGTATGGTGGAGAGTCTCGGCAGCATGCCTACTTGCCCTTGCCTTTGCGCTCCATCGCGTCCAGCCTTGCTTCGAGAGAATCCACCTTCTCTCTCGCCACCCTTGCCATCTCTTTTACGATTTCGAGGTCGTCTTTTGTCGCGAGGCCGAGTTTGTCCGCGACCGATTCGGCAGCCGAAGATACCTCTCCCTCGACCTTGGTCCTGCTTTCTTTCAAGACCGAAAGGATATCCTTAACTGCCTTTGAGGCTTCTTCGACGAGCCTGTTTTGAAACGACTGAGAGGGCGGGAGGTCCGCTTGACTCGCGCCGCCTCTTTCTTTTTTCCCGCTTTCTTCGAATTCGTTCAAGATGTCTTTAAGTTTCTTTTCAACGCCGGCGCCTATGAGAATCGCCTTTTCGATAACGTCAGCCATATAATCCTCCTTTTTAGTTGAAAACCGAAATTTCTTCTTGCGGAATAAAGTCTTTGCCCGGCCGTCCCGCGTAAAAGCCGTTCGTGAATTCGGTTTTATAAATATCCTTCAATTCCTTCAAGCCCTCCGAAGGCGCGAGTTCCGCCGAAAGCCTCTTTCTGAATAATTCGACTGTTGCCTTGGTGTTCTTAAAGTCAGGCGATACGCGCAAGGCCGAAACCCCGATTGCGCGCAGTTCCTCGATATTTTCGATGAGGGTGAAAATCTTTGCGCTCAATACCGACGTCCCGTTTAGGGTAAATATCTCCTCGTTCGCCGTTGTCTTAAGCTCCATGCCGTCGGGGTAGCGGACGCAGTCGCGGGCGCATTCGCTTTTTTTATTGCCGTGCGCCCTTAGAGTGTAGCATTGCCATGAAAACGCGAGGGGCAGCTTCCCGTGCGAAAAGACCTCCGCCTCCATGCCGCTTCCTTCCGTATTATGCCTTACGGACTCCTTCGGAAGCTCTACCGGGTATGTTATCCTTTTTACGCCCAAAGATTTGAAAAAGTTTATTGCTTCTTTGTTATAGGTCTTTATGTGAGGCCCGGCAAAGACCTCTTTTTTCGACACGTCAACCATGTTTAATACCGACGCGTCGTTCGCCTCGATTGCGAAAGGAAGGGAACAAACCTCTCTCGTGAAATTCAGTTCCTCGTCGTTGGATACCACGGCGAGGGTCGTCATGACAGGCTTTTTGCCGGCCTTTTTCAGCATATTGCCGATGCGCTCCATGTCGAGCAAGGTAAGAGAGCGCCTCTTTGAGCAGACGACCTCTCCCACGTACACGGTATCCACGGGCATTTCCGCGACCTCTTCGTAAAAGGCCATGAGGTCTTGCTTTTTCCATTCAAAAAGAACGGGACCTAACGTGAGCTCCATAATCCCTACTTTCCTCCGTAAGCCCCGGTTGTTTGGCTTACTCCCTCGAAGGTCGAGACGGCAACTCTCTTCCAGTTTTCCTTTACTTCGTACGATGACGGGGATTCGTAATAAGAGTCCACCGCCTCCCTTAAGACTTTGGTAACGTCCGAGACGTATTTCTTGGTCCTCTGGCGGCCTTCTATCTTAAGGGCGGTTATGCCCGCCTCCATGAGGCCGGGCAGAATGGGAATCGCGTTAAGTGATTCAGGGTCTTCCATGGCGTAAAAAATCCTTCCATCCGGCATTATATAGCGCCCCTTGCAGCAGGTCGGATAAGGGGATGTCTCGTCTTTGGAAAGTTCGTTTAAAAGCGTTTTATTAAGGCTTATCAAAAGGCGTCCGTCGTCTTTGTTCTCGAACCGGACGAACCTTGAAGGCGAGCACGCGCCCCCGGTATTCGTGGAGGCTCCGGTAACGTAACTCGAAAGGTAGCACCTGCCTTCTATATTTATGCAAAGCCCCCCCAAGGCGAAGACTTCCAACTCGACGTCGGTCTTCTGCTTAATCTCTTTTATCTCCTCCACGGTATGAACCCTCGGCAATACGACTCGTTTGACGTTGAAGTGTTTTTTGTAGAAGTCTATGCTCTCGTGATTGCTTGAGCTCGCCTGAACCGAGAGATGGATGTTTATGCCGGGATATTTGCTTCTCGCGTAGGAAAGGACTCCGGTGTCCGCGAGTATTATCGCGTCAGGGCTGATTTTAACCGCCCTGTCAACCGCGTCCTTCCATTTTGAAAAGCCCTCGGCCTGCGGGAAGGTGTTTATGGCGAGATAGAGTTTTTTGCCCTTTTTTTTTAAAAGATTCCGCCCCTCTTCGAGTTCCGGAACGGTGAAGTTCAAGCCCTCGAAGTTTCTCGCGTTGGTTTCGTCGTTAAATCCCGCGTAAACAGCGTCCGCGCCGCTTTCGGAGGCGGCCTTGAGAGAGGATAGATTCCCGGCGGGCGCGACTATCTCGACACGTTTTGCCATGGTGATAAGTTTATAGGATTAAAGGGAAAAAGTCGAGGGGTTTGAGACGGTTATCGGTTTGTCATTGCGAACGCAGTGAAGCAATCTCGTGATTGTAAAGATGACGAGATTGCTTCGGGATAAAGCCCCTCGCAATGACAGATCAGTCTGTCATTCCCGCGGTTCCCCGCTCCGATGTTTCAATACGGAGCGCCCCGTATCCAAAGGCATCGGGGCGCTTAATATTGCGGGGGCAGGCTCTTTAGGTCTGCGTTGCGCGCGTATGGCGACTATTTAGGCCGGGTGTTTTAGCCGAAATTAAGCAGGGCTAAAGCCCTGCCCTACGGTAAATAAAAAAACCGCCTTGAACTTGCCTAAGCCCCGTTAAAACGGTATGTCGTCGAGTTCGGCCGGAGGGTTTTCCATGGCCGGCGGTTGCTCTTCCGGGGCTCCGGCTCCGCCTGAGGCGGACGCGGCGCCTTTTTCTCCGGCCGGGCCCAACATCTGCATGGTCTGGGCTACGATTTCGGTCGTGTAGCGTTTATTTCCGTCCTTGTCTTCCCACGGACGGGTCTGTATTCTTCCCTCTATATAGACCTGCTTGCCCTTATTCAGGTATTCGCCGCATATCTCGGCAAGTTTATTGAAGGCGACTATCTTATGCCACTCGGTCTTTTCCTGCTTCGCGCCGCTTTTGTCCTTCCAGGTCTCGGTAGTGGCGATGTTAAAGTTAGCGATGGCCATGCCGCTCGGAGCGTATCTTAATTCGGGGTCTTTGCCGAGATTCCCTACGAGTATCACCTTATTCACGCCTGCCATATAAAAACCTCCCCTTGAATTTATGACTGATGATACCACCGCGGAAAGGAAAGTTCAAACGGTTTTTGAGATACATTCGGCGACGTTAATTATTTGGTGTCATAAAGAATATGTTTTTTGACCGGTTTTTCTTTGCTCGACCCATCCTTTGGATGGGTGCCCCGCTTTTTTCCTAAAAAAAGTAAGCCAAACAAATTGACTTGCCGCCCGTTAAAAAGTAAAATCACTCATGCTCATTAGAACATCCTACGTCTGGAGCGTCGGGTTTATCGTAACCATCGCGCTTTTTCCCTTTGCCTTAGCAGGGTTTTTCATAGGCCTCCCTTTCGGTCTGAGCGGAAACTTCGTCCACGCAATCGGCTCTTTCTGGGCGGGAATAATAGTTTCTCTCTCAGGGGTAAAGGTGGACATAAAAGGAATCGAAAACATCCCTCCTCCCCCTTTCATACTCATGTCGAATCATAAAGGCGCTTTCGACATCCCGGTATTGCAGGCAAAACTTCCGATACAATACAGATGGATAGCGAGGAAGGGGCTTTTTACGATTCCGGTCATCGGCTGGGCAATGCGGCTCGCCGGATACATCCCGATAGACAGGGGCAACAGCAAAAGCGCCTACCGGAGCATCGAAGAAGGCGCCGGCCGCATAAAAAACGGGGTCTCGGTCCTCATTTTCCCGGAGGGCGGGAGGAACGAGACGGAAGAACTACTGCCCTTTAAAAGAGGCGGCGTTCTGCTTGCCGAAAAATCAGGCGTGCCGATTGTCCCTATATCCATAAGAGGCACGGAAAAGATAATGCCCATGCACAAGTACTCGATAAGCGGCGGGCCGGTAAAAGTCAGGATAGGACTTCCGATAGAGACAAAAGACAAAGACGGCGCGCGCCTTACCCAGGAGGTAAAGGCCGCGATAGAAAAGGGGCTTGGTTCGATATGACGGAAAAACCTCGGTTAAGGATAATACCGCTCGGCGGGCTCGGAGAGATAGGCATGAACATGATGGTCTACGAGTACGGCGACTCGATAATAGTCGTTGACTGCGGCCTTATGTTCCCGGACGACTCCATGCTCGGCATAGACTTGGTCATTCAGGACATCTCCTATCTTAAGCGCAACAAAGACAAGGTAAAGGCCTTCGTCATAACCCACGGCCACGAAGACCACACGGGGTCGCTACCTTTCGTATTAAGAGAGATAAACGCGCCCATCTACGGCACGGCCCTGACCTTAGGCCTCATAAAAGCCAAATTAGAGGAATTCAACCTCTTGAATGAAACGGTCTTTGAGACCGTAAGGCCGAGGGACGTGGTGTCCATAGGGCCGTTTACCATAGAGTTCATAAGGGTGAGCCATTCGATAGTGGACGGGGTGGCTTTGGCGATAAAGACTCCCGTCGGGGTCGTGATACACACCGGGGATTTCAAATTCGACCAAACGCCAGTTGATGGCGAGGTGACGGATTACGCGCGGTTCGCGGACTACGGCGAAAAAGGCGTATTAGCGCTTCTTAGCGACTCTACGAACGTTGAAAAGGAAGGCTACACCCTTTCCGAGAGGGTCATAGGCCAGGCCCTGGAAGAGATATTCGCGAAATGCCCCGGAAGGATAATAGTTGCGGCCTTTTCATCCAACATCCACCGCATCCAGCAGGTCTTCGACGTTTCCGAAAAACTCGGCAAGGTCGTCATGCTTAACGGCAGGAGCATGGTCGGGAACGCCAAAATCGCGAGAAACCTCGGATACCTTAAGGCGAGCGATTCTCTTATCGCGGACATCAAGGAACTCGACGAGATTCCCGCGAAAAACGCCGTAATCCTCACGACCGGAAGCCAGGGCGAGCCAATGAGCGCGTTGACGAGGATGGCCATGAACAACCATAAACAGATAAAGATAATAAAAGGCGACACGGTGATACTCTCGGCCAAGTTCATACCCGGCAACGAAAAGACCATCGCGAACATGATGAACCACCTCTTCCGCCGGGGCGCGGACGTAATCTACGAAAAGGTCTCGGAGATACACGTCTCCGGGCACGCGAGTCAGGAAGAACTCAAGATAATGCTCAACATGGTGAAACCGAAATACTTCGTCCCCATACACGGCGAGTACCGCCACCTCGTCCAACACGCGAGGCTCGCGCGCACGACCAACGTGGCCGGCGAAAACGTATTCATAATGGAAAACGGGGACGTTCTGGAATTAGGGGAAAAGGCGCGGGCATGAAAGAAAAGGTCGAGCGCGGCAAGGTGTTCGTTGACGGAAAGGGCGTCGGCGACGTGAGCGACATGGTCTTGAAGGACCGCCGCCATCTTTCTCAGGACGGCATGGTCATAGCCATAGTGGCCCT
>DASRUI010000005.1:0-54005 GCA_035655515.1 Thermodesulfobacteriota bacterium
GCATCGTGCCCCTACGGTAAAAACGCAGACCTAAAGAGCCTGCACCCGCAATATTAAGCGGGGGTCTACCTTCCTTTAAAATAAAAAAGACTCTGGATTCCCGATTAAGACCTCGGGAATGACAAACAAAAAACCTTTATCGTTCCCATGCTCCGGCGTGGGAACGATTTTCCGCTTTTTCTGTCATTCCCGCAGTGTTTTGAGCGGGAATCCAGAAAAAATATTTATAAAAAAACCGGTTCCCCGCTTAAGATTGCGGGGACAAGGTTTTGAGCGGGAATCCATGTCTTTAATGTAGACGCCGTATTGTCAATTATCTGGCCTTCACGAGCCTCTTTATCCTCTCGACCGCCGCTGTCGCGTCGCCTCCGTATTCGTCCGCGCCGATTTTTTTGGCGAACTCCGGCGTTACCACCGCGCCTCCGACTATGGTCTTTACGTTGACTCCCGCCTGTTTAAGCCTTTTTATGACGTTATCCATCTCCATGACCGTCGTCGTCATAAGTGCTGATAATCCGACGATATCCGCTTTTGTTTTTATGGCCTCTTCCACTATCTTTTTCGCGCTCACGTTTTTGCCGAGGTCTATGACCTCGAAGCCGTGGTTTTCAAGGAGAGTCGAGACGATGTTTTTTCCTATGTCGTGGATGTCTCCCTCGACCGTGGCCATGATGACCTTGCCGAGAGACGGGCCTGTGCTTCCGTGAAATTCCTTTTTAAGCCTCGTAAAGGCTTTTTTGACGGTGTCGGCCGAGAGTATGACCTGAGGAAGGAAGTATTTATTGCAGGCGAAAAGCCGTCCCACTTCGTCAAGCCCGGGTATGAGGCCCTCATTGCCGATTTTTAACGGCCCCCACCCTGCTTGAATGGCCTCTTCAACAAGGTTGACTATGTTTTCTTCGTCGCCTGAAATCACGGCATGGCTGAGTTTTTCTTCGAGGCTTTCGGGTTTTTTCGTTTGAACCGGTTTTTCAAAAGAAGGAGACCTTGTCTCGAACCTCTTTATGTAGCGGTCGGCCTTGGCGTCAAGTCCCAAGAGAACCGAGGCTGCGTGAAACGCGTCCATCATGGGTTGGTTCTTGGTGTTCATTATGGCGCAGTCGAGTCCCGCGGCCATTGCCATCGAAAGAAAACTCGCGTTGACGGTCTCTCTCGAAGGAAGGCCGAATGAGATGTTGCTTACTCCGAGCGCCGTCGTGAGGCCGAGTTCTTGCTTGACGAGCCTTATGGCCTTCAAGGTCTCGAGCGCGCCCTTGGGCTCCGCGCTCACTGTCATGGCGAGGCAGTCTATGAATACGTCCTGTTTTTTTATTCCGATTTTTTTGGCGCGCTCAAGGATTTTTTTAGCGACCTTGAGCCTTCCTTCGGCTGTCGCCGGTATTCCGGAGTCGTCGAGGCAGAGGCCCAACACCGCGGCCCCGTATTTTTTCGCGAGAGGAAGGATAGTGGAGAGTTTTTTCTCCTCTCCGCTCACGGAATTTATGAGAGGTTTTCCGTCGCACGCCTTAAGCCCCGCCTCTATAACCTCGGGATTCGCCGAGTCTATGACTATGGGACACGCGGTGTTTTCGTTTACGATAAACACGGCCCTCGTCATGGCGCTTATTTCGTCTATGCCCGGCACCCCGACGTTTACGTCGAGTATATGCGCCCCGCTTTCCGTCTGCTCCTTGGCCTCCTGCCTTATCATGGCGGTCTTGCCATCTTTTATCTCAACGGCGAGGGTCTTTCTTCCGGTCGGGTTTATCCTCTCGCCGATTGTTATTGGCGGAAGGCTGTTTCCGAAAAGCACGTGAGCGGTTCTGCTCGAAAGAGAGGAAAAATATTTTTTCGTTTTCCGTTCCTGTTTCATGGACAAAAACGCTTTGCCCATTTTTTCGATGTGCTCGGACGTTGTGCCGCAACAGCCGCCCAATACCCTTACTCCGACCGACACAAGCTTCGGCACGTATTCGGTCATCTCTTCGGGAGTGGCAGGGAATATGGTTTCATTGTCTTTCAAAACCGGTATGCCCGCGTTAGGCTGGGCTATCAAGGGAAGGTCTGTGACAGTATTCATTTCGGTCAATGCCTTATATATGCCTTCTATGCCGAGCGAGCAGTTTGCCCCGATACAGTCGGCTCCGAGAGAGTCCGCTATTATGGCGAAGGCCTTGGGAGAGGTGCCGAGTATTGTCCTCATCGAGAGGTCGAAGGTCATTGTGGCGATTACGGGAAGACCCGTTTCTTTCGCGCCTATTATCGCGGCCTTCATTTCTTTTATGTCCATCATCGTTTCTATTATGATGAGGTCGGCTCCGCCGGCTTTGAGAGCCGTTGCCTGCTCGCTGAAAACCGAGACAGCATCAATGAAGTCCATGTCGCCGACCGGCTTTATGAACCTTCCTGTCGGGCCGATGCCTCCGGCCACGAAGAGGTTTTTCCCTGTTGCCTCTTTCGCGTTTTTGACTGCCGCCATGTTTATCTCGCGCAGTTTTTTTTCAAGGCCGTACTCGGCGAGTTTTATCCTGTTCGCGCCGAAGGTGTTTGTCGTGACGACGTGGGAGCCTGCGTTTTTATAGGCAAGGTGGACTTTTTTTACGATGTCCGGTTGAGTCAGGTTAAGCTCGTCAGGGCATCCGCCGGGCTTGAGCCCGAGCCTCTGGAGCATTGTACCGGTCGCTCCGTCGAATATCACGGCGCGGGATTTTAGGAATTTTCTGAAGTCTTTTGGCATGGTAATTACCTTAATTTTTCTTTTTTAAAAATGAACGGGCCGGGAAGGCCGCCTGCATTGCGTCTATTGTAGCGGTTTAGTGTCGAGGTATCAAGAAAGAATGCAGGGGTGACCCCCGACCCATGCTTCGGCATGGGTACCCCGCATAATGCTTTAACTTGCGCCGTAGTATGCATACCACAACAGCATATTAATTCATCGTGCCGTCCGCAAGGACAAAATCCTTGACTTCGTCGCTTAAAAACCATTATTATATTTACTTCCGATTTTAACGGACGTTACGATATTCCCGGGTAGCTCAGCCGGCAGAGCGGGTGACTGTTAATCACCATGTCGGGGGTTCGAATCCCTCCCCGGGAGCCAGAATTGACGCCCGGACAAACACTTGTCCGGGTCTGTTAACGCCCCGCCGTTCCCGGCGGGGCGTTTTTTATCGGCAACGCCTTGAGCGGGGCATATATGCCCAGCCGGGTTTTCGTTATTTTGTCTTTTGCGAGTAAACGCCGTTCCAGCCTTCGCCGGGCGGGTCTTTTATATAGAGTTCGCAAAGGCGCGCATAGGCTTTTGAAGGCCCGTCATCAGGCATAACGGAGAGGGCCCCGAAAAACAGGGCCTTTGCTTCTTCGAATCTCGCTGCCTTGAAAAGTTCAAAACCATTATCAAACCTCTCCAGCGCATCCACGGTCATTTCGTCAACTTCCACCCTGAACCCCACAAGCTCATGGACTTTGAGCGGCGTTTGCATGCCTTTGAGCACCACGTTTGCCATGTGGCGGAAGACGAATTTCGCGGGCCGCGTCTCCTCTGCGGCCATCTTTGTAGTCTCGGAGACGGCTATGTTCGTTTCAAAATCCTTGTTAAGGGCTTCAAGCCTCGAAGCGGTGTTCACTTCCGAGCCGAGGACGGTATAGTTAAAGATGGTCGTTGAGCCCATATTGCCCACGACCATCTCGCCCGTGTTTATCCCGACGCGGGTGTTTAACCGGGGCGCGTCCGTTCGGCTTAGCCTTTTTGATTCCTTCAGCATGTTCAAAGCCGCCTCGCAGGCAAGGGCGGCATGTTCTTTTTCCTCCAGAGGAGCGTTCCAGAAGGCCATTACCGCGTCGCCGATGAACTTGTCAATCGAGCCGTTCGCTCTTATCACGCACCCCGCCATGGAGGTGAGATAATCGTTCAATATCGAGCTTATCTTTTCGGGAGAAAGCGTCTCCGAAAAAGTGGAAAAGCCCTCGATGTCCGAGAACAGGACCGTCATGCGCCTTTTTTCGCCCCCGAGCTTGAGCCTGTCGGGGGACCTCAATATCTCATCGAGCACGGCCGGGGCCATGTAATGGGCAAAGGCCGTCCTGATGAAGCGTTTTTCCCTGAATTCGTTTATGTATTTAAGAAACATCGAGCCGAGATAAGCGCCCGCCATCGCGAATATCGGTTGGACTATGGGGAGCACATAGCCGCTTCCGAAGGCCAGCCAGTGGACGATAAAAACAAGACACATAAGAGCGGAGATCGCCAAAAACCCCCTGAACGGGCCTGCGTAACAGGATATTGCGGCAACGCAGAGCGCGAGGAGGAGCACATAAATCGCGACAGGCCATTTTCCGGGGCCAATCAAAGATTTATTCGAAAGGATGCCGTCCATTATATTAGCGTGGACCTCCATGCCGGGCGTTACCGGGCTGAAAGGCGTCGTCCTCAGGTCGGCAAGCCCTACGGCCGAGGAGGTTATAAGGACAATCTTTCCGTTGAATGTATCGCCCCTGAGGGCGGGTTTGAGCCCCTGCGCCTCGAAATCCATTGAAGCGAGCAGATACTCGAACGGAATGCGCCTGTAAAAAGAAGTGAAGACGGCCTTTCCCCTCTCGTCGGTCTCGATCTTGCCGCCCTGATAAGGAATGTAAGCGGTATAATCCGAAAGCAGGGGCACGATTGAATCGCCGATTGAAAGGCGATTTTTTTCAAGGCGCATGTCTTCCGGCCGGACGTTTTTTATGTAAGCCGCCATTGCGACAGGGAGCGCCGGATAGGCTGTTTTGCCTGATTTGAAGGTTATAAGAGGCGTGAATTTCCGGCAGACTCCGTCTTTGTCGGGCGTGAAGTTTATGTGTCCGACGCCCCGCGACACCGAGGCAAGCCCGGCAAAGGGGATTGTGGCGTTGAAATAAGGGTCAATCGCGACGGCAAAGGGGATTGAGGACTTTTCGAACGCGGCTATTATGGCCTCGGAGTCTTTTTCGCCGGAGCCGAGCCCGGGGTTAAAGTCGAGGTCATTGCGGTCGGCGTAGAATACCGCGGGCTGGAAGACCATGCCGCTTGTTCGAGCCGCGTTTACGAACTCTTTGTCTCCGGCATTGTCGCCGAGCGCGCCGAGCTTTTTTAGCAGCGCCTCGCGGACTTCGGGTATGTCGGAGTTTTTGGCGTAAGAGACGAGTTCGCTTATCGTCTCCGCCCCTAAATCGTTCCTTGCGTCGCGCTCGGAGAAGATTATGTCGAAACCGATAGCCCTTGCGTCATTGCGGCCGAGGTAATCGACGGCTTCGGCGTATACGGACCTTGGCCACGGCCAGCGGCCGTACACCGGCTCAAGCGTCTTTATCGATTCTTCGGTTATATCCAGTATCAGAATGTCTTTTGTATGGGCCGAGGGGCCGGCGAAATAGCGGTAGCGCGCGTCTATCGTCTTGTTTTCGAACGCGGAGAGCTGGCCGTTGAAGTCAATTATCGCGGCTAAAGACAGAACGAGCGCGATAACGGCGGCATAAGCTATCGCACGGAATTTTTTAATTTGCCCCTCCCGCCGACAACATGGCAGTTGAAGCAGAAGTCAAAACCAACGCCGGCTTTTTCGAGTATCGGCATGGCGGGCTCGGCTTTGCCGGGCAACGGGGCGTCGCCTTTTATGGCCAGTATCGTTCCTGCGGGCACTTGCACTGTTTTGCCGTTCTTGAGTTCGGCCTCCACGCTCCCCGAGCATGTGCAGACGCATACATCCTTTGTCCCTCTGCCGTAAAAGACGGAGAATTTTGTGCCGCGCACGCCCGCCGTCGCGAGCGAGGTCGATATGCCGCCCGTGTTTCCTTTGGGGAATTTAGCGTTCAGCCAAACGGCCCCTCTTTTCATCTCGGCCTTGCGGTCTTTCCCGAGCTCGATTTCGGTGTCCGGTCCCATCACGTATTTTCCGACTTCGGGCAACTTAAAAATAGCCACCGCGTTTTTGCCGGTCCTCAGCTTATCCCCCGCATAAACGTCGTCGCCTTTACGGATTTCTTTCCAGTCCTTTTCATGGCGTTCAAGTTTGCCGTCCCGGACCTCGATTACTTTGCCTTTTTTGTCTTGCGCCGGGGTATCCTTCGCAATAAAAGGGCCGGAAGCCAGAAAAATGAGGAGCGCCGGCAAAAAGGCTCTTTTCATAATAACACCTCGGGAATAAACGGATTTTTTCGAATCATCCCATAAACATCCGGAAAATGCAATAGCACGGGCTTTGTTTGGCGGTCGGCGCCATTCGCATTAAAAAAATTTAATCTTTTATCTTGACAACGGAAAAGGTTTATATATACTCTATATACTCTTATACGGTTAAAGTCATGGTTGCAACGTCGTAGGCATGCCGGGTCGCAAGAGAACAGTACGCTCAGGAAAACTAAGGCAGAGGAGGCGGAAAAGGATGCCGTTAGACAGGCTTTCGGATGACAAGGGGCAGACGGCCATCGAGTATGTCCTCATCATAGCGCTCGTCATCCTATCCCTCGCGCTCGTCATCCGGAGCGAGTTTAGCAAAACCGTCGAGCTTGCGGCCGACAAGATAGAGACGAAGATTGAGGCGGAACTGACATTACCATGAAACTTTTTTCTTGACGCAAAAGAAATCATTTGTATATTTAAAGCAAGCGTTGTAATATCATAGCGGTCATACATGTTACAAAAAACGGGCAGTACGGCCCGGAAAAAAACCTAAGGAGGGGTAGAATGAAGAGCGTAATGAAGATGTTAGGGAAGATGGGGCTTAAAAACGAAAAGGGACAGACTGTTATAGAATATATCCTCGTCATAGCGCTCGTGGTAATAGCCCTCGCGCTGGTTATGAGGGGCGCGTTCACCGAAGTCGTTCAGGACACGGTGGACGAGATCAGCTTGAAGATAGAGAGTTCAACCACATAAACGGCTTTGCGCCCGGCGCCACTTCCGGCACGGAGTTATCAGTTGACTTATACTCTTTTTTCGTAACGGAAGTGGCGCGTGGCGCTCTCTTTTTGAGGTTGCTCTGTCGGCAAGTCGTTTCTATTGAAAAAATCATATTGGAGCGATATGCGCCATAGCGCTAAAAAAACGGGTCGCGGCCGGAAAGATGAGAGCGGCCAGACTACCGTCGAAACGGTACTCGTAATAATAGTGCTATTCATAATGCTCTTCGGCATAGTCGAGTGGTCAAGGGCTTGGTGGACAAAGAACTCGCTCAATAACGCCGTGCGCGTAGGCGCCCGGACGGCGGCTGTAACAACTTCTATCACCCTCGCCCCGGTCTTGCAAGCATGTTCGCCCACCCCGGGGAACGCTATAATAGCGAAGGTTTGCGCGTCCTCGGGCGTGCCAAAGACAGCGACCACGCTCGTGATAATAAGCGGGTTTGACGAGAATTCTTCCGGCGGTCCTAATCTCGACGAGGGCGATACGGTTACAGTAAGAGTGGAGGCTGTTTTCGACGGGGCAGTGCCGGGACTCTCCGCCATAAGTTTCGGTTTCGTGCCTGACGCTCTGGATCTCGTTTCGCAGGCCTCTATGAGGTATGAGTTGTAGGAACCATTATTAAGCGGTAAACAGGATTAAAAAAAAGAAGATTGCGATGCCCGCGCATCGGCATATTTCGTCAATTCTCCTCCCCTTTACAAGGGGAGGTCGGGTGGGGTAGAAATAAAGATGAAAGAAAACCTCCCCCCGCCCCTCCTTAGGTAAGGAGGGGAGATTAAAGAGTCAATGTATCCATTATATTTTGAAGAGGAATAAATTCTTGGTTTGGAGAAGTTGTTTTATTATTCCCTCCCCCTTTATGGGGGAGGGTAGGGCGGGGGTGAAATGTTGAACCAAAAACTCTCTGCCATAGCAAAAAACTTAAGAAAGAATTCTACCGATTCGGAAAGGTTACTCTGGAGGTATTTAAGATTAAAACAGGCATGTGGTTTCAAATTCAGGAGGCAGGCCCCGGTTGGCAATTATATCGCCGACTTTGTATGTTTTGAGAAGCGGTTGATAATAGAGGCAGACGGCGGACAACACGCGAGAAGGGTTCGAGACGATAAAGCGCGAGATGAATGGTTTGCGAGTCAGGGCTTTAAGGTTTTGCGTTTTTGGAATAATGAAGTATTTAGTAATATAGAAGGGGTTTTGGAAACGATAAGAAAGGAATTAACAAGGGCGCCCTCCCCTACCCCTCCCATCAAGGGAGGGGGAAAAGTAGAGGAGAAAGAATAAGACACAGGCGACAGCATGAAAAGACTCGATGTATCCATTATTCGAATAACAAACGGGGTTGAAGGGAGATTACGATGGCTGCTAAACCGAGGGCGGTTCTGGTAATAGGCGTGATTGCGGTTGTAATTGCGGCGGTTGCAAGCGTCCTGTTTTACAATTATCTTAAAAAACAGGAAGAGATTGTGAAAGAGGCCGTGGCGACCCAGAAGGTCGTCGTTGCCACGCGCGCCATTGCCGTCGGAAGCGCGATAGACTCGACTCAGGTTAGCGTCGTCGATTGGCCGGCGGCGAGCGTGCCTCCGGCGGCCGTAACCTCGATACATGATGCCGTGGGCAGGATGGCGATACAGACCATAGCCGCCGGCGACCCTGTCACCGAGCCCAAACTTGTTCCAAGGGGCGGGATGCCCGGGGTGCTTACCTATAAGATTCCCAAGGGGCACAGGGCAATGACGGTAGGGGTCGATCAGGTCTCCGGGGTCGCGGGCTTCATAATGCCCGGGAACATGGTTGACGTGGTGGTCACCACGACTCCGCCGGGGGCGCAAAGCCCGATAAGCAAGATAATTCTGCAGAATATTCCGGTGTTGGCGACCGGACAGGTAATAGAGAAGGAGAAGGAAGGCAAGCCCGTAATAGTCCCGACCGTCACGCTGGACCTTTTGCCCGGGGACGCGGAGAAACTCGCCCTCGCGAGCAATCAGGGAAGGCTCCAACTCCTTCTGAGGAGGGCCGGAGACGAAGGGCTTGACAGCGCCGCCGGAACGACCATCGGCAGGGTGATAAGCGGCGGCTATGCGGCGGCAAAGCCGGGCGTGAAAAGGGCGCCGTCGGGCGTTGCCGGTTACCGGGTAGTTTCGGTCGAGGTGTTGAGGGATTCGAAGAAAAGCATCGAGACTTTTAATGTCAAGGCCGAGGCCGCGAAATGACGCCGCACAAACTGCTTAAGGGGGTAGTAGCGATATGAAAACCGGAAGATTTCTGAGTTTGCTCCTTGCCTTCATCCTGATAACGGGCTTTGCGGCAAAGGTCATGGCCGCCATACCGGTAGAGGTGAGCATAGGCAAAAGCACAGTCGTTACCTTGAAGGAGATAAGCAAGCGGGTCTCGCTCTCGGACCCGGATATAGCCGATATTATACTGATATCCCCTACCGAGATACTGATAAACGGGAAGAAAATCGGCACTACGAGCCTCATTATTTGGAATAAGGACGGCAACAGGACGTTTTTTGACGTTTACGTCGCCGGCGATATCGGCGACCTCGCCGGCAAGGTGGCGAATATGCTGGGTCCTGACGACAAGGTGGAAGTGGCCATGGCCAAGGACTCGGTTGTGCTTCGGGGGACGCTTAAGAACGAAGAGACGATAAAGCGGCTCGTGGCGCTCAGTCAGGCTTACGCGCCGAAGGTGATAAACTTACTCAAGGTGGTCGAGCCCCAGCAGGTGCTCCTTGAGGTGAAGGTGGCGCAGATTGATAAGGGCAAGCTCAGGGAGTTAGGCCTTAGTTTTCTCGTGAAAGGCAGTAATGTCGAGGTTACGGCCCCGGGATTCGTCGCGTCTCCGGGTGTTACCGGTGGCGGGCTTGGCGGACCGGCCGGCTTTAACGTTACCCCCGGGATAACGGGCTTTGATTTAGAGGCTGTCGTCCCGCAGATAGGGGTCGCGCATTTTCCGAGCGGGGTTGCCGCGTTTCTTAAGGCGCTCGCGACGAACGACCTCGCCAAGGTGATTGCCGAGCCGAACCTCGTGGTCAGAAGCGGCGAGAAGGGTTCCTTTCTTGCGGGCTCCCGCGTGCCGGTGCAGAAGGTGTCGGGCGTGGGCGGGGAACAGACGATTTCCATAGCATACGAGGAGGTCGGCATAAAGATAAACTTCGCCCCCGAGGTCCTCGAGGGCGGAAGGATAAGATTGAAGATAGACCCGGCCGAGGTTAGCAATATCGCGCGCTATATAAGCTTCGGCGGGGTGGCGATAGCGCCCGAGATAGACACGAGGGAAGTGCGCACGAGCGTTGACCTGAACGCGAACGAGAGCCTCGTCCTCGCGGGGCTTCTGAGCGAGGAGACCAAGAAGAACATAAGCAAGATTCCGCTCCTCGGCGACATACCGATTCTCGGGGCGCTTTTCCGTTCCACCAGAGAAGAGTTGCAGCAGACCGAGCTCGCGTTCTTCATAACGCCGAGACTCGTAAAGCCCAACGCGCCGGGCGAGAAAGTGGATATGCCGGGCGACAGGGCCATTACGCCCGAAGAAGACAAAGAATTTAATTGGATACCCGTGCCCGGCAAGGGCGCGGACAAGGATAAGGAGTAGCGGTTCATGGCGGCCTTCGCTCGAAAGAGAGTTGTACTCAACGACAAGGGGGTCGCCGTCTGGTTCGTCCTTCTGATAATAGCCTTTGTATTCCTGCCCTTCATGGTTCTGACGATAGACATGGCTTATGTCTATTACACAAGGGGGCAACTCCATAACGCGGCGGACGCCGCGGCCCTTGCCGGAGTATCGGGCATTGACAATTTAAATGACACGGTACAGATTGAGGCGAGGACGAGGACGATATTTTTCGCGAATAAGAACGGCGCGGCCGGAAGCCGCGTTCTCCTTAATTCCAACAACTCCAATACCCTTAGCGACGATAACGACATAACCGTCGGGAACTGGGACGGAACCGCCTACACGCCCGGCATTATCCCGATAAACGCCGTGCAGGCTGTGGCGAGGAGGACCGATGAGAAGCCGAACGGCGAGTTTGGCCTTATGTTCGGCTTTGCCGTGGGCAGGAGCGTCATGAACATAGGCGCCTCAGCCGTAGCGAGCCTGCCCGCGAGGGCCGAGGCGCCGTTATCGCTATGCGTGGATAGTTGCAATAGCGCGACTTTTCCGCCGGACCCGGACGGGAACTGGATACTTTATTGGCCGTCTCCGGCGTCCGCCACGGAGCCCGGAGCGCGGGTAATGGCTTGGACGCTTTTCGATGAGGACAGTCCTTCCGTAAATGAGAACGATGTACTAGACTTCATATGCGAGAAAAAGGGCGTGGCCGCGTGTAGCAGGAATGTTTATACCACCCACGGCACGCTGGCTCCTTCCATAAGGGCGATCAGATGCGCGTTTAAAGACTCGTCCTACGATACGATAAATAAGGTATGCACCGGCGGGTCAACTCCGGTCTGCGGAGACGAAGTCAGCGACAGGGTTTATTCGTGGACCGTTATAGTGCCTATACTTCAGTCAACCAACCCCGGGACCCCGAACTGCCCCCCGTCGCAACAGGGGAAAGACGAGCCGTACGAGATAGTCCAGTACGCCGAGATAACCATAATCGAAATATACCCCAAATCCGGAGGCAAGCCGTCATGCCCGGATTGCCCGGACTATGACGATTATAACTTTCCGCTTCCGCCGGGCGGGGACGAGAATACGATGAAGATAAGCGCGATAAGATGCGTCACTTGCCCGGAAGCGTCTACGGAACTTCTCGGAAGAACCCCCGTTCTTGTAAAATAATAGCGGCATTAAGACGAAGGTTGACGAGAGGAGCGAAGCCCGCAGCATGTCGCAGGACATACCGGTCGTAATAATAGACAGTGATACAGACGCGATAAGCGCCATGGTCAGGTGCATCGAGGGACTTCGCAACCATGTGCGGGTGGCCGGCGCGGTTACGAGCTTCGAGGCGGGTTTCGAGCTCGTGCATAAGAAAAGGCCGATGGTGGTCATAATGGAGGCCGGGCCCGACCTCGACGCGGCCACGGAGAGAATAGGCTCGATATTGAAACGCTTCCCCCGCGTGTCCATATTCGTAACGAGCTCCGATACGCGCGCGGAAACCATACTGAAGGTGATGAGGGCCGGCGCCGCGGAATACCTCCTGAGGCCGGTTGCAGACGAGTATCTCGTCTCGGCGCTCCAGAAGGTCGGAAGGCTCTGGATAACGGAGGCGGCCCCCGAGGCGCCCCGTGGCAAGGTCTATGTGCTTTTCAGCCCCAAGGGCGGGGTTGGGGTTACGACCATGGCCGTCAACCTGTCCACCAACATCTACAAGGCAACCGGAAAACCGACCGTAATAGTCGATCTTGACCTCGACGCGGGGGACGTTACGACTTTTCTCAACATGAAGGCGGCTTACACCATAACGGACGTCACCACCAACATGACCCGTCTCGACGAAAACTTCTTAAAGGGAGTGATAACCAAGCATGATTCCGGCATCCACGTGCTCGCGGAGCCGCAGCGCGTCGAGGACGGGATAAAGATATCGGGGCCGGACGTAACGAAGCTCATCGGGCTTTTGAAGACGATGTTCGACTATATTATAATAGATACATGCACGGCGCCGGATGACAGGACGATGGCGGCGATAAGGGCGTCCGACATGCTGATGCTTGTGTTGGTGATGAGCCTTCCCGGGATAAAGCACATGCAACGCCATTTGCACTACTTCGATAAGACCGGGGTCAAGGGCGACAAGGTAAGACTCGTCGTCAACAGGTACATGAAAAAAGGGGACATAAAGATAGAGGACGCGGAGAAGGTGCTCGGCAGGAAGGTGGACTGGTCGGTGCCGAACGACTATGAAACGGCCATGTCGTGCCTTAACAAAGGGGTGCCGTTTTGCGTAGGCGAGCCGAGGTCCGCCGTGAACGCCTCCATCGCCGATATAGCAGGGAAACTCACAAAACCGGTCGCAGAGAGGTAGATATGGCAGAAGTCAAAGGTTCAAATATCGACGCGTACCAGAGCCTCAAGAGCAAGATACACCGCCAGCTCATAGAAAGGCTCGACCTGTCTCACATAAACCTCATTGACACCGAGGTGCTTCACAAGGAGATAGTCAAGGTCATCGAGTTCCTGATAACCGAGGAAGGCGTGCCTTTGAGCCACGCCGAGAAGGAGAACCTCATAACGGACATCCAGCACGAGACCTTCGGGCTCGGGCCGCTCGAGCCGCTTCTCTCGGACCCGGACATAGACGACATACTGGTAAACCGTTACGATCAGGTTTATATAGAGAAGTTCGGAAAATTGCAGAAGGTCGACATGGTCTTCCGCGACGACAACCATCTTCTTCAGATAATAGACAGGATAGTGTCGAAGATAGGGCGAAGGGTTGACGAGAGTTCCCCGTACGTGGACGCCCGCCTCCCCGACGGCTCGCGAGTGAACGCCATAATACCGCCGCTCGCGCTCGACGGCCCGGTCTTGTCGATAAGGAGATTCGGGGTTACGCCGTTGAAGATGAGCGACGTGATCAACTTCGGCACGCTCAACAAGAACATGGCGCTCATTCTCGAGAGTTGCGTCAAGGCGAAACTCAACATACTCATATCCGGGGGCACCGGGTGCGGCAAGACGACGCTTCTTAACATACTGTCGGAATTCATACCGGCCTCGGAGAGGATAGTCACCATAGAGGACTCGGCCGAACTCCGGCTGAAGCAGGACCACGTGGTGAGGCTCGAGACGAGGCCCCCGAACATAGAGGGAAAGGGCGCGGTTACGCAGCGAGACCTTTTGAGGAACACCCTGAGGATGAGGCCGGACAGGATAATTGTCGGCGAGGTCCGCGGGGGGGAAGCCCTCGACATGCTTCAGGCGATGAATACCGGCCACGACGGGTCGCTCTCCACCATACACGCCAACACGCCGAGAGACTCGCTCGCGAGGCTTGAGACGATGGTTCTCATGGCCGGCATGGATCTGCCGGAGAGGGCGATAAAGGAGCAGGTCGCTTCGGCCATAAACGTGGTAATCCAGATAGCGAGGCTTCCCGACGGCGTCAGGAAGATTACGAACATATCCGAGATAACCGGCATGGAGGGTCCTACCGTGGTTATGCAGGATATATTCGAATTTGACAGGCGCGGCGTATCGAAAGACGGCAAAGTCCTCGGCGAGTTCGTGCCCACCGGCGTGAGGCCGAGGTTCATGGACAGGCTTAAGATGTTCGGCATAGATATCTCTTCGGATATCTTCGAGAGGGAGGAATGACGATATACTGGATAGTCATACTTTTTTTCGCGGCCTTATCCCTCGGGCTCGTGGCGATATATCTCACCTACGCGGCGGTTCAGGCGCGTCCTCACCACGAGGTCAAGAAGCGCCTCAGGGAACTCGCTTCCAACATGGAAGACAGGAGGTTCCCGGCCGACCTGAGGGTCGAGATACTCGGGGAGATGGGGTTGATAGACAAGTTTTTCTACCGTTTCGGTTTCGGAAAAAAGATTCACAGGCTCATAGACAGCGCCGGGTTCAAGGTGGACATGAAGATTTACCTGATAGTTACGGTATTTCTCGCGGTCCTCGGGTTTACGGTTGGTGTATTGATAGGACGCGGGGCGCTGTGGCCGCTTTTGCTTGCGCTCGTCGGGGCGCTTATTCCGCCATATTTCCTCCTGAGGAAGAAGCGGGCGAGGATAGCCAAGTTCACCGAGTTCTTCCCGGATACGCTCGACATGATATCGAGGTCCCTGAAGGCCGGACACTCGCTCAGCGCGGCCATCCAGCTTGTGGGCACGGAGATGCCGGAGCCGACCGGGGGGCTTTTCAGGACCGCCTACGAGGAGCAGACGCTCGGGCTCTCGGCGCGCGAATCCCTGCAGCATCTTTCCTTGAGGATGGATTCGACGGATATGAGGTTCTTCATCATGGCGACGAACATCCACCGCGAGATCGGCGGGAATCTCGGCGAGATTCTCGAGAGGCTCGCGCGCACCATAAGGGAGCGGATAGTGGTAAGGAGGCAGGTAAAGGTCTATAGCGCTCAGGCGAGGCTTTCGGGCTACATACTTGCGGCCGCGCCCGTGGCAATGGGGCTCTTCTTTTATTTTTTCGTGCCCGGCTACATAGAGGAACTCTTGACGGTGGATTGGGGGAGGTTCGCGATTATCTTCGCCGTTATAGCCCAGATCGCCGGTTTTGTCGTCATAAAAAAGATAACCAACATAAGGATATGAAATCCGAGGGGTTGTTATGCCTTTATCTGTCATAGCGTTCTTGATGTTCGCGGGTACGGCCGTGCTTATTTTCTTCATTATCTACGCGTTCATGCCCACAAGGAACCCGGTCGCGAAGAGGCTCGACAGTTTGGTGTCGGAGAAGAAAAAAGAGTTGTCGTTTCTGGAGGCCCCCGCGACCGTATGGCAGAAGTTTTTGTCGTATGTGGGAAAGAAGATACCGCTTCGGCCGTCCGAACAGGGGAAATACGCGAGAACGCTCGTTGCCGCGGGCATAAGAAAAGAGAGGCTCCCGGTCTTTCTCGGGGCGAAGGTGTTTCTGGCCGCCGCGCTTCCGGCCGTTTATCTTGTTTTCTACGGTTTGCCGCTCGAGGAGGACACCAACGTGCTCGTCCTTATTTCGGTCGCCTTGGTGATAGTGGGTTTTCTGGCGCCGACCGTATGGCTCTCCGGCAGGGTGAAGAAGAGGCAACTCGACATATTCCACGACCTCCCGGACATACTGGATTTGATGACCGTATGCGTGGAGGCCGGCCTTTCGATGGATTCCGCCATGCTTAGGATATCGGATGACAGGCAATTCGCCAAGAGCCCCCTTTCCAAAGAGATAAGGGCGGCTTTGCAGGAAACGAGGGCCGGCAAACCGCGGTACGAGGCGTTGAAGGACATGGGAGAGCGCGCCATGGAGGACGACCTGAGGGCCTTTGCCGCGATGCTCATACAGACCGAGCGCTTGGGGACGAGCCTCGCCAATTCGCTCAGGGTGCACTCGGATTCGCTCCGGGTAAAGCGCAGGCAGAGGGCGGAAGAAGAGGCCGCCAAGACCACGGTAAAACTCCTCTTTCCGCTTGTATTCCTTCTCATGCCGGCCATGTTGGTAGTGGTGTTGGCGCCGGCCCTTATAAGGATAATGAAGTTCATGGGTGAAGTATAAAAATAAAAGGAGGTAAGCTATGGCCTACAATAGCATCAATTCAATACTTCTTCTGGTTATAATCTTCGAGCTCGGCATGATATATATCAAACTTAGCCAGCCGAAGAAATAACGCCGCTCGCGCAAGGATAGACGATTAAGGCCGCACCCCGCGGGCGGAGCGCCCGCGAGGCGGAGGCCTTTTTTTCCGTTTGCGCGGAAGAAGGGCCGGAATAAAAAATGAGAGCCTTTAACGCAAGAAGCGGCAGCGAATTGGCAAATAAGGTGGAAGTGGCCGTGGGCATCGCGGCCCGTTTGAAGGGACTTATAGGGAGGCGAGGCCTCGCCGACGGCGCGGCCCTTCTCATCCGTTCTTGCAAAGGCGTGCATACGGTGGGCATGAGGTTCCCGATAGACGTGGTATTCCTCGACCGCCATGACAAGGTCGTCGGGATAAAGGAGAAGATGCCCCCGAACAGGATGTCCGCCATCTATCTGAGGGCCAGTTCGGCCCTCGAGTTGCCGGCCGGCGCCGTGGAACGGAGTTGCACGAGGCCCGGTGATACGCTTACCTTTTCCTGACGAGGACGGGATTGACGAGGCCGCGTATCATATGGATCTTCCGATGGATCTTCCGATAAAGCCCCGCATAGCATACTTAGCCGTATCCATAGCCGCCCTGCTCGTATACTTCGATACAATCAACTATCCCTTTCATTTCGACGACTCGCGCGCCATAGTGGAAAATCTCTGGCTCAGGGATATTTCTAATTTCTGGCCGCCGGCCGGCACCAGATATGTCGGATTTCTCAGTTTCGCGCTCAATTACGCCTACGGCGGGCTGAATGCGGCGTCCTATCACCTGGTGAATATAGCGGTGCATCTGGCAAATGCCGTTCTGACGGCGGCGCTGGTCTTTACCCTTTTCAGGACGCCGGCGCTTAAGAAGGCGTTCTCTGACGGGTGGACCGTTGCAGCAATTGCCGTGACCGCCGCGCTCGTTTTCGCGGTCCATCCGGTGCAGACTCAGGCGGTAACGTACATCGTGCAGCGGTTCGCCTCCCTTGCGACCTTCTTTTATCTCCTCTCGGTCGTATCCTATCTCAAGGCTCGGCTGGAGGCAGGCGAAAAAGGGACGCGGCATAGGGGGGCCGCGTTATACGCAATCGCGCTTTTTTCGGCCGTCTTGGCCATGATGACCAAGGAGACGGCCTTCACTTTGCCGTTCGCGATAGCGCTTTGCGAGGTCATGTTCTTTACCGGGGCCTTCAGGAGGTTTTATTACGTCCTTCCGTTTTTACTCACGCTTCCGCTCATACCGCTTAACCTTATGGCGTCATCGGGCTATTCGGAAGATTTTTTCGGCGCGCTCGTCGATGCGAGCGCGCCGGCCGATACGATATCGAGGGGGGCATACTTTCTGACCCAGTCGAGGGTCATGGTCACTTACGTGAGGCTTCTCTTCTTCCCCGTCCGCCAGAATCTCGATTACGATTATCCTGTTTACGGCTCGTTTTTCGAGCCGGAGGTGCTTCTTTCATTCATCTTGCTTTCGGCTTTATTCGCGTTCGCCGTATGGCTCTTCGCGCGCTCGCGAAGGACCGCGAACGGCTACGCCCTTCTCGGCTCCTTCGGGATATTCTGGTTCTTCTTGACGCTCTCCGTGGAATCGAGCGTCATACCGATAAAGGACGTCATATTCGAGCACAGGCTGTACCTGCCGCTTGCCGGCGCGGCTATTGGATTTTCGTCGGCCGTGTTTTACGCGGCCGGCCGCTTGAGGGTCAACGCGGCAGTTGCCTTTTGTCTCGTGCTTATCGCGGCAGTGGCGCCGCTTTCAATAGCCGCGCACAAGAGGAACCTTGTCTGGAGGGACGGCATTACGCTCTGGCGGGACGTAGTGAAAAAGAGTCCGGAAAAATACAGGGGGCATATTAATCTTGGCAGGGCGTATGCGATCGCGGGGCTCTTTGACGAGGCCGAACGGGAGTTCAAAAAAGTTTTGTCCCTCAAGCCCGGTTATGCTACCATGTATTACAATCTCGGGGTCGTCTATGAGGAAAAGGGGCTTGCCGATAAGGCGACGGCGGCCTATGCCGAAGCGCTCCGTTTAGAGCCGAATCATCAAAAAGCGGCAGATGCGCTCGGCTCTCGAACGAACAGAGTCCCTCCAATCCGGTAGAAAACATGGAAGTCGGTTATCCGCGGAAGGGGCGGGACATGGTCCCTTACATACTCTTTTCTTTTCTCTTTCACGCCATGGCGCTTTACGCGTTAGGGGAGTTGAGCGTTGCCGTTGTCACCTTCCATAGCGTGCCGATGGATTTTTATATTGTGGACCGCGTGCCGCGAGGCGTTGACGCAGGCGTGCCGGCCAAAACCGCTTCACCGGGGGAAGCGAAGAAAAAAACGGCAGGGAAAAAACCGCCGCAAACCGCGAAGGCTGTGAAAAAGATTGGCGGGGGCAGTCCCGGAAAAAGCGCGGCAATTGCAGGAAAGAGCTCTTTCGCAAAGACCGTGGTTCCGGTAAGGGATATTCCGAAGGGCGCGGCTCAGGTTGACAAGCCGTCCGAGGCCTTGGGCAAGCAGGAAGCGCGCGCAGGGGAGGCTTCGAATAAAGAATCCCGGCCTGCTGCTGCGGCTGTTGCGAACGACGAAACTTTTGGCATTGAACCAAAGAAGGCAGCGATAATTGAAGAGAAGCCGTCCCTGAAAGAGGTCGCGGTTATTATTAAGGACGAAGAGGCTACCCGTGTAGCAACGCCTCCGGCGCTTGCGGCGGCTATTGCGAACGACGAAACTTTTGGCGCCGAATCAAAGAAGGCAACGGCGATTGAAGAGAAACCGTCCCTGAAAGAGGTCGCGGTCATTATTAAGGGCGAAGAGGCCACCCGGGTAGTCGTGCGGCCGACGCCGGAGGTGACCGTCAGCGTGACGATGAAGGGCTCTCAGAAGGCGTCTTGGGCGCGGTCAGGCAGTGAAGATAACGGCGCGGCCGCGCCCGGCCGCGCCGTTATCGCTCCATCCGGTTACGAGGATATTTATTATATGCCTTTCGAGCCTCTGAGGCCGGAACGTTTGTTAAAGAAGACCGTTAATCAGGATGCGCCTTCGGTCGAGCGCGACACCGCCTCTGCCAAAGGGGCATTCGCTTCGGTCGAGCCTGCGGCGGCCAAGTCTTTGCCTGTCGAAGAACATGCCGTTGGCGAGGAGTCTTCTCTTGGAACGGAGAAGGAGGCCGGCAAGCAACCCGGAGAGGAGGATAAGGCAGGGGACGCCCCTTTTCCCTATGACAGGTTTACTATTTCATATCCCGACGACGCGGTTGCGCCGCGTCATTTGCAATATTCCCTCGAGACCGAGACTTTTTCAGACATCGCGAACGTCGTTTTTATTGAATCCGAAGAATTACCCGAAGCCGCTTTGGCCGAGTCTTTGCCTGTTGAAGAATATGCCGCGGACAAGGAGTCTTCTCTTGGAACGGAGGAGGAGGATAAGGCAGGGGACGCCCCTTTTCCTTATGACAGGTTTGCCATTTCATATCTCGATGACGCGGTTGCGCCGCGTCGTTTGGAATATTTCCTTGAGATAGAGACTTCTTTGGACATCGCGAACGTCATTTCCATTGAACCCGGAGAAATGCCGGAAGCCGCCGTGGCAGAGGAGTATTCTATTCTGGATGCGTTATTCCCCGGGTCATCTTCGGAAGAAGAGAGTTTGGGTATTCTGGCTGCCGTCATAACGCCGGAGAGCGCGACCCCCTCGAATGAGGAGTACATGGGGAGGGTTGAGGCGGAGGCGAAATTGCCGGCAAAGGGCGACGGGACGCAATCAGGCAATTTGGCGGTACTGGCAACCCCGGGTGAGATAGTCATAATAATAGAGTCCCGGGGAGACGCGGAGGGACTTCGTTTCGGCCTCTTCAAGAAGCCGCATCCGATGATGAAGATAAGGAGAGGCGGGAACGCGCAAATTGCCGCGCAATCCGTCTCGGCCGGCGAAGGTCCGAAAAAAAGTGTTTTTGAGTTTGAAATGGCGGACAAAGCGGTCTATACTTTCAGGGTGGAGAACAAGGGCGCGGCATCCCGCGTTTTTTCCGTCGAATTCCGCCTCAGGGGCGGCAGGCTGAAGCTCTACAAGGAGGTCTCTCTCGGGACGGAAGAGGCGAAGAGTTTCAAGTTCCTGATGCCGGAGGCCGTGTTCTGGGACGATGAGGAACGCTTCAGCGGCTCGATAGAAGGGGCGGATTCAGTCACTAAATTCGATGACGCAAGCGGGCTTGTGTGGAAAGAACAAAAGTAATATCAGGATTTTTCAGAAACCTGCTCATAAGGGGGGAAGATGGAAGACAGGATAGGTCAAAGACTCGTAAAAGACGGGGTGATAACCGAGAGGCAGCTTCTGGAGGCGATAGAGAGGCAGATGCATCAGGGCGGCAGGCTGGGGCAGAACCTCGTTGAGCTGGGGCACCTGAGCGCGGAGAATCTCGACGCCTTCTTCAGAAAGCACCCTCCCGCGCCCGGCACGCTAAAGGATACCGGGCTTGAGCTCTCCTTCATAACGGACCTCGTGCTGAAGCACGCGCTTTTCAGGGGCGAGTTTACGCTCCCGGAACTTTCATCGAGCGTCAAGCTCCCGGTATCCATCGTGGACATGGCCGTTGAGACGCTCAGGAGGGATAAACTCGTCGAGGTAAAGGGCGCTACCCAGTACGCAAAGGTCACCTATAAGTTCAACATCACCGGGCAGGGAAAGCTCAGGGCGGGAGAACTTTTCGATATCTGCCGGTACGTCGGCCCTGCCCCCGTGTCGCTCACGGATTATACCGAGATGGTCACCAGCCAGACGATAAAGCACATAGTGGTGAGCGAGCCGAGCGTGAAGAAGGGCTTTTCTCACCTCATAATAAGCGAAGAGATGCTCAGGCGCCTCGGGCCGGCCATAAGTTCGGGAAAGGCGATATTTCTCTACGGCCCTCCCGGCAACGGAAAGACCGCCATAGCCGAGACTATGGGCAATACGCTCCCGGGCACGGTGTACATGCCTTATTCCATAATAGTCGGCGGACAGATTATAAACGTCTTCGACCCGGTAAACCATATACTCGTCGCGCCGGAGAAGAAAGAAGACGAGATAGACCAGCGTTGGGCGCTGATAAAGAGGCCGGTGGTGATGACAGGCGGGGAGCTGACGCTCAAGATGCTCGACCTCGAGTACAACCCGGCCACCAAGTTTTACAACGCGCCGTTGCAGATGAAGGCCAACAACGGACTTTTTATAGTCGACGATTTCGGACGCCAGCAGATTACGCCCCAGAACCTCCTGAACCGCTGGATAGTGCCGCTCGAGCGCAGGGTGGACTTTTTGAGCCTTCCCACGGGCATGAAGTTCGACATACCGTTCGACCAGCTTTCGGTCTTCTCCACCAACATAGAGCCGCGAAAGCTCGTGGATGAGGCGTTCCTTCGAAGGATAAGGTATAAGATAAAGATAGACCATCCCACGGAGGCGGAGTACGAGACGATATTCAAGCTCGTCTGCCGCACAAACGGCATAGAGTTCGATGAGGCGGTCTTCGACCACCTCATGAAGGATTATTACGGGAAGCATGGCGTGAGCTTGAACGCCTGCCATCCAAGGGACATCGTGGAGCACATAATAGACCATGCCCACTATTATCACCACGATTTGAGGCTCAGCAAGGAGAATATCGCCGCGGCGTGGGAAAACTACTTCGTGGAGATGTAGAGGGGACATATGGACATACTCATAGTGGACGACGAGCCGTATATACAGCGCTCCCTGAGCTTCATCTTGCGCAAGGAGGGATTTGAGGTGGATGTCGCTTCGAACGGGGAGGAAGGGCTCGAAAAGGCGAAGACCCTTCGGCCGAAGATAATATTCCTCGACGTTATGATGCCGCGGCTCAACGGTTTTTCCACCTGCAGGGCGATAAAGAGCGATGAGTCGCTGAAAGGTTGCCACGTAGTGATGTTGACCGGCAAGGGGCAGGAGGTCGACAAGGCGCAGGGCTTGAAGGAAGGCGCCAACGACTTCATCACGAAGCCCTTTAGCCCGCGAGAGATTGTAGCCAAGGTCAAGGCTATCTTCGAAAGATCGGGATGAAGGGGTATCACCCGTATATAGGGCTCATCGCCCTGATACCGATTCTCATCCTTACCGGCGGGGTCGAGAGTCCGCTCAGGTTCGGTTATTATCCGCTTGTTTTTCTTCTGGCCTGGTTTGCGGGCGTAACCGCGGTCTTTCAGGCCTCCGCCGCGTTCGCCGTACTTTATCTGCTTATGCCGTTTATAAAAGGCGGCCATTACCCGTTTGAGGCGGCCGCCACGAACGTGGCGGCCTTCGCGCTTGCCGCGACCGCGGCCGGATACGTATCCGAGGCCATACAGAGGGAGCGTAATTCGATGCAACGGGCCTCGGATACATACCACGGCCTTACGAACGCGTTGAACCTCAAGATAATAAACCTTCAGTCCGAGGTGGATGCCTTCAGGGAGGGGCATGAGAGGCTGAAGGAGGTCGACAGGAACAGGGCGCGTTTCCTCGCCTCCATATCGCACGAACTCAGGAACCCCCTGTCGAGCATACGCTCTTTTTCCGAGATACTCCTTAATTACCGGGATATAGACGATGATACCAGAAGGGAGTTTCTCGGCATAATAAACGAGGAGAGCGAGAGGCTTGCCCAACTTACAAACGAAATACTCGACGTCGTGAGGGTGGCGTCCGGCAAGACCCAGTGGCACATGGATACGGTCGACGTGGCGGAGGTCATCAGGATGGCCGTAAAGACGATGGCCCCCCTTGCCGAAGGCAAGGGGCTCCGGATAGAAACCTCGCTTCCGTCCGCCTTAGGCGGAGTGGTGGAGGTGATTGGCGACCGTAACCGCCTCCTTCAGGTATTGCTGAACCTTTTCAGCAACGCCGTGAAGTTCACTTCGCAGGGGCGTATCGAGGCGGGCGCGGAGGACGGGGCAGAGGAAGTGACGGTGCATATATCGGACACCGGCGAAGGGATATACCCCGAGGAGCGCGACAAGGTATTCGAGGAATTTTACAGGATAGGGGACGAGCTTGCGGGAAGGGCTAAGGGGTCGGGGCTCGGGCTGAGCATATCAAAGAAGATAGTGGAGGCTCACGGAGGCCGCATCTGGGCGGAGAGCGAGATAGGAAAGGGCTCGACCTTTTTCTTCACGCTGCCCAAGAGGCCCGCGCGCGAGCAACAGACGGACGCGGTCGGATATTTTGTTGACACAGGGGCCGGGAAGGTGCTCATATTCGACACCGATACCGCGCTCCGGCATAGACTCAGGGAGAGCATGGAGGAGATAGGCTACAGAACCATGGGCGCGGGGAGCATGAAGGCGGCCGTGGAGATAGCGAGGGTCGGCAGGCCGGACGCCGTCATCGCGGGTTATATCGAAAGCGAGGGGGATTTCGAGGGGCTTCTGACCCTTTCGAGGGTGCAGGGGATACCGGTTTACCTCGTATCGGTTTTAAACGACGAGAAGACGGGTCCGCAGGTGGCGGTCAACGACTATCTGTCGAGTCCGCCAAGCAAGCTCGAGGTGCAGGAGTCGGTCGAGAGGTTTATGAAAAGGCCCTCCGGCAGGATACTCATAATATCGGAAAAGCCGGAGGAGGCGAGGAGCCTTCAGCTCTTCGCGGGCACGAAGGGCCATGAGACGACGGTCATGGAAGACCCGGGTTCCATTAACGCCGCCGGCGGGCGGCCGGACATGATACTGGTCGGGACTTTTTCCCGTGGAAAGACGTTGGATATAATAGGGGCGCTCAGAAAAAGGGCGGATACGGTCGACATACCGATAATACTCGTGACGAACATCATGCTGAGGGACATAAAATGCATAGGGCTGGGCAGTTCCGGCTACGGCAGCGGGCTTTCCATGATATCCGATTTCCTCAGGAGAAAGGTGTTGTAGGCCGTGCGCATAGCCGATATCATACCCGCCGCCGAACTTGTCCGTCTCGCGCGCCATTATCACGAACTTGCCGGAGCGCCGGTATTTGTCCTTGATTCCAAGAAAGACGTCGTTGCGCGGTTCCCGCGGGACGCCCTGACGCAGGGATTCGATACAAGGGCCGTGCACGTGAAGGAGGCGCTCGTCGGCTACGCGGCGGTGCCTTCGGGTTCGGGCGTCAGCGCCGGGGTAATTGACTTTATTGCCGCGAACTTCGCGCTCCTTGCAGAGAAGGCCTACGAAACCGAGAGCCTCGCGGCCGAGGTGGCGAGGAATTACGAGGATCTCACGCTCTTGTGGGACCTCTCGTCCAAGCTCGGACCGGGGCTCGACCTGGAGAAGATATGCCGGGTGCTCGTCGAAGAGGTGATGGAGATATGCCCCTCGACGAACGTCTCGGTGATGCTCGCCTCCGAGGCAGGCGGGGTGGAGGGCGAAAGGCCGTTTCTCATACCCAAGGTGTCGGTCGGCGAGGACTCGAACGCGGCGTCAACGGCCATATTCCATCTTGACAAAGGGCTTCTCGGATACGTCTTCGAGACGAAGGAGCCGCTTACCGTATGCGACGTCAAAAGCGACGCCCGTTTCGAGGGGTTCCCTTATCCGGTAGGGCGCGTACTCATAGTGCCGCTGGTGGTTGAGGGCTCGATCACGGGCATGGTCGTAGCCACGGACAAGCTCGACGGAAATGAGTATTATTCGCCGGAGATAAGGCTCCTTTCGAGCGTGGCGCAGGAGTGCGCGGTATCCATAAAGAAGGCGCTCCTTTACGACGAGATACGCACCATGCTCTTCAAGACAGCCGAGGCGTTTTCCTTTGCCATAGACGCCAAGGACGCTTACACCTACGGCCACTCGAAGCGCGTCAGCCGGATAGCGGTGGAACTCGCCTCGGAGCTCGGCGTCGAGAGGGAAGACCTCGACTGGCTCCGGCTCGCCGCCCTGCTTCACGACATAGGCAAGATAGGCGTGCCCGACTCCATCCTGAACAAGGCGGGCAAGCTCGACGCGGAGGCGATAGAGAAGATGAAGGACCACCCTGTCGTCGGCGCGCGGATGCTCGAGCGCATAGAGAGGTACAGGGAGATGGCCGGCTGGATACGCCACCATCACGAGCACTTCGACGGCACAGGATATCCGGACGGACTAAGGGGCAAGGCCATACCGCTTTTTTCGAGGGTCATCGCGGTCGCCGACATGTTCGACGCCCTCACCTCGGACCGTTCTTACAGGAAGGCGATGTCGAGGGAGGACGCGTTGGCGGTATTAAGGGGCGAGAGCGCAAGGTATTTAGACCCGCGAATACTCGACAGCCTCGAAAAAATATCCGGCAAGCTCTGACGGACGCATTATCCGGGCTTCCACTTTTCTTTCAGGCCGCAATCCCGCAGGGGCGCGGCTTTTTTCTTTAAGATTCTTCTTGAGGCGCGCTTCCATAAATCGTAAACTCTATGAATGCTCCGAATAACCAAAGATATCTTTATAGACGAGGCTGATATACAAGAGGAGTTCATCCGTTCCGGAGGTCCGGGCGGCCAGCACGTGAACAAGGTCTCCACTGCCGTCCAGCTCCGCTTCAACATAACCGAATCGAAACTTCCTTTTGAGGTAAAGGAAAGGCTCGTCCGTCTTAGCGGAAACAGGGTTACCGAAGACGGAACGCTCATCATTTTCGCGAGGGAGTTCAGAAAAAGGGAGATGAACAGAAGCGCGGCCTTTGCCAAACTCATCGGTCTTATAAAAAAAGCCGTTTTGAGGCCGAAAAAACGGGTAAAGACAAAGCCGTCCAAGACGGCGAAGGAAAAACGGATTAAGGAGAAAAAGCAAAGAGGCCGCGCCAAAAAAATCAGGCGGAAGGTGAAAGAAGAGGAGTAGAGGGTTGCGTCCCCCTCACCCCGGCCTCACCCTTCGGGGCGCCCGCCTTTTGTTTTTACTTCCTCTCCCCTTTGGGGAGAGGATTGAGGTGAGGGGGTTTTTATTTTCTTTTTCTATGACCCTTAAGTCCCCCTCTCCCGCTTGGGGAGATGGAAATAAGACAGGGCAAAGCCCCTTTCCTTGACTCCACCCATGAAATGAGTTTTACTTTAAAAGTCATGTTTCCGCGAAATGCCACAAAGGGGTTTTTTTGCCATGGCGCGTCTCATAAAAACAAGAGCCAAGAAAAAAGGCCTTCCTCCCGGAACCCTCGTCCATATCGGGGAAAAGCGCGCCCAAGGGGTGAGCATCGCTATCATTGATTATGACGAAACGAATATCAGCGAGTTAGAGGTTAAAACCCTTGACCAGTGTTTTCCGTTCAAGGAAAGCCCGACCACCACGTGGATAAACGTGGAGGGGCTTGACGCGGACGTTATACAGAAACTCGGCGACTGTTACGGCCTTCATCCCCTCGTGCTCGAAGACGTCCTGAACACGGACCAGCGCCCCAAGATGGAGGACTACGGCGAATATATCTATATCGTCGCGAAGATGCTCGGCGAGAGGAAGGAAAGAAAAGGAGTCGAGTTTTTTTCGGAGCAGATAAGCATAATACTCGGAAAAAACTTCGTCATATCTTTTCAGGAAGGCCTGAAGGGAGACGTATTCAACCACGTAAGGGAGCGGATAAGAAGCGGCAAGGGCAAGGTAAGGAGCATGGGGCCCGATTATCTGGCCTACTCTCTCATGGACGCGATAGTCGACAACTACTTCGTGATACTCGAGGCCGTGGGAGAGAGGATAGAGGACATAGAAGACGAACTCGTCAGCCGCCCCGCTCCCCATACGCTTAAAAACATACACGAACTCAAAAGAGAGATGATATACCTCAGAAAATCCGTATGGCCATTGAGGGAGGTCGTGAGCGGCCTCGAAAGAGGCGGCTCTCCTCTTATAAAGCAGGCGACGGCTCTTTATTTAAGGGACGTTTACGACCACACGGTGCAGGTCATAGACGCGATAGAGACCTCGCGCGAGATGCTCTCGGGAATGCTCGACATCTATCTTTCGAGCCTCAGTAACCGCCTTAACGAGATAATGAAGTTCCTGACCATCATCGGCACGATATTCATCCCGCTTACTTTCGTAGTAGGCATATACGGAATGAACTTCGACATCATGCCCGAACTTCGCTGGAGGCACGGGTATTTCATAGTGCTTGCGGGGATGTTTATGGCGGCAATTTCAATGCTTTTTTATTTCAGACGGAAGAAGTGGATTTGAGGGGGTGGGTTACGGCTCCTTGTTTTTTGTTTTCGTAGGGCAACCCTCCGCCTGAGGCGGAAGGGTTGCGTCTTTATGCAGGGCTAAAGCCCTGCCCTACGACTTATTTCAGGCGGAAGAAGTGGATTTGAGGGAAATCGCGCGTTGACAATTTGGCATAATAGTAATACAATATATACATATTATACAAGATATACAAAGGAGAACGAACAATGCCTACGCAAATGGTCATAAGGGTGGAGCCGGAGCTTAAGGAACGGCTCAATAGGCTGGCCAGGACAGAGGGCAAGACCACGAGCGAGATGGTGAGAGAGCTTCTCGAAAGTTACATCGAGGAGCACGACATCGGTTCTTATATCGAGGACCTCTGGGGCAGGGTCAACAAAAAACTCAAGGCCAAGGGGGTAACGCCGGCCGCCGTAAGCATGGGCGTAAAGGCCGCGCGAAAAGGCAAAAGATGAAGGTTGTGATAGACACCAACGTCTTTGTTTCGTCTTTTTTCGGCGGCAATCCCAAAAAAATCATAGACCTTTGGAGGAAAGAGAAAATAACCTTGTGCCTCTCCAAAGACATCCTCGATGAATACGTCGAGGTCTTAAGAAGAATCGGCCTCGAGGACGAAGAGGAGCTTCCCGAGCTTTTGAACCTTTTCTCAAAGGGGTTTAATATCGCTTTTATCGCAAAGACTCCGAAACTCAATCTTGTCGAAGACGACCCGGATGACGACAAATTCATCGAATGCGCCGTCGCATTAAAGGCAAAAGCGGTTATTACCGGGGATAAAGCGCTTGGAGCGGTAAGGGAATATATGGGGATAAAGGTATTAACCCCGGCGGAGTTTTTGAGAAGTTTTAAATAGCAATGCTTTTTTATTTCAGACGGAAGAAATGGATTTGAGAGGGTGGCGGGGGAATGAAGGAAGAGAAATTATGTTGGGTTACGCTTCGCTAACCCAACCTACGGGACTACGGGACTGAGCCACCCTATCTTGCTATTTTTCACCAAGTTAGTTTTTGCAAAGCCTCTTCTTTATCGCTTAAAAAATCATAAAAGTAACATTGGTATTTCTTTTTACCTCCACCTGCCCTTATCTTTCGTACCTCTATGACGCCAACAGAGTATCCTCTTTTGCCATTGGCATATTTTTTCTTCATTTTTTTTATAAACTTTTCCGCTTTTTCCAAACTACTTTTTTGGGCCGAGCGCGTGCTTACAATCGCTAATCCTGCCTTTGCAGGAGCATATAACACCTTCAAAAAATCACCCTTCACAAACTTATCCGCCTTTCCAAAATCCCATTGCCATTCTATCGCAATATCCATGGGTGATACCGGCTGATCCTTTTTCGACCACACAGCGGCGTCAAGCCTGTGTTTTGGATTAATATCTTTTGTTACCGCAAGAGGAAACGCACACTCATAAATAACGCATCCAAATTTTTTCTCTAACAAGTTCCTCAAATAGTTACTCCATGCGTCAGATAAGCCGGATTTCTTACCAGCCTTTTTGGGTTTAAATTTATTTTTCCAATGCTCGACAAAATCATTTAATATCGTTTTACCATTACTCATAGTTTCTCCTTGTCCTTATAAGAAAAATAGGAGGAAAAAAGTGAGCTAGCACAACAGCGACTGTTCTTTCTGGATTCCCGCTCAAAAGCCTGCCCCCGCAATCTTAAGCGGGGAACCGCGGGAATGACAAAATTTTATGATGACATATCCATTCAATTGAAGACTTACCCCTCACCCTGCCCTCTCCCCCAAGGGGAGAGGGTTTAATAACCAGGCTAACGCTTCAATCACTTACTGCAACCTCAATCCCGTCTCGACTTCCTTCCCCTCCGGCCCGTATTTAATCTTCAGGTTTCCGGTTTCGTCAAGTTTGAACGTTATTAACACGTCCTCGTCCGTTACTTTGCCGAGCGGAAGCGTAATTATCTTGAAACCCTTGAACACGACGTCTTCCGGAAGAGGGGTCTTGACGGTTTGCTTTATGAATTCCATGTCCGCTTCGTTCACCCATCTTCTTACGATAAACGTTTCCGGAACCTCGAACAGTTCGAGAAAGAGCTCAATCTGCGGCCCGAGCGTCGCGGCAGGCCGCGCCATGAAGGTCTTTTCCAGAGGAAGGGATTCTCCTTTTTCGAGCACGATTTCGAAGAAGTCCTTTTTTTCTTTGTCCTTTATCGTGTGGCGAAGCGCGTAGGCTACGGCGAGGTGCCTGTCAACAACGGCCTTTGTTCCGTAAAGGGCCGCTCCCTTGGCAACCGCGGAAAGAGGGCTGTGGTCGTAAACCGCGTTAAGTTTCCTGAGTTCCGGGAAAAGAGCGGTTATCTTGTCCTTAAAACTCGGTATCTGCGAACTTCCGCCCGTCAGAAGCACCGCCTCCACCATGTCTTTTGTAACGCCCAGTTTTTTCGCCTTTTTGAAAACGTAGGATATCGCCCTGTCGATTGTCTCGTAAAATTCGTGGGACGCGAGCGTGGTTTCAAAGTCCTCCCTCGTCACGCGCACCTCTTTCCCGTCCCATTCGAACGGAACGGAGCGGTGCTCGGATAGGGCTATCTTTATGTCTTCGGCCTCGACCAGAACCTTCGGAGGTATCGTGTCCTCCGAGAAGCCGAGCCGCTTCGCGAGATGAGAGGCGAGCCAGAAATCTATGTCCCTTCCGCCGAGCATGGTCGAGCGGTCGGGCTTTGCAACGACGTGCACCTCTTCGGTGTTGAGCCGGAGGAGCATCACGTCCAGCGTGCATCCGCCGAAGTCTATGATAAGAGCGACCTTGTCCCGCTTTTCCGCTATCTGGTAGCCGATGGCCGCGGCAAGGGGCTCTTCCACGAAGTCTATCTCAACTCCGCGCGCCATGCCTTTGAAGATCTCGCCTATTGTTTTCCTGTAGGTCTGGAAGCCGACCGGCACGGTCACGCATATCTTGTCCGCGGGTTTGGCCGTGAGTATCGAAAGCCAGCCGCTATGAGGGACCGAGCCTTTTATGTGGCGGTAGAGGGTCCTCAAATATCTCGCCATGTAATCCGCGCCCGCGGGGTCGTTTTCGAGGAGCATCTTTTTTATGTTGAGCGAAGAGAGACTTTTCGCGTCCGCGCCGATTGAACCGGTGTCGGGATGGATGTAGGTCGGCACGATATAAGTGTCGCCGTATTTTTTGGAAAGTCCGTCGAGATAAACGAACTCCGGCTCCGCGTCCTCATGTTTTTTCATGATGACGGTATTGGTCGCGCCGAGGTCTATGGCGATTGTTTCCTTTACCTTCGCGCTCGCTGTCTTCGAAACGTCTTTTTTCACGAGGCTGAAACGCTCTTCCTTGACGAATACCGGCCGCTCTATCTCCTTGCCGTGGAATTTGCTCTTCAATGCCTCTATGCGTTCGGAAAGCTTTTTCAGCGTTTCCCTTAATTCCACCGGCCTTATCCAGACGTGGATATAGGGTTTGAGGATTTCGAGAAGCCTCGCGTCGTTGAGTATTTCCGAGAACTTTTCGAGCTCGATTGTGAAAAGGCGCGCGTAGTTTCCCCTCGTGTAGCGGCGTTTTTTGCTCTCGGTCATCTTTCTTTCTTCGGCGACGATGATGAAGTCCACGACCTCCAAGGCCTCGACGTCCGCTATCCTGCTCTTTACCGAGAAAAACGGCAGGATTTCCTCTATCGCATTGACTATAAGGCCCATGAACTCGCGCGTCTTCGGAAGCTCCTGCAAAAGGTCTATGAGGGCGTAGGTCTTGACGAAAGGCTCTTTTATCGTAATCGCGGCCTTGAAGGAATCCGTGAGGCAGCGCTCGTAAAACGGAGCGAATTCGGCGTTCTTGGGCAGGCTTTCCGCGATGAAAAAGAGCGCGTATTTTCTGTAATAGGGCTCGTCGAGGGTGTTCGAGGCGCGGATGGCCACGTCGAGGGCTTTTTTGTAGAGTTCGAGAAATTTCCCTCTCTTCGGCAGATTCGTCGCTATGCCGAGGAAGGTGTGGTTTTGGTAAAAAGTTATGTCGCAGGTCTTGGGCAGTTCTTTCGCCACTTCGTCCAAGTTGAATTTTTTATATGAAGGGTCGTCCGAAAGGCCGAGCGCCACTTCTATGGCGCGGAGCGCGAGGTCGTCGAAGCCGCCCCTTCTTTTGAGTTTTTCCGATATGTCGGAAAGGGAAAACCTGCGGTAGAATTTATCGTTAATCTTGTCCGCCGCCTCCATGACGCGTTCCATCGTTTTGCCGTAAACCGCCGAGAACTCTATCGCTTCGGGAATGTCTTCGGCGAGGCGAAGGAGCGCGGATTTTCTGTGTTTCGCGTCCTCCATGAGGGCTACCGCGTTGGTGGCGGCGATAATGGCGGCCATGTGCAGTTCCGAGAACGCCTCTCCTTTTGGAAGGATGTGGTTGAATTCGAGTATTCCGTTTTGCCGTTCCTCGATATTTTCCAGTTGTTCGAGAATGCCCAAGGCGGCCTCGAAGGCCTGCATGCTTTCCCCGGACGCCGGAAGCCCGGCGAGAAGGCTCGTTATCGCCGTCTTTTTGTCTTTCTGGTTGGAGTCTGATTGCGCGATTGTTTTAAGGCGTTCGAGAGTCGAAAGGGGCATTTCGTTTTATTTATGCGGGCAGTCTGCAGGGGCGAGCCTGCACTCACAATGTTTAAACCTGTTTCGCGCCATTCCCGCGAACGGGGCTTATTGATTCATTGCGCCGTTCGCAGGACACCGAAGCCGGTTTCAATTACCACCCCGTCCTTTCCTATGTTTATTTCGATTTTGCCCGGCATATGAAAATCTTGGATCGCGTATGCGTTGCTCAAGAAATGAAACGTCTGGTTCGAGGAACCCCTCGCGAGAAGGGTCATCTCTTTTTTTGATTCCACGAACGGCCCGTCAATCAAGACGTCCGTGTATTTAAGGGCTTCCGCGGAGGAGGTTTTCTTTTGAAGTTCCTCCAATGTAAAGCCCGTGTAAACGATTGTGGTAAGATTCCGGCGTTCCTTGGCGATTTTTAAAAGTTCCGCGAGCCCTTCTGTTTGAAGAAACGGCTCGCCTCCGCTTATTGTCAGCCCTTCAACGCCCGGGGCAAGATGCCTTTCAAAGACCTCGTCCGTCGAGTAAAGCGCGGCCGTCTCAAAAGAATGCGTCGCGGGGTTAAAGCACCCGGCGCAGTCTCTGTCGCAGCCCTGAAAGAACACAACGAGTCTTTTGCCCGGACCGTTTATTCTCGAGCAGGGTATTACGGCGTGTATGTTGAGGGAAGTTTTCTTATTCACCTGTGTCTATCTTTATTCGCTCGGCCGTGTCGAGGTCGTCCTTTTCGACGAAGCGCTGTATCTTGCCGAGCGCTTTTTCGAGGTGCAGGGCCGTTTCTTTGCAATCCTTGAAAACGCTCGAGTCAACCTCCACCTTGCCGTCCGGCGTTATTTTTATCCTTATCTCTTTTCCGGCCATGGCTTTACCCCTATCCTTTCAGAAGGATGGTTATGCTGCCGGCGGATTCGGTTTCCTTCGCTATCTCGAAATCGAGCGGCAGGTTTTCCTTTATGGACATATAGGCGTACATCTGCGTCAGGCGCTGGGTGAACGCCGTTACGACCCTCGCGTCCCCTTCGACCTGAATCGTCCCTTCCTTGGTCGTGGAGATGTTGAAGATGTCGCCGCCGCGGTCCACCTTTATCGAATCTTTCTTTTCGAGCCGTTCGTAGTTCGTTATTTCCCCTCTTTTTTTGAGTTCCTCGAGGGCCAATAACACGTAGTGCTTGTTTTTAAGTTCGGTCTTTATCTCGGTATAGTAGCTCATCGCGCCGCCGTCCTCTTATTCGAGAGGGTTTGTCTTGAAGAATTCCGAAAGGGACTCTCCGCTCATCAAGACCTCCAGCATGAGCGCGTCCACGAGCTTGAGAAGGATTTCTTTATTTTTGGCGAGGAATTCCTCGCTCTCTTCCCTCGCGTTCGTGAGGATTTTTTGTATGTCGTCCAAGACGTCTTTGCCGGAGGCGAGCGTATAATCCTGAAGCTGGATGAGGCTCGCGTTTTTCATTATCTCGCCGAATCCGTACTCGACGACCATCTTCTTCGCTTTTGCCGTGGCTTCAAGCAGGTCATGGGACGCCCCGACGGTCTTGGACTCCTGCCCGTAGAGTTCGGTTTCGGCGCACATCCCTCCCATGACGACCCCTATTTCCTTTTCAAGGTCCCTTTTGGTGAAGGTGTTTTTCATGGCCTCTTCGCGCGGGATAAAGGCGCTGAAGTCCTTGTAGTTGTCTATGCTCACGAATACGGGGATTTTGCCGAAGTGGTGCCGCATGAGGAGCGCGTGCCCGGCCTCGTGTATCGCGATGCTTCTTTTTTCTTTCTCCGTAAGGGTCTCGACGCGCTGGCGGAAAAGGGACTTTGACGCGGGTCTCGCGCGTTGGTGGCTCCAGTTGCGGAGTTCTTCTATCTCTTCTTTTTTAAGAACCGAAAGAGGCGTGATGTTCCTGATGGAGCCGAGTATGCCCTCTTTCGTGAGGTTTAAGGCCGAAAGTTCGTCTATCAGGGTTTCGGTTGTTTTGGCGTCCTTGCCTTCGTGTATGGCGTTGAATGTGGTGACTATCGCGTCCTTTATGCCTTGCTCTATCTCGGCTCCGGTAAAGCCCTGCGTGTTCTGGGCGAGTTCCTTCAGATTGAAGGCGGTCGGGTCCTGCGACCTTCTTTCGAGGTGTATGCGGAATATCTCTTCCCTTTCGTCCGCGCTCGGGAGGTCCACGAAAAACACCTCGTCGTAACGGCCCTTTCTCCAGAGTTCGGGCGGGAGGTTTTTCGGCTCGTTCGCCGTGGCTATGACGAAAACCGGTTTTTCTTTGTCCTGAAGCCACGTGATGAAAGTCCCGAACACCCTCAGTTGGGTTCCGGAATCGCCCTGAAAGCCGGTTACCCCTCCGAAGGCCTTGTCTATCTCGTCTATCCACATGATGCAGGGGCTTACTGCCTCGGCAAGCTGTATGCAACGGCGTATGTTTTTTTCGGATTCGCCGACCGTGGAGCCGAAGAGCCTTCCGACGTCCATTCGAAGGAGCGGCAGGTTCCATATGCCGGCCAACGCCTTGCAACAGAGGCTTTTGCCGCTTCCCGGCACCCCTATGAGGAGAAGCCCCTTCGGTATCTCTAACCCCAGGGTGCCGATCTTCTCCCTGCTCAGCCTGAAGACGTGTTCTCTGTCTATGAACCATTTCTTTATTTCGTCAAGGCCGCCTATGTTGTCTATGGTTTCCCTGTGCGGGTAGTAGTCGAGGATCTTTTGCTTTTTTATTATCTGTTGCTTTTCGTCCTGTATGTCCTTGATGCAGTCCTCGTTCAAGACGCCTTTATTGATGCTTATGGCCTTTCTTACGACCCTTCTGATGTTGTCGAGAGAAAGCCCCTGAAGAGACTGGAAGAGTATTGTCCGCGTGGAAGCGTGCCACGTCTTGGGGATGAGGTGCCCGTAGGTCGAGGTTACCATCTCTTCTATCTCGTCGTAGTCCGGAAGGGCAAGTTCCAACACTACGATGTCTTCTTCGAGTTCGGGCGGAATTTCGCTCAAGGTCGGAGAGAGGATGCAGACCGTCGCAATGGAGCGCTGTTGCTCGTCTATTATGGAGGGAAGGTCCCGGAACTTTCTCAGGAATTCGTGAGAGGCGAAATATCCGGCGACGTCCTTAAGAAGAAACAGGCTGTTCGCGTCTTCGCTTTTCTGGATTTTTTCTTCTATCGCGGTAAGTATCTTTTCGCGGCCAATGGCCTCTTTTTTCTTTTTGTCGGTCGAATACAATCCCCTTGAAACCGACCAACACCAGTAGTTGGTGCCGAGTTCCTTGCAGAGGCCTTCGAGGATTTTTTCAACCCTCCGTTCCTCGAATGACACGAGCCAGAGGATAGGGTATCTCGCCTCTATGTGTATCTTGATTTCTTTTTCAAAATCCGCGGTATTCATATTTTGCCTCATTATAGCACAACATTATTTCCGTATGCAAATCTTATGAAACGTAGGGGTAATGTCAATTATTTTGTGTCATAAGGAAAGGGGAAGAGGTTCTTTCCGGTTTATTTTTGTAGCGCCTTTCGCGACCCATGCTTTTCGCATGGGTCGCTCTGCCTTACGACCGACACAAGGTTAAGATATTTCATTGAAAAGTATGGTAATTTAATTTCCAATGCGCCTTGTTCATACCATGAACAAACCGCTTGACAAAGTTTCCTTCCAGTGGTATGTTCACAATATGAACGTTGATAAGGGTCATAATATCCAGCAAGCCGAAGAATACAGGTCTCTTCTGGTGCTTGACGAGATATCCAAGAACGGGAACGTAACGCAGAGGGATTTGAGCAAAAACCTCGGCATCGCGTTAGGCCTTGTGAATTCCTACATAAAAAACCTCGTGTCAAAGGGATATGTGACTGTTTCGGCGATTCCCAGCAAGAGGTATAAATACTATCTCACGCCGACCGGCTTCACCGAAAAGACCCGCCTCACCTACGAGCATCTTAGAAACTTCACGAACCTTTACAGGGTCGCGAGAAGGGATTTCGGAGTGCTTTTCCGCGACATGGAATCATCGGGAATAAGGAAAATCGCCTTTTGCGGCGTTGACGAGATCGCGGAGATTGCCTATCTCTCTCTTAAAGAAACTACGCTCGAACTCGCCGCGATAGCGGACGACGGAAAACAAGGAACCAAGTTCTTCGGCCAGAGTGTCGTTTCGATAAAGGAACTGAAAGAACACTGCCCGGAGCTTATAGTCATAACGTCCCACAGAACGGAAGAGTTGAGAAGCTCTCTTCTTTCCGCCGGCGTGCGGGGAGAGTCCATACTCGACATAAGCAACGGCGGGTGGATTAAAAAGGCAATAGAAATAAAAAAATAAGGGGCGGCAAACAATGGCTCAAAAAAACAGATTATCCGAGTTTTTGAAAAAGCTGGATTCCTCGAAGGCCAAGGTCGGGGTCATAGGCCTTGGCTACGTCGGCCTGCCTCTCGTATTGAGATTTTGCGAAGAGGGCTTTTCGGTTACGGGCTTTGACGTTGATGTCGAGAAGGTATCTTCCCTCATGAAGGGAAGGTCTTACATAAAGCACATCCCCTCTTCTTCGATTAAGGAGGCCGTAGAAGCAGGGTTTTTAAAGGCAACAAGCGACATGTCGAAATTAAGGGACATGGACGCGATAATAATCTGCGTGCCGACCCCCCTCACCTCCATGCGCGAGCCTGATATGAGCTACGTCGTTGGCACTGCGAACGAGATAGCGAAGTTCATAAGGCCGGGGCAACTCGTGTCTCTCGAATCAACCACATATCCCGGCACCACGGATGAGTTGCTTGTTCCGAGGTTCGAGAAAAACGGGCTTAAGGCCGGGAAGGATTTTTTTCTCGTGTTTTCGCCTGAAAGAGAAGACCCGGGCAGAACCGACCACTCGACAAAAACAATACCCAAGGTCGTGGGAGGCGTTACCAAAAATTGCCTAAAGGCAGGGGTAGCGCTTTATTCAAAGGTAGTTGATACGGTCGTGCCTGTGTCTTCCACAAGGGTTTCCGAGATGACGAAACTCCTTGAAAACATCTACCGTTGCGTGAACATAGCGCTCGTTAACGAACTAAAGATGCTCGCCGACCGCATGGGCATGGACATCCGGGAGGTCATAGAGGCCTCCAAGACCAAACCATTCGGCTTTCAGGCCTTTTATCCGGGTCCGGGCCTCGGAGGGCACTGCATTCCGATTGACCCTTTTTATCTTTCGTGGAAGGCAAGGCAGTATGATTTTCAGACAAAGTTCATAGAGCTTGCCGGCGAGATAAACGCCTCCATGCCTTATTACGTCGTTGGCAAGACGGCGGACGCGCTTAACTCGAAGGGCGTCGCGATAAAAGGCTCGCGGATTTTGATTTTGGGCGCGGCGTATAAAAAAGACGTTGACGACATGAGGGAATCCCCGGCGGTGCACGTGATAGAGCTTTTGCAGGCTAAGGGCGCGAAGGTTGATTACCACGACCCATACGTGTCGAAACTGCCGAAACTCCGCGGCCATACGCTTAACATGAGAAGCGTACGCCTCGACAAAAAGGCAATAAAAAAATACGCCTGCGTCGTCATAGTTACAGACCATTCTTGTTTCGATTATAAATGGCTCGCCAGGGAATCGAGGCTTCTCGTTGATTCGAGGGGCGCGGTAAAGGGCATAAACGCCAAAAATATCGTGAGGGCTTAGGAAGGAGAGGAAATTATGAAAGTCATCGAGTTCGGCAGAAGCAAAATTTCGGACAAAGGCCCGTGTTACGTAATAGCCGAGATAGGGCACAATCATCAGGGCAGTCTCGATAACGCGAAGAAGATGATAGCCATTGCCGCGGGGTGCGGCGCGCAGGCCGTGAAATTCCAGAAAAGGGACAACAAGAGTCTTTACACAAAGGCTTTTTACGACAGGCCTTACGATAACGAAAACAGCTATGGCGCGACTTACGGGGAGCACAGGGAGTTTTTAGAGTTCGGGCGCGACGAGTACGCGGAACTCAAGAAATACGCCGCTGAGCAGGGCGTTGAGTTCATGTCAACGGCCTTTGACTTCAAGAGCGCGGACTTTTTGGAGGAATTGGGCGTGACAAGCTACAAGATAGCCTCCGGCGACGTGACGAGCGCCCCGCTTCTCGAATATATAGCCAAATTCAAAAAGCCGATGTTCATCTCCACCGGGGCCGCCACAATGGAAGAGGTCCGCATGGCGTACGAAACCGTCATAAAACATAACGACAAAATCTGCCTTCTCCATTGCGTAGCCGAATACCCCGCCGAGTATCACAACCTGAACCTCGGCGTAATAGAAATATTGAAGAAGGAGTTTCCCGGGACGATAATAGGTTATTCCGGGCACGATAACGGCATACTCGCCGCGGTCATGGCCTATATGCTCGGCGCGACGGTCGTGGAAAAGCATTTTACCCTTAACCGCTCATGGAAGGGCACGGACCACAAGTTTTCGCTCGAGCCCGAGGGGCTACGCAAGCAGGTGCGGGATTTAAGGCGCGTGGACATGGCGCTCGGCGAGAGGAAAAAGGTTCTTCATGATTTCGAGCGTTCGGCGCGCGAGAAAATGGGTAAAGGCGTTTACGCCGCCCGCGCCTTGAGCAAGGGGACTGTTCTTACGGAGGAAAACACGTGCCTTAAAATTCCGGCAAACGGCACGCCCCCGTATCTTCTTAAAGGCATGTTGGGGAAAAAACTAAAGGCTGACCTTGCTGAAGAGGCCGCGGTAAAGCCGGAATACCTTGAGTAAGGGCATGAAATCACCGGGCAAAAAAGAAAATCCGGCGTCAATAGCCAAGCGGATACAGATGGCTGTTTTTGACTTTGACGGCGTATTCACGGATAACAGGGTGCTTACCCTTGAAGACGGAAGAGAAGGCGTCTTTTGCAGCCGCTCCGACGGTTTCGGGCTTGACGCCTTGAGAAGGCACGGAGTAAGGCTGCTTGTTCTTTCAAAGGAAAAAAATCCCGTTGTCGCGGCAAGGTGCGAGAAACTGAATATTCCCTCCATACAGGGTTGCGACCGGAAGGCCGAGGTTTTGAAAGAAGAAGCGAAAAAACTCGGCATACCGCTCGAGAACGCGGCTTACATGGGTAACGACATAAACGACGTCGAATGCCTTGAAATAGTCGGGCTTCCCGCGTGCGTAAGCGACGCTTATCCGGAGGTCAAGGAGATTTCCCTTTATGTTTCCAAGGTAAAAGGCGGTTACGGCGCGGTAAGGGAATTTTGCGATTACATAGCCGCGGCAAAGGAAGGAAAGGTTTTATCATGACGGGAAAAGCGGTCTTTGGAAAATCATTTGACCTTTCGGGGAAGGTCGCGGTCGTAACGGGCGCCGCGGGACAGCTCGGAGGGGAGTATGTAAGGGCGCTTCTTTCGGCAGGCGCGAAGGTCGTTGCAATGGACTTACTGCCGGAAAGCCCCAAGGGAAAACTCAAAGAGATTCATTCGAAAGACCTTCTTCTCGTCGAAGCCGACATAACCGAACGCAAGTCAATTGAAAAGGCGCTCGATGCCGTAGTGTCGCGTTTCGGAATTCCGAACGTCTTGATAAATAACGCCGCCATAGACGCCCCGCCCGACGCGAAAGCGGAAGACACGGGGCCCTTCGAGACCTATCCCGAAACTTCGTGGCAGGCCATGATGGACGTTAATCTCAAGGGCATGCTCGTCTGTTGCCAAGTGATAGGCGGAAAAATGGCCGAGACCGGCGGAGGAAGCGTAATAAACATATCTTCCATATACGGGATGCTCTCCCCCGACCAGAGAATCTACGAATACAAGGAAACTCCTTTTTTCAAGCCAATCGCTTATTCCGTGAGCAAGGCCGGGGTGCTTAACCTTACGAGGTATCTTGCCGTTTACTGGGCAAAGAAGAACGTGCGCGTGAACACCCTTACGCTCGCCGGGGTTTTCAATTATCAGGACGAGAGGTTTTTAAAAAATTATACGGCTAAGGTTCCGCTCGGAAGAATGGCGAGAGAGGACGAATACAACGGCGCGGTGATTTTTCTTGCTTCCGACGCGTCAAGTTACATGACAGGCGCGAATCTTGTGATGGACGGAGGGTATAGCGCGTGGTAAAAATCTCCGGTTTTCAAGGAGCGCCGCGATGACCGAGCGTTTCAAAAATTACATTGACGGAGAGTGGGTTCCTGCGGTCTCAGGCGCGGTTTTCGAGAACAGAAACCCCTCGGACGTAAACGAGGTCATAGGGCTTTTTCCGCGTTCCGGAAAAGAAGACGTCGAAGCGGCAGTTTCTTCCGCGCGCGCCGCATTCCCGGCGTGGAAAAGCCTTACTCCGCTCGAAAGGGGCAATATAGTCTTTGAAGCGGGAAGGATAATGACCGGGCGCAAAAAAGAACTCGCCGAGGCGCTTTCGAAAGAGAACGGAAAAACCGTAAAAGGCGCTCTGGGAGACGTTCAATCAGGGATAGACATGGCCTACTTTGCCGCGGGCGAGGCAAGGAGATGGTACGGGAAGACCACTCACTCGGGGCTTAAAAAACGCTTTGCCATGACAAAGAGGTATCCCGTGGGGGTTGTCGGAATAATCACGTCATGGAACTTTCCCATGGCCATAACGTCTTGGAAGACCTTCCCCGCCCTTGTTTGCGGAAATACGGTCGTTCTTAAGTCCGAGGAAAATACGCCCGAGACGGCCGCGCGTTTCGTAAGGATAATGGAGGAAGCCGGTCTTCCGAAGGGTGTCTTAAACCTCATCCACGGTTTCGGCCCGGAGGCCGGAGAAGCCCTGACGCTTCACCGGGACGTTGACATGGTTTCTTTTACCGGTTCGAGCGGAGTGGGAAAGATTATAGGCAAGAACTGCGCCGGACGACTCGCGAAGACCTCTCTTGAGCTCGGCGGAAAAAACGCCGTCATCGTCATGGAAGACGCGGACATCGAGCTTGCCTCGGATGGAGCCGTATGCGGCGCGTTTTCCATATCAGGCCAGAGGTGCACGGCCACGAGCAGGGTCATAGCGCACGAGGCCGTGTACGGCGAGTTCGTTAAAAGACTTCTCGCCAAAACCGCGAAACAGAAAATCGGCCCCGGAAGCGACGACTCTTCCGACTTGACGCCTCTTATAAGCAAAAAACAGTTCGATAGGGTCATGGGCTACGTGGAGCGCGCCAAGAAGGAAGGCGCGAGGATACTGACCGGCGGAGAGCGGCTTACGGGGGGCGTTTACGACAAGGGCTATTACATAGCCCCCACGGTCATAGACAACGTATCCGCTGACATGGAAATCGCTTGCGAAGAGGTGTTCGGCCCGGTGCTCGTGTTGTTCAAGGCAAGGTCTTACGAAGACGCCTTGCGCGTGCATAACCTTTCGCCTTACGGGCTTTCGGCTTCGCTCTTTACCAAGGACGTAAACAGGGCATTTTTGTTTTTCGACGATGCCGAAGCCGGAGTTTGTTACATAAACGCCCCGACCTTCGGAAGCGAGCCGCATCTGCCTTTCGGGGGAGTGAAAAATTCCGGCCTCGGCTATCGCGAGGCGGGGTGGGCCGCGATAGAGGCGTTTTCCGAGGTAAAGACGCTTTACGTGGATTATAGCGCGAAGATTCAAAACGTGCAGTTCGAGAAAAAGGACTGAGGCATGCTTAAGATAGAGTTCATACCTGAACGGGAATTCAAGCGCGTAAAAGAGGCAAAGGCGGATAGATTCAAAAAACTCGCCGTCTTGAGCGACATGTGCAGGCTTAACGCTCTTTCCTCGGTTAAGAAGGCCGGAAGCGGGCACCTCGGCTCAAGCTTCAGCGCCATGGACATATTGACGCTTCTTTATCTCGACGAGATGAATACGGTTAAATCCGGCATTGATAACCCGGAAAGGGACGTGTTTTTTTCTTCAAAGGGGCACGACTGCCCGGGACAGTACGCGGTGTTTGCCGCGGCCGGGATTCTGGATTTCGAAAAACTTTTGAAACTCCGCCGCATAGGCGGCCTTGACGGCCACCCTGACGTGAAGATACCCGGCATAGAGGCAAATAGCGGTTCGCTCGGCATGGGCGTATCGAAGGCAAAGGGCATGGCCCTCGCGAAAAAACTCTCGGGTCACGGCGGACGGGTGTTCGTTCTCACCGGAGACGGAGAGCTTCAGGAAGGCCAGATATGGGAATCCCTCCAGACGGCAGTTTATCAAAAGATAAACAACCTGACGATGATCGTGGACTTCAACAAGATACAGACCGACAGGCCGGTTAAGAAAATAATAGATCTGGGCGAGATAGAAAAGAAGCTCCGGGTCTTCGGCTGGCACGTGGAGCGCTGCGACGGGCACGGCATGAAAAAACTGAGCGCGACGTTCAAGAAACTTAAAAAGATAAAAAATAAGCCCAAGGCCCTTATAGCCGACACCATTAAAGGCAGAGGCGTTTCTTTCATGGAAGGCCCTTCGGCGCTTAAGGCAGGGAAAGGACTCTACCGTTGGCACTCCGGCGCGCCTGACGACGAATCCTATGAAAAAGGAGTTTTCGAACTCACAAAGAAGATAAACCTGTTTTTTAAGGCCGGGGGATTAAGCCCTCTTGTAACAGAGGTCGTTGAGCAAAGGGAAAAGAACAGGGCGAAACTCAAGGACACGGTCGAAAAGGTCGTAACGGCGTTCGGCGAGGCGCTCGCTGAAATAGGGGCAAAGAGAAAAGACGTGGTTGTTTTCGACGCCGACCTTTCGGCGGATTGCGGGTTGAGGCCTTTTGAAACCAAGTTTCCGGGACGTTTTATCGAGAGCGGCATTGCCGAGCAGGACATGGTTTCGACCGCCGGAGGGCTCGCGCTTAACGGGTATCTGCCCGTCGTGAACTCCTTCGGGGTATTTCTTTCCTCCCGCGCCAACGAGCAGATTTACGCGAACGCCACGGAACTCACGAAGATAATCTACGTTTGCCATTACGCAGGGCTTATACCGGCGGGGCCGGGAAAATCGCACCAGAGCCTCAGGGACGTCTCGCTCTTCGGAGCGCTTCCGAACTGCACGATACTGGAGCCGTGCAACGCCGTTGAGACAAAGCAGGCCCTTGAATGGTGCGTGAACAAGGCAAAGGAGACCTGCATGATGAGGCTCGCGATATCGCCTTCTCCGAGGACGATTCTCCTTCCCGAAGGATATGATTTTTCTTTCGGAAAAGGCACGGTCTTGAAACAAGGGAGCGGCGCGATAATCTTCGCCTACGGCCCTGTCATGCTGAACGAGGCTTTGATTGCCGCCGAAATCCTTGAAGGCAAAGGTTTTTCTTTAAAGGTAGTCAATATGCCGTGGCTCAACAGGGTTGATGACACGTGGCTTGAAGAGGTTATCGGAGATACGCCCAAGATTTTCGCCCTCGACAACCACTCTCCTTACGGAGGGCTCGGCGACAGCCTCCTTAACGCGCTCAACTCCACCGGGACGCTTCAAGGTAGAAGGCTTGAGAAGTTCGGCGTAGAGGGCTACCCGGCATGCGGCACGCCCGGCGAGACGCTTAAATATCACGGGCTGGACGGCGAGAGCTTGGCAAAGACATTTTTAGGGGCTGAATAAAAATTTATGCAAAGTTTTAAATCCGAACAATTTACAAGATATTCAATAAATACGGTTGTAAGCCAGTTCTCGATCTTTATCATAGCGGTTGTGACATCAATAATTACCGCACGCCTTTTAGGCCCGGAAGGAAAGGGGCAATTAGCATTAGTTCTTCTTATTCCGATGTTGGTTGTTACGTTTGGCAAAATGGGAATTGGACATGCTGTTAATTATTATGCCGGCAAAACAACTTCAACCAAATTAATAGCAAATAGCCTGGCTTTATCCGTTCTGATAAGCGTTTTATTGATCATTCCGTCATTTTTAACGGTATTTTCCGTAAAGAGTATTTTTTTTAAGGAGGTTGACGAAAGATTCATAATTATCATTTGCTCGTTTATGCCTTTTTACTTATTTAATAACCATTTTATCAGTCTCTTGCAGGGTCTTTATAGAATTGATCACATTAATATTATCTCTATTGCCCGGTCGGCAATCAACTTAATATTATTAATAGTATTGATAAGGATTTTCAGTTTGGGCTTGACCGGCGCCATTATTGCCGCAATAGTCTCCGTTTTACTCGCTGTTTTTCTTTTAGCTTTTTTCCTTTTTAAGGAGATTAATCTCAAAGAGGTTGGTTTGGATTTCAATTTAATGAAACAATTGCTGAAATTCGGATTCAAGTCTCATACAGGGAATATATTAAAAGATCTTAGTTATAGAAGCGATATTTTGATAATAAGTTATTTCTTGCCGGCAGCCTCGGTTGGGTATTATACGGTGGCTGTTGTCATAGGTGAAATAATATGGAACATTCCTAATGCAATAGGAAGCGTTTTATTGCCAAGGGTTGCCCGGATGGATAATAAGAGTGCGAAACTATTTACGCCGGCGGTAATCCGCACGATATTGGTTCCGGTCACAATTGCATGTTTTATGATATTCTTGCTTGGCAAAAGCATCATAATTTTCGCCTTTGGGCAAGATTTTTTGCCGTCTGCTTCCGCTTTAATAATACTGTTGCCGGGTATTTGGGCGCTTACCGTATGGAAGATACTTGCCAGTGATTTAATCGCGCAGGGACACCCTATGAAATATAGTTTCACATCCGGGATTGCGTTGGTAACGATGGTAATATTGGATTTATGGTTAATACCCGAACTTGGGATAAACGGGGCCGCCATAGCCTCGACGATTTCCTATATAGCGGCCACGGTATCGATTATTTTTATCTATACGCGAATAACCGGTAATTCCTTAAAGGAATTGTTTGTTCCAACGAGAGCGGAATTTCTTTTATACCAAAGAATTTTAAGAAGCGTATTCGGAGAGAAGTATGTTTGAAAACTCTGATTGTTTCCAACAGTGAGCAACAATCTCCCGTCGTTATGCGGCCGGTGATTGAGGAGTAGCGCCATAAAAATCCTGGTTATTAATCCACATATCCGTGACGGCCTGAGTAGAACGCCCGGCGTGAGGCGCTATTTTCCGTGGGGCCTCGCAACGGTGATGCGCCGGTTAGAAGACGACGGGCACGAGATATCCCTGCTTGATGTCTACGGCAAGGACATGCTTCAGCACGAGATCAAGAGGTATTTGGACGACCATAGTTTCGAATGCGTGTGCATCGGAAGTTTCGCCTCCATGAATTATTCCCACGTTCTCTGGCTGGCCAATGCCGTCAAGGAGAGGTATTCCATCCCCGTGGTCGTGGGCGGTTTACTCGCCGACTTGCATTTCAACTTTCTCCTGTTGAAAAAAACCGTAGACTTCTGCGTCATCGGCGAGGGGGAAGATACCGCCGTGGACCTTCTGCGCAATCTTAACAGTCCGGACCGCGTCAAGGGTCTGGCCTACCTGCGTGACGGCGAGATCGTAACGACGCCGCAACGCGAGCTCATAAAAGATCTCGACACTCTCCCAATGCCCAATTTCGACATGTGGGACATGTCTATATACTTGGGCAAGAATCTTTGGGCTGACGACGAGACGACCAGTTACGAAGAGTTCGGGGTGAATTTGCTCTCCCCGGACCTCCTGACCCCCAATATCAGCATGTTTTCGGGACGGGGGTGCCCTTTTAAATGCCGATTCTGTTCCCGGAGCTATCAAACGGTAAGATATAAATCGGTGGATCGCATCATTGAAGAAATAGTGTTCCTAAAGAAGCGCTTCGGTGTTCGCGCCGTGCACTTTTATGACGAAATCCTGGTCTTCAAGAAAGAGCATGTGCTCGAGCTGTGCCGGAGGATCAAAGACATGGGTGTTTACTGGGACGGTCAAGCCCGGGTGAACACGGTCAACAGGGATATCCTGCGGCAGATGAGGGACGCTAATTGCTATTCCATCGGTTTGGGGCTGGAATCCGGCAGCGACCGCATTCTGCGGGCGATGAACAAAGGTATCACACGCGACCAGATAATATCGGTATTAAACGCCGCGAAGGACGCGGGCATGCATCTCAAACTGCAGTTCATGTGCGGGTATCCGGGCGAGACCGCGCAAGATCTGGATAAAACCATCTCGTTGGTCAAGGAATCCGGTTATCCCCCTCGGCGCATGTCGTGGACCACACCTCTGCCGGGTTCGCAGATTTACGAAGATGCCAAGAGATCAGGCCTGATACCGGACGAGGAGGCGTATCTGCACGCCCTCCGTCTCGGAATGAATAAGCCGGGGCGCATTCTCTTGAATATTTCCGGATTGCCGGATCGCGAAATGACCCGTTTGTACGTTTTGGCCCATTACCGGATGGAATTGAATTATTTGCTGACGCTGGCGAAAAAACCGGCTAACTATTCCAAGAGGTTTTTCTGGGTCAGGATAGGGGAGCTGTTTACGAACGTGGCGCGAGGCCTTCAACGGGGTTTGATGTCCCGTTTTCGCATGTGAGGGCGGAGTTTCCGCGACGACTGGCGGTTTTCGCGCAATCGTCAGGGGATTAATGTTAAAGGAGGCATTTAAAAGTGACTACCCAGCAAGAATGGATAAAACATTTTAAGGGTACCAACAGGAATATATTTAACAGGTGCATAAGCAGTAAAATGCTTATCGAACTGATAATAGAGAACACTCCAAAAGGGGGCCGGCTGTTGGAGGCGGGGTGCGGAAGCGCGCTGCTATCCTTGATACTTGCCGACTACGGCTTTCAGGTTACGGCCCTTGATTTAACGGAGGATATTTTAGAATACGCCCGTTCCAGAATGTATTTAAATAATGTTCAAGTGAATTTTGTGCAAGGGGATATATTAAAACTCAGCTCTATGTTTGAGAAGGAGTATTTTGACGCGACTTATCATAGCGGTGTTATGGAACATTTCAACGACGCGGACATTATAAGAAGCTTATCCGAGCAGAGGATTGTCTCGAAGAAGGTTATCTTTAGCGTTCCGAACAGCAGAACAAGGGTTTCGCCGCGGCTTTTTGGAGACGAGCGGCTGATGAACAATAAAAAGTGGATGGGATTAATACGGGCTGCGGGATTTAAAGAAGTGAAACTTTTCGGCGGCAGTGATTTGCCTAAAATCACCTATTTCGTTTTACCGAATGTTTTTTTCATCAAGAGAGGTTCTTTCTGGTGGAAATGGTTCAGCAGGCACTCGATATTCGTGTGTGAATAAAGAAAATCTTATGTCTAAATATATTTCCGAGATTATTCGACGGCTATTTGCCGAGCCTCCATGGACTTCCGGGCTGGGGTATGATGCCGGCCTATGGGGGATTCCGTCTCATGCCTCGAAAAACGGCCGGCGCGTGTTAATCGCCACCAGCCTCGGCGGTTACGATCTGGGCGTGTTGCTTGAAAGCGCCTTGGCAGTCGCATTGAGGCTTCGCAAGGCAAGCGTTGAAATACTGCTTTGTGATGAGTTTCTGCCGGCGTGTCAGGTGACAAAGATATCCAAGATATCGCCGGAGGAGTTTGTTAAAAAGGGGCAGATGCGCCTTTGCCGCTCTTGTTTTAAATATGGCAACGATGTCTTCGGGCCGCTCGGGCTCAAGATACATCGTTACGGAGAACTCGTCAAGCAAGAACAGATAGAGATTGCCAAGCGGATTGCCGCTTCCATTCCTTTTGAACAAATCAGCGAATATAGATTCGAAGGTTTGGCGGTCGGAGATCATGCCTTTGCCGGCGCGTTGCGTTATTACGGCAGGGGAGATCTGAGGGGAGAACCATTGGGCGAGGAGGTGTTGCGCCGCTATCTTGAGGCGGCGTTGCTTACTGTCTTTGCGACCGCGGAATTGGCGGGGAAAAATAAATATGATGCCGCCTGTTTTCATCACGGCATATATGTGCCTCAGGGATTGATCGGCGAGGTTTGCCGGAAGCAGGGCATAAGGGTGGTTAATTGGAATCCGTCTTACCGGAAACAAACGTTTGTATTCAGCCATGGCGATTCATATCATCATACGATGATATCCGAGCCCGCAAGCGAGTGGGAAGGCGTATATCTAACGCCCGAACTCGAAAAAAAGACCATGGATTACCTGAAAAGCCGGTGGCACGGAACGGAAGACTGGATATGGTTCCATGAAGACCCTAAAGAGGAAACATCGCAGATTGCCAAAGAGACAGGCGTTGATTTTTCGAAACGTTGCATCGGTATGCTGACCAGCGTCATGTGGGACGCCCAGTTGCATTATAAATCCAGTGCGTTCAATAATCAGCTTGAATGGGTTTTTCAAACCATCTCATATTTCGCGAAACGTCCGGAATTACAGTTAATTATTCGCGTGCATCCTGCCGAGATTCGCGGGATGATACCTTCGCGCCAGCCGATATCCCAAGAGATTAAGCGAGAATTTCCTTCGTTGCCTTCCAACATTTTCATAATTCCGCCGGAGAGCAAGATTAGCACATACGCAGTCATGGAGAAGTGTGATTCGGTGATTATTTATAATACCAAGACAGGGATCGAGATATCAAGCATGGGTATTCCTGTAATTGTTGCAGGCGAAGCATGGATAAGAAACAAGGGTTTCTCTTGGGACGCGAGTTCCCCCGGAGAGTATTTTAAGATTTTGGATTTACTGCCCTTTGATAATCATTTAAGCGAGGATAAACTTAATCGTGCGAGAAAATATGCTTTTCACTTTTTTTTCAGGAGGATGATTCCGTTGCCGTTTATAACGGCGGCAGACCACAGATTCACTGTTAATATAAAGAGGTTGGAAGAATTACTGCCGGGGCATTACCGCGGATTGGACGTCGTCTGCGACGGTATCCTGGGGAATGAGCCTTTTATCTACAAAGCGGAAGAATCTCAGGGTCAATAAATTACCGCATGGTTCTTATAAGAAGGAGGGCTAAAACTTGGAAAATCTAAAGGTTAAAATATCAGGCCCTTTGGCATTGGGGATACACTGGTCGCACGATGCCTCCGTTGCCATTTGTTCTCCTGAAGGGGTTTTATTTTCCGTGGCGGAAGAGCGGATTTCCAGGATCAAACATTATTACGGTTTCCCTCATCAAGCCATAGATACTGCCTTAAAGTACTTAGGGCTGACAGGGGCCGATATTGATTACGTCGCTTTTTCAACCAAAAATGTTTTATTTCCGCAACATTCCAATTATAGGATTGTTGATGCCGGAGGAATTAACGGCGGGCTGTGTTCGTCCCTTAAAAGCGCCGGCCGAAAGATAAAACAGCTTGTACTGCCTCCGAACGCGAGCGGCAAATGGGAGGAGTTTAAGGGCAGACACTGGTCGCATTATGGCGGGTTTTTAGACGGGTTAGGGCTTCTTGACGGCAGGATAAAATATTACTATATCGCGCACCATAGGGCGCATGCCGCCTCGGCTTTTCGTCTTTCCGGATTAAAGGAGGCGTGCATTATCACCGTCGACGGCAAGGGCGACGGGGTTAGCGCAACGATATACAGAGGATATCCCGACGGGCGGATGGAACTTTTACGCAGTTCCAAACCGGAAGACAGTTTAGGTTTATTTTATCAGGCAATTACAGAGGCATTGGGTTTTATCCCGGTGGACGGTGAATACAAGACCATGGGACTCGCGGCGCTGGGTTCCGGCAATGGAATGGAAAATCCGTTTAAGGGCATAATAAGCTGTAAGGACGGCATATTTAGATCCAGCGTTAAATGGAAGATGAGAAGTTTCAATAGATACAATCCGTCCCGCAAGGTTCCTAATCCGCTTGCGTCCGTTGCGCAGACGGAAGATTTCAAGAAAATTTTAGAAAACATTTCGCCGGAACAGTTTGCGTATTTCGCGCAAGAACATTTTGAGGGGAATATGCTTGCGTACGCCGCCGACGCAATCAAGATAACGGGGTGCGATGCGCTTGTATGCGCGGGGGGAGCAATGTTAAACGTCAAGGCCAACGCGATGATTCGCGACGACCTTAAGCCGTCAAGTTTTTTTGCATTTCCGGATTCAGCCGACAGCGGTCTTGCGGCAGGGTCTGCCATGGAGGCTCTTTATCAAGAGGCGGCCCATAAAAATTCCGCCAAGTTCCGTAATCCATATATGGGGCATAGTTTTGGCGAGGGAGAAATCTACGATGAAATTATTCATTGTAAAAACAAGCATGGCCTTTCCGTGATAGACGGTTCACCGCAGGTTATTGCCGATTTCTTGAGTAAAGGCAAGGTAATCGGCGCTTTTCAGGGCAGACTGGAGATGGGGCCGCGCGCGCTTGGGAACCGATCGGTTTTGGCCAATCCATGTTCAGAGGCTACAAAGGATAGGATAAATCTGATTCTGAAAGGAAGGGAATGGTTTGTCCCTTTTGCTCCCGCTGTCCTGAAAGAGGACGCAAGTTTATATTGGGACGGCTCAACAGAGTATCCCTACATGACCTTCGCGGTGAAGGCAAACGATTATGCCAGAAAAGTTGTTCCATCCGTGGTGCACGTGGACGGCACGATGAGGCCTCAAGTCGTGTCGCATGATTCGAATCCATGGTTTTATGAGTTATTAAAAGAATTTAAAAAGCGGACCGGCGTCGGTTTATTGATAAACACCTCTTTTAACCGTCACGGCCTCCCGATCGTCGGTTCGCCAGCCGACGCCATCGATCACTTGGTAAATGGTTGGGTGGATGGTTTAGCCATAGGTAAATGGTACGTGGAAAGGATAGAGACAGATTGAAGGGCTTGTCCGGTCAAAAAACGAATATACTTCATATTGTCCCTGATAGCACGGTGGATCCCAAGCACGTATATTTGGGGAGCACTAAAGATATCCGCGGCAGAACGGAATACTTCAAGGAACGCGGCATCTTCTTTGACGAATTGGTCCTTATAAAGCGCAAGGATAAAATTCTTTTAAAAGAACTTAAAAAAATAGATTTAAACGGTTACTCGGCGGCAATTATAGAATGTCCCGTTTATCCGCGCTCCGTAAGATTTTTAAAGAAAAAATATCCGCACCTGCTGGTGGTAATAAGATCCATTAATGCAGAACTCTTCCACAGGCTCCATTATATAAAGGCTTCTCTGCTGCATAAGCAATGGAAAAGCCTCGCTATAAATCTATTTTTTTTATTTAAATGCTCTTTGGCGGACTTTTTATGCGCTAATTATTCGGATGTAATTTTAACCATATCGGATTGGGAGAGGCAGAACTATTGGCGTTACATAACAAGGAAAAACAAAATTAAATATTTGCCGTATTTTGTGCCGGTCTCTTATCTCCCCTCGACGCCTTATCCATCCGATAAAAGGCAAAATTGTCTCTGCATGATGTCTACGAGTATGAATAGTTTTTTATTGGATGCCGCAAAAAACTTTATCACGATGGTCAACGGTTTGGAAGACGGATGCAATGACTGGGATTTCTATATTACGGGCGATGTATCGGGGTATGACATCAATCTGTTCAAACGAATTATTCCGACCGGTTTTCTTGAAAATCCGAATAAGATTATGGCGGAATCCAAAGTTATTGCCTTGCTTTCGGATTACGGATTTGGATTTAAGACGAAATTGCTGGACGCAATTCGGCATGGATGCTATGCGTTGGTTACAAAAGGGCTTTACAACAGATTGCCGGAAGAAATCAAGCCGTATTGTTTTGTGGTGGATATTAATTCCGCAGATTCCTTTGGAATAGCCCTCGGCAAGTGTTTACGGCCATTCCCGGAAGGAAATCCGAACGATATATTTAGGGCGCAGGCCTTTTCAGTCCTAGATGAGATTTTGAAATAAATTCCGGATAATATATGAAGATTCTCGCCTTCATACCCGCCAGAGGCGGTTCGGAGAGGGTTCCGGGAAAGAACACGAAGCTCCTTCGCGGCAAGCCGCTTATCGTTTATACGATAGAGGCGGCGAAAAGGGCGCGGCTCGTGAACCGCGTCGTCGTGTCGACGGACTCGGCGGATATAGCGGCAGTTGCGAAGGAATACGGCGCGGAGACGCCTTTTATGAGGCCCAAAGAGATTTCAGGCTCCGAGTCAACCGAGATGCAATTTTTGGAACACGCCCTCGATTGGTTTAAGAAAAACGAGGATTATGAGCCGGATTTGATTGTGCTCCTCTATCCCACGTCTCCGTTCAGGAAATCCGAGACCATAGACAGGGCAATCGAGGGAATGTTGAAACATCCGGAAGCGGATTCTCTAAGGTCCGTGAAACTCTGCTCCGAGCATCCTTACAAGATGTGGGTCGTTGAGGAAGGGTTGCTTAAGCCTTTCGTGAAAATCGGCGTTCGGAACGCCCATACGCTGGCTTATAAACTCCTCCCCACCGTGTACGCGCAGAACGCGAGCATTTACATAACAAAGCCCGGGACCATAAGAGATAAAAAATCTCCCACCGGCGACGTAATAATTCCCTTCATAATGGACGAGGATGAATCAATGGACATAAACAGTCCGGTTGATTTCAGACTGGCGGAGGCGTTGGCAAAAGACAAGGAATGAAATGGTGAAAGACGCGCTAAAGGACATTCTCAAAAAATCTCTTACAGTCAGGCGGTTTTTCAGACGTTATCGCTCGAAGGTCGGCGGATACCCTGAATGGGAAAAACTTCTCGCGAAGGACAGATTACTCTGGGAGAAGTCTCTCGCTAAAGCGAAGGAAGGCCCCAAGACGCTTATAGCCACAAGCGTAGGGTTGTTGCTTCCGGGTGTCATAGTAGAGAGCCTTCTCGGAGTCGCGCTTACGCTCAGAGGCAGAGACGTCCATATACTTCTTTGCGACGAATTTCTTCCCGCATGCCTCGCCTGCGAGGTTTCGTGGTATCCGAAACAGGAGAAATTCGTGGAATACGGACCGAGTAAAGACCTGTGCAAGGATTGCTTCAAGCCCGCGGAAAAGATGTACTCTTCGCTCGGTTTTAAGGTGCACAGGTACGGCGAACTCGTGACGGACGAAGAGCAAAAGACCGCCGAAAAGATATCCTCCGGGATTCCGGTTGCCGAAATAGGCGGCTACAAATTCAACGGCATGGCGGTCGGGGAGCACGCGCTTGCCGGGACGCTTCGGTTTTACGCGAAGGCGTCGCTCGAGAGCGAGCCGCGCGGGGAAGAGGCGCTTCGCAGGTATTTTAAGGCCTCGATGCTTACCGTGTTTGCCACGCAAAGGCTTTTAAAGAAATATACTTTCGAGAGTGCGGTTTTCCTCCACGGAATATATGTGCCGCAAGGTCTTACAGGGGAGGTTTGCAGAAAACAAGGCGTAAGAGTTGTCAACTGGAATCCGGCTTACCGCAAAAAGTGTTTCATATTCAGCCACAACGACACCTATCATCACACTCTTATGACAGAGCCGGCTGGAAAATGGGAGAGCATGACGTGGACTCCGGAGATGGAGGCCGATATCATGCGCTACCTTGAAAGCCGGTGGTACGGCAAGGAGGATTGGATACTGTTTCACGACAGGCCTAACGTGAAGATGGACGATATCGCGAAGGAGATCGGCGCCGATTTTTCAAAACCCTGCGTGGGAATGCTTACGAACGTCATGTGGGACGCGCAGCTTCATTACCCGGCGAACGCCTTTCCGAACATGCTCGAGTGGGTTCTTCAAACCATAAGCTACTTCGCGAAAAGGCCGGAACTGAATCTTATAATACGCGTTCATCCCGCCGAAGTAAGAGGCGTTCAGCCCTCGCGCCAGCCGATTACGGACGAGATCAAAAAGGCCTTTCCGCGGATACCCGCGAACGTCTTTATAATACCGCCGGAAAGCCGCATAAGCACCTATGCCGCGATGTTGCGGTGCGATTCGGCCATAATATACGGCACGAAAACCGGAGTCGAACTTACGAGTGTCGGCCTCCCCGTGATTGTCGCAGGCGAGGCTTGGATAAGGAATAAAGGCGTTACAATGGACGCGGTATCTGCCGCGGATTATTTCAAGCTGCTTGACAAACTGCCCCTGTCGAAAAAACTTGACGACGCGACGCGCAAGAGGGCGCGCATGTACGCGTACCACTTTTTTTTCCGGCGCATGATACCGGTCAAGGTCATAGAGCCGGTAAGCATGCATCCTTCGTTAAGGGTGAACTTCGGCAGACTTTCGGAACTCGACAGGGGCGGCGACGCGGGCCTTGACGTGATATGCGACGGAATCACGAAGGGAGAGGATTTTATTTATCCCGCCGAAAGATTCAGAAATTACGGACAAGAGGAACGTAAACAATGAAGATAATGGTAACGGGCGGAGCCGGTTTCATAGGGTCTCACGTCGTGGACGCCTATATAGAAGAAGGACACGAGGTCGCGGTCATGGACGACCTTTCTTCGGGC
>DASRUI010000006.1:0-3087 GCA_035655515.1 Thermodesulfobacteriota bacterium
ACCTCGGAATCGGCGAGGGCCTTTATGTAAAGCGAGACGTCCTCTGTAAAGGGGTCGAAAGACAGAGGGGCCTTTTCAACGGAGGCCTTTAATTCAACAAAGTATTTTTTGTGTTTATGCTCTTCCTGCGCGAGAGAGTTGAGAAGTTCCCTTACGTCGTCTTTTTTCGACATCCTCGCGGCGTCGCTGTAAAATCTCTCGCCGTTTTCTTCTATCCTTACGGCCATGTCGAGCACTTCTTCGGCGCTAAAACGTATCGGGTCCATTGAATCCTCCGTCAGGTCTTTTTCCCGTCAGGATTATAGCAGAATAATTCTCGAATTCAAAGTTTCGCTATCGAAGCGAATAAAGCAACGCGACGCTCGCGGCGTAGATTGCGAATAGCGCCATCGCGTCCCATCCGAGCCTTAAGAAAGTCCTGCGCTTGGTTCCGCAGGCTATGGCCGCTATGGAGACTGCGGTCATTATAATGGCCGCGAAGCCGGTTATGGCGTGGTTTATCGAGACGTCGTTTAAAAGCGGGCCTTTTGTGTAGAATATGTCGCCTACGGCAATGATGAGTATGTCGAACATGTTGCTTCCGAATATGTTGCCGACGAGCATGTCTATCGCGCCGAGCCGCAAGGCTCCGACGGATGCCGCTATTTCGGGAAGAGAAGTCGCGAGGCCGACGAAAAACGTGCCCACGAAACTCTTTCCGAGGCCTGTCTCGTCGGCCAGTTTGTCCGCTATGAACGGAAGAAGCGTTGCCGCGACGACTATCACCGCGGCGTTAAAAGAGAATTTTAAGATTGCTTGTTTAAGCGTAATGCCCGGGTATCGCTCAGGCGCGGCAACGGAGTTCTTTTTTTCATAGTAATAAACGCTCCTTATGCCAATCAGGTAAATAAGGATTATCAGAGGGGTGTAGAGGCCCATGCCTCCGAAGGAAGGAAGAAACTTGCCGACGAGTATCGAGCCGGATGCTATTCCTATGAGCGCTATTCCGTAGGAGGCGGAGATTACGTGTCCGCCTCCGGTAAGAGAGAATATCGGGTGGTTTTTGCGGTAAAATAAATCCATGAGGGCGATAATTAAGATGTTGAAGATGAGGCTTCCCATAATGTCGCCAAGGGCTATGTCCGGCACGTTCGCTATGGCGACCGAGCTTATGCCGTTAATAAGTTCCGGAAGCGACGTTATTGCGGCCATGAGCACGAGGCCTATCCACGCCCGTCCGAGTCCCGTCTTTTCCGCTATGACGTCCCCGTATCTTGAAAGGAGCGTGCCGCAGTAGAATATTACCGCGGCGCAGGCGAAAAACTCCAAAAACGAAATTAGCATGACGTTTTCAGATTCTCCCGTCTTATTCCGTTATTTGGGCTTTTTGAAGCCTTCCCGAAAAGTCCCTGTATATCACCTTCCACTTGGTGAACATATCGAGCGAGCCGCCTCTGCCTCCGGCCTCCCTGCGCCCTATGCCGCTTTTTTTGGTTCCTCCGAAAGGCAGTTGTATCTCGGCCCCTATGGTGGGCGCGTTTACGTATACTATGCCCGTATCGATGTCTCTTTCGGCGATTGCCGAGTTGTTCACGTCCTGAGTGTAGATTGAGGCCGAAAGGCCGTATGCCGAGCTGTTTACCGTGTCTATGGCGTTACCGAGGTTTTTGGCCTTTATGATTGACACGACCGGGCCGAATATTTCTTCTTTGGCCACGCGCATATCGGGCGTAACGTCCGCGAAAATCGTGGGCTCGAAAAACCAGCCGTTTTTGCAATCGCCTTTTCTGTAAGGCGAGCCGCCGAGGATGAGTTTCGCGCCTTCTTGCTTGCCGATTTTTACGTAGTTAAAAACCTTTTTTAATTGGGATTCGTTTATGAGGGGGCCGACGTCCGTGTTTTTTTTAAGCCCGTCGCCGAGTTTGAGTTTCTTCGTCTTTCCGGAGAACATATCGAGGAATCTGCCGTAAACCTTTTCGTGAACGATAAGGCGGCTCGTTGCGGTGCATCTCTGACCCGTGGTGCCGAAGGCTCCCCAGAGGGCGCCCTCTATCGCGAGGTCGAGTTTGGCGTCGTCCATCACGATTATCGCGTTCTTGCCGCCCATCTCACAGGATATTTCCTTGTCCGTTGCGGAGCACGTCTTGGCGAGTTTTTCTCCGACCGCTGTAGAGCCGGTGAAAGACACCCCGTCTATGCCCGGGTGAGTTGCGAGATATTCTCCGATGTCTTCGCCTCGTCCGTGGACGAGGTTCACGACACCTTTCGGCACTCCGGCCTCAACGAGGATTTCCACGAGTTTCGTCGCGCATACGGGCGTGTGGCTCGAAGGTTTGAATACGATAGTGTTGCCGCTTATTATGGCGGGGAATATCTTCCACGCGGGAATTGCCATTGGAAAGTTCCACGGGGTTATGAGGGCGAAGACTCCTATCGGGACGCGGACGGATTTACAGTCTTTGTTTCGCAGTTCCGAAGGCACGGTCTCGCCGGATAGCCTGCGTCCTTCTCCTGCCATGTAATAGGCCATGTCAATGGCTTCCTGAACGTCGCCCATGCCTTCCTTTAAGACCTTTCCCATCTCCTTGGTGACGAGCCGTCCTAAAGAGTCTTTATTCTTGAGGAGAAGTTCGGCCGTTTTGAATATTATCTCGCCCCTTTTCGGCGCGGGGGTTTTTCGCCACGACGCGAAGGCGGTTCTCGCGGCTTCCACTGCCTCGTCCACGTCGGTTTTATCCGAGGCAGGCACAGTGCCCACGACCTCGCTTGTATCGGCAGGGTTTACGCTTTCAATGGTTTTTTTGCCCGAAGAGTCGAGCCATTTTCCGTTTATGAGGTTTTTGAAATGCCCGGCCATGCATACCTCCGTTGTCTTTGATTTTATAGGGTTGAGTATAGCAGAGCGCGGAAGGACGGACAAGAGGAGGGGCAAGTTTACTCTTGACTGGATAATTCATTGTTCCTATAATGATTAACGCTGGCGGGCGTAGTTCAATGGTAGAATGAAAGCTTCCCAAGCTTTAGACGAGGGTTCGATTCCCTTCGCCCGCTCCATTATTTTTATTTTAATTAAAAACCGCCCCGATGTTGCATCCGGGCGGTTTTTGT
>DASRUI010000007.1:0-11996 GCA_035655515.1 Thermodesulfobacteriota bacterium
CGCATCGAAGCAGTCGATAAAAAAATCCGCGCCTATTTGACGGTATGCCCTGAAACGGCCCTTCGGCAAGCGGAAGAGGCCGATAAAAGGCTTAAACAAGGCGATTCTACGCCTCTTACCGGCATACCTTTCGGCATAAAAGATATCTTCACGACAAAAGGCGTGCGCACCACCTGCGCCTCAAAGATGCTCGAAAACTTCGTGCCGCCTTACGACGCGACTGTCGTCGAAAAACTTAAAAACTCCGGCATAGTGATGCTCGGCAAACTCAACATGGACGAGTTCGCCATGGGCTCCTCGACCGAAAATTCGGCTTTCGCGAAAACCGTCAACCCGTGGGACGTCGAACGCGTCCCCGGCGGCTCAAGCGGCGGCTCGTCGGCCGCAATCGCCTCAAGCCTTTGCGCGGCCTCAATCGGCACGGACACCGGAGGCTCCATACGCCAGCCCGCCTCCCTTTGCGGGGTGGTGGGGCTCAAGCCCACTTACGGCAGGGTGTCGAGGTTCGGCATGGTAGCCTTTGCCTCGTCTCTCGACCAGGCAGGACCCATAACAAAAGACGTAACGGACGCGGCCATCGTCTTATCAATCATGGCCGGACACGACCATAAAGACGCGACTTCCATAAACGCCCCTGTCCCGGATTATGCCGCGTCTTTGAACGCTAAGATAAAAGGGCTTAAAATCGGCATACCAAAGGAATACTTCGTTACGGGACTTGATAAAGAAGTCGAAGGAGCAATAACGGCGGCAATCGAGGTTTTAAAAGGCCTGGGATGCGAAACAGTCGAGGTGTCTCTTCCCCACACGGAATACGCCGTGGCGGTCTATTATCTCGTGGCGACGGCAGAGGCATCGAGCAACCTCGCGCGCTTTGACGGGGTCAAATACGGCCTGAGAATGGACGCGGGCAAAGGACTTCTCGACATGTACAAAGAGACGCGCGACAAGGGTTTCGGGAGCGAGGTCAAAAGACGCATAATGCTCGGCACCTACTCGCTTTCCGCCGGCTATTACGAGGCATACTACAAAAAGGCATCGCAGGTAAGAACCCTCATCAAGCAGGACTTCGATGAGGCATTCAAAAAATGCGACGTCATACTCACTCCGACCTCGCCGACCGCGGCATTCAAACTCGGAGAAAAAACCGACGACCCTCTTACCATGTACCTCTCGGACATATTCACCATATCCTGCAACCTCGCCGGCATCCCGGGCATATCCCTTCCATGCGGGTTCACGAAAAACAATCTTCCCATAGGGCTCCAGCTCCTCGGAAGGCATCTTGACGAACAAACGATACTGAACACGGCTTTTGCCTATGAAAAATCAACCGAGTGGCACAAGAAAAGGCCGAAGATATGAGCGCTTCAACCGATAAAAAACCCTTTATAAAAACATGCCTTGGCAAGCCGAGCGAATTCAACTTCAGGATCGGCGCGCCTGCGTCGACGCCATGCGGCGCGAACATAAGTTACGAAAACAAAGCCCTTAAGATGACGGAGGCCGCGTGAAATACGAAACAGTAATCGGGCTCGAGGTCCACGCCCAGCTCCTCACGAAATCGAAATTATTCTGTTCCTGCTCCGCGAGATTCGGCGCCGAACCGAATACCCTTACCTGCCCCGTGTGCCTCGGCATGCCCGGGGTTTTGCCCGTGTTGAACAAGACCTCGGTCGAGTTCGCGATAAAAATGGCTCTCGCCGTGAACTGCAGGATAAACCAAAAGAGCGTGTTCGCGAGGAAAAACTACTTTTACCCCGACCTGCCCAAGGGCTACCAGATATCCCAGTACGACGAGCCGCTCGCCGTAAACGGACACCTCGACATAGAGGCCGGCGAAGGCAAAGGAAAAAGAATCGGCATAACGCGCATCCACATGGAAGAGGACGCGGGAAAACTCCTCCACGGAGAAACTCCGGAAGAAACCGGAGCGAGCTTCGTTGACCTCAACAGAACCGGCGTGCCATTGATAGAAATCGTGAGCGAGCCGGACATCCGAACCCCGGATGAAGCGGTCGCGTATCTTAAGGCCATAAGGGACATACTCGTTTACCTCGAAATCTGCGACGGCAACATGCAGGAAGGAAGCCTAAGGTGCGACGCGAACGTCTCCATACGGCTGGTCGGCGAGGTAAAATTGGGCACAAAGGCCGAACTCAAGAACATGAACTCTTTTAAATTCCTGAAAGACGCGGTCGCGTACGAGACAACGCGGCAGATCGAGGTTTTGGAAGGCGGGGAAAAGGTTATTCAGGAAACGCGCCTCTTCGACCCGTCAAAGGGAGTAACCCGCTCCATGAGGTCAAAAGAAGAGGCGCACGATTACAGGTATTTTCCGGAGCCTGATTTATTGCCTCTCATGGTGGAAGAAAAAGAAATCTTTGATATTAAGAAGACCCTTCCCGAACTGCCTCAGGAAAAAAGAGAGAGATTCGTAAAAGACTACTCTATTCCGTCTTACGACGCGGGAGTTTTAACCGCCGAGAAGGCGGTTGCGGATTTTTACGAGGAATGCGTCAAAAAATTCAACGAGCCCAAGACAGTCTCGAACTGGGTCATGGGAGAACTTTTAAAGCTCCTTAACGAAAACGGCGTTTCGATAAAAAATTCTCCGGTTACGCCCGAAAAACTCGGCGAGGTTCTTACCCTCATAAAGGGCGGCTCGATAAGCGGTAAAATCGGAAAAGAGGTTTTCGAAGAGATGTTCAAGACAGGCAAAACCGCGTCAGCCATAGTAAAAGAAAAAGGCCTTGTCCAGATTTCGGACGAAAACTCTCTCGTAAAGATAGTCGAGGAAATAATCGCGAATAACTCCAAAGAGGTAGAAAAATACAAGGCAGGAAACCAGAAACTCATGGGATTTTTCGTGGGCGAGGTGATGAAGGCAACAAAGGGGCAGGCAAATCCGGGGGTCGTGTCGAGGCTTTTGAAAGAAAAGTTAGGGTAGGGATTTTATGTTTAGAACTGTTTTAATTGTATTGTTTGTTCTTATTTCCTGTTCACCGTCGGCGGCGGATAAGGAAGCGCGGCCTTATCCCTATGTTGCCACGTCTAATAACAAAAGGTTTTACTTTAAAATGTCTCCTGACCCAAATGACCCGAATGCGCAATGGGACCTCGGTAAAGGTTACGGAACACTCTTCGAAATAAACAATGACGGTACGGAAAAAGCATTATGGAAGGTTGAGGGTTGGTATGCGTTCACAACCTACATTTCGGATGACGGCAAATATCTTGTAAGAATGAATATTTGGCCGAGGGGGCAGGAACCTTCAGATGAACATCTCGCCATAGCATTTTATAAAAACGGTAAACTTTTAAAAAGTTACGCCACCAAAGACTTAATAAAAGACCCCTCTGTTATTCGCCCTACGATAAGCCATTATTCTTATCTTAAAAAAGTCGTCGGCTTCGAAAAATCCTACGGTTACCGTTTTATCATACAAACCATTGACGGCCTTGAATGGGTCTTCGACGCGTCAAGCGGAGCAATAATTTCTCAAGAACCAATCAAAGAAATAAAATAAGCTATCAGCGTTCAACGCAAAAATTACTTCAAACGCGCCTTGCCTTTATCTCAAGCTTTTTCAGTTTCCCTTCCACAAACAACTCTTTAGCCATCTTCCGCACAAGCCTTCTGTCAATTTTTTCGTTCCACAGGTGCGCTCCGTCGATAATATCCTGCTCCGAACCGGCAAAGAGTTTCAGAATTATAAGATACTCCGGCCGTATTATCTTTAATTTCACATTCCTGTAGAGACTCGCGGTTATCGCGGTGGCGACAGCTTCCTTTTCGACATCGTAAAAGGCCGCTATGAGGTCGGCCCGCGCGCTGCCGAAGGGAATCTCTATCAGATTTTTAATACGGTCTTTGGATCTTCCTGCGTGATGTTTCGCGAGATTATAATTTTGCGAGTGTTTCAACCAATCTACAAAGAAAGGTATTTTTTCTTTTTCCATCAATACGAGAAAATCCATGTCTCTTGTCGCGCGCGGCTGTGTCAGGGCCGAGAGGGCAAGCGCGCCGGTAAGGGCAAAATCGCCGATTATCCCGCGGCGCTTAGCTTCTCTTAAGACTTTTACGAGTTCCTTGAACTCTTTTTCCATAAATCTTTACGCTTCGGCTTAATTTTTGAACGAATTCGGATAATTCGATGGCATATTCCAGTTTTTTCCCCGCGGACATGCCGCGATAAGCCTCTTTTTCTTTATTCTTTAAAATAGAACGAATATCCATAAACAATATTTTATCGTTTTTTGAACAACATGACAAGAATATATCCCCTACCTCTCCTTATACCTGTTTGTTATGGGCATTCTGCGGTCTTTACCCAAGGCGCGCGGGGTTATCTTCACGCCCGGAGGGGCCTGGCGGCGTTTGTATTCGCTTTTGTCAACCATGTCAATGACTTGCTTCACGAGGGTCTTTTTAAAACCCGTTGAAATTATGTCGTCAAGCGATTTATCGTCCTCAACGTAAGCCTTAAGTATCGCGTCAAGCGCGTCGTACGGCGGCAGAGTGTCCTGGTCGGTCTGGTTGGCCTTCAACTCCGCTGTCGGGGCCTTTACGATGACGCGCTCGGGTATTATTTCCTTGCCCGCTCTTTCGTTAACGTGAAGCGAAAGGGCATAAACAAGCGTTTTCGGCACGTCTTTGATTGCCGCGAACCCGCCCGCCATGTCTCCGTAAAGGGTCGCGTAACCTACGCTCGTCTCGCTCTTGTTCCCGGTCGTAAGAACGAGCCAGCCGAACTTGTTTGATAAGGCCATGAGGATATTTCCCCTTACCCTCGCCTGAAGGTTTTCTTCGGTAACGTCCGGCGGGCGATTCTTAAAACTATGCTTAAGGGTTTTAAGGTACTCCTCGAACACGGGCTGTATGGGTATGTTCAGGAGTTCGAGGCCGAGGTTTTTCGCGAACCTTACGGCGTCCTCCCCGCTTTCTTTTGAAGTGTAAACAGAGGGCATGAAAACGCCTGTTATGTTTTTTCTTCCTATTGCCTCCGCGGCTATCGCCGCCACGAGAGAGGAATCTATCCCGCCGCTAAACCCTATGACGCAACGCTTGAAGCCGTTTTTTCCCACATAGTCTTTTACGCCGAGGACGAGCGCTTGAAACACCTCCTCCATCGGAAAAAGCGGCCTTGCCGAGCGCCCCGCTTTTACGGCCTTTTTCTTATCCGATATTTTTCCGGAAAGAATAACGCGCCTGACCTTCAAATTCCCCGATTCGACCTTGCGCCTCTCTTTTCTCCGCCTCGTGTCGTGGAGTCTTTTCCTTACGACCCCTTCGAGGTCGAGGTCCGTCACGACGAGGTCTTCTTCGAACGCCTTGCCCCTCGCGATTATCCGGCCTTCCTCGTCGAATATCATGCTCTGGCCGTCGAAGACGAGCTCGTCCTGCCCGCCTACCGTGTTGCAGTAAACCACCATGGCCTCGTTATCCATGGCCCGCGCCGAGACCATCTCTTCCCTTATCCGGAGTTTTCCGAAGTGGTACGGAGAGGCGTTTATGTTTATGATGACGTGCGCCCCTGAGAGCGCCTGCGCCCTTGCCGGGCCTTCGGGATACCAGATGTCCTCGCAGATGCCGACCCCGACCGTTACCTCTCCGAGCGTGAAATTAAGAGGAACCGTGCCGGCCTGAAAATACCTCTCCTCGTCGAAGACGCCGTAGTTCGGAAGATACATCTTGTGATAAACCGCGGCCACCTTTCCTTTATGGATTATCGCGGCCGCGTTATAGATGTCTTCTTTCCTGTCCACGAATCCCGCAATCGATGTGATGCCGCGCGTCGCCTTCGCGACCTCGGCAAGACCCCTCAGGTTTTCGTCTATGAAATGAGGTTTTAAAAGAAGGTCTTCGGGAGGATACCCGGTTATGACAAGCTCGGGAAAGATAACTATGTCGGCTTTTTCCTTTTTAGCGCGCCGGGTGAAATCCAGCACCTTCTCGACGTTCTTGCCGATGGAGCCGACCGTCGGATTTATCTGCGCTATCGCGACACGGAGTTTCATGGGAAAAGATTAACAGAAACACAGGCCTTTTTCAAAGATAATTGCATGGGCTGAGCCCTTGCTGCTTCTTTTAACTCCCCTCCTTAATAAGGAGGGGTTGAGGGAGGTTGTCTTAAGCCTGCTTTTACCCCACCCGGCCTCCCCTTGTAAAGGGGAGGAGAAAGATACGAACTACCGGGGCTTATCAATTCATTGTGCTGTCCGCAGGACAATGCTATACTCGTTCCGTGAAAAACGGATACGAAATCTTTGAACAAGCGGAAAAAAAAAGAGCCCGCTCTCTTTTTCTCGAAGCCCTGCCTCTTTATCTCAAAGCGAAAAAACTCTTAAAAAACGACCCTGAAGCCCTGCTCTCGTGCCTCTTGTCCTTGGGCGACACATCGAGGCTTGTCGGGAATTTCATAGAGGCCGAAAGATTCTACCTTGAGGGCAAGGCCCTCGCGATAAAACTGCGAAAAAACTCTATTGTAACCGATTCGCTCGTAGGAGCGGGCCTCGCCTTAAGGGCGCGCGGCGACCACAAGGGAGCCTTGAAATACATCAATAAGGCCCTTCTGGAATTCAAAAAAACCAAGGATAACGAAGGCATCGCCTTCGCCACATGGGCCCTTGCCGGAGCATACAGGATAAAAGGAGACATAAAAGGCGCGCTCAACGGATTTATCGCCTCTGAAAAACTCTTCCGTAAACTCAAAGACCCCTCGGGCGTCGGATATTCGCTTAACGGATTAGGCGGAGCCTCGAGATGCGCCGGAGAATTCGACAAATCGCTTGAATGTTATAAAAAGGCCAACGCGATTTTCTCAAGACTCAAAGACACCTTCGGAATAGCCTACTCGCACTGCGGCATGGCGAACGCCCTTCGCATGAAAGGCCGGCTCATCGAGGCGACGGGGCATTTCAATCGCGCGCGGATTGAGTATAAAAAAATCGGCGACAAGGTGAGCTTCGCCTACACGCTCTGGGGCGAGGGCATGAATTATTTCATGCTCGGAAAAAACACAAAAGCCCTCAAAAACTTCAAAGAGGCCGAGAAACTTTTTAAGCAAACAAAAGACAAGAGGGGCCTTATCTACTGCGCCCTCGGCTTCGCGCAGGCAGGAATAAAAAAGAATCCGTCAAAGGCAACGCGCATTCTTAAAGAGGGTTTAAAGAACGGCAGGAAATACGGCTACGGCCTTGAAAGAAAATACTGCGGACTCGTGCTGGACGCCGCAAAGAAAAATCCCGAAAGACTGCCCATTAACCTCGCTTAAGATGCCTGGCGCAGGGGGTTAGTCCCGCGGACGGCATTTTGCTCCTCCTCGACGTTACGTCGGGGGAGGCCGGGTGGGGTAAAGGCAGGCTCAAGACAACCTCCCCCCACCCCCTCCTTGATAAGGAGGGGAGAAATTAAGCAAATTATTGCATTGCGTCAAGCGTCACCCTTGCTACCCCACGTCGCCGAGTTCATATTGAAGTATCGAGATGGCCGCCACCGCCGCTGTCTCTGCCTTTAAGACCCTTTTGCCGAGCGTTATTGGAATAAAACCCTCGCCCTTCGCCGCAATAACTTCATCAGCGGTAAATCCGCCTTCCGGACCGATGATAACGTAAACACTGTTGTGTTTATGCGTCTTCAGAACGTCTCTTAAGCGGTTTTTCCTTTCTCCTTCGTAGAAAAAAACCTTAAGCCCATCCCCGCTTTTCCTTATCGCGGGGATGAATTCGGAATAGGAAATCCCGGGCAAAAAACCCATGCCGCACTGTTTCGCGGCCTCGATCGTAACCTTGCGAAGCCTCGATAAACGCTTTTCCGCGTCTTTCGCCTTAGGCCGCGCCACGCTCCGCCCGGCCGGAAAAAACACAACTTCCTTGACGCCAAGTTCGGTCGCCTTTTGCGCTATGAACTCGGGCTTATCGCCTTTTAAAAAGGCCTGAAAAAGGATTATGTCAACGGGACTTCCGTCTAAAGTTTCTTTTCTTGAGATTATCCGCGCCTTAGCAACGCCTTTGCCTGTTGATTCCACGGTTGCCGTAAACTCAAGCCCTCTTCCGTTAAAAATAACTATTTCGCTTCCCTCTTTTAAGCGAAGCACTGTCTTCAAATGGCGGAATTCCGCGCCCGAAAGCTCGACCGTCTCGGAACCTTCATTCAAATCAGCGGCGTAAAACCGTCTTACCTTTTCAGAATAAGCGTTCTCCACTCCCTGCTCCTTATGACGCTATTAAGTTCGAGGCCTGTTTTTTCGTAAGCCGCTTTTACCTCTCCGACCTCGCTCGCGAGTATCCCCGAAAGCACGAGAACTCCCTTTGGCGCAACTTTGGCTTCGATGTCTTTTTTAAGGCGCAAGAGCGTATTTGATTGTATATTGGCAACGACAACGGAAAAGCGGCCTTTTACGCGCGATACGGAATCTCTGCTTACGCTTATCTTCACTTTGTTCAATCCGGCGTTTCCAGAGGCGACCTTTATCGCGATAGGGTCGTTATCAATCGCCACGACTTTTTTTACTCCGAGTTTTTTGGCGGCTATGGCCAGTATGCCGCTTCCGGCGCCGACGTCGAGGAAAGTCTCATTAACGGGATTTTTAAACCAAGACTTGGGGCCGCGAAATACAAGAGAAATCGCCTTAAGGCAAGTTTTCGTGGTGTCGTGCGAGCCGCTGCCGAACGCCATGCCCGGGTCTATGTCTATTACGATAAGACCCTTTTTCTTTTTAACGCTTTTCCACGTTGGCTTGACGAAAAAAACCCCCGCCCTTACGGGCTTCAGGTATTTTTTCCACTCCACTTCCCAGTCCGTGTCTTTGTAAGCGGAAACATCGAAACGCCATCCTATGGCCTTAAGGCTTTGCCTGAGCGAAGCCAAGACTTCACTTCGAAACGCGGCAATAAAGCCCGTAACAAGGGAGCCTCCGCTTTCATCAACGCCCTCCAAAACGCCGGGGCTTCCCTTTTCAATCAATAAAGCGGCCGCGAGGTCTTTGGTTTCCGGACGGCCTCGCGCCTTGAGTTCAAGCCACTTCTTGTTGCCGAGTGTTTCGCCCTTCACGGAAATCCTTCTTCTGCCTCATTTTTTCGAGGAACCTTTCCTTTCGCTCGCGGTCGCGCTTTTTCAGAAATTCTTTTATTCTCACTTCCCTCGCGTGACGGAGTTTTTGGATAAGCTCCCTGTTGCGCTTTATGCGGAATTCCTTTACGCGTTCCCTCGCGATTGAAGTCATGGCGAAGGGCGCCTTAACCTTCTCGCCTTTTCTCGCCCTTGCCATGTAGCCGCTCTTTATCTTAATCTCGCCAAGGAAGCGCTTGTCAACGCTCCTCATGAAACCAACGCCCTCGCTAACCACCGCAAAAACATCGCCGTTTTCTATCCATACCGTCATGTCGCTGCCCTTGACTCCGGCGATAGATGCCGGGGTTTCGAAAGTCATCGCGGAGTCGCTTCCGAAGAGACTGTTCAAAATGCCCCTCGCGCGCCCGGTAAAAATCTTGAAGCTCGAACGGTTTTTCTTTTGAGTCGAACTATAAAACCACTCCGTAATCTTTACCCTGCTTTCGGCCCCGATTGTCAGCAAGGAGTCGTCGTCGAACTCGATTGTAACGCTCGAATCCTTGCCTGTCAAAATTTCGCTCCCGAGATAAACAGGCGAGGCCAATTCGAGGACTGTCTTGTTTTTATCAGGCGGGTTCAAAATTTCGGCTCGTCCCTTTAAATCCGTCACCCAGCCGATGTTGTCCTCCGCGCGCGATTCAACGCAGAAAATGAAAGCGAATATAAAAAGAAAGAATCCTGCCTTTAAAAAAGATTTTTTGCTCATAGCGACCTCCCCCTTCCCCTCCTTATCAAGGAGGGGAGACGTCCTGCGGACGGCATAATGGATTAATAAGCCTCAGCGGCGCGAGCGCCTCAACGCAAGTTAAAACATTTTGGGCGCAGGCGTCACGCCTGCCTCAGGACCTCATGTTGACGACCTGAAGGTTTATTTCGAAATCTTTTTCCTTGAGCATCTGTATTATCGTCTGCAATTCGTCTATGCTTTTGCTCGTAACCCTGACGAGGTCTCCCTGTATCTGCGACTGCGCCTTGAACTTGGCGTCTTTCACGGCCTTCACTATTTCCTTGGCCTTTTCCTGCGGTATGCCCTGCTTTATCTTCAAAACCTGCTTCTTTAACCCTCCGGCCGAGTCCTCGACCTTGCCGTAATCCAACGCCTTCAGGGACACGCCTCTTTTAACGAACTTGGTCTGGAGTATGTCTATGACGGCCTTCAGCTTGTAATCGTCGTCGGCTATGATGATTATCTCCTCTTTCTTTTCCCATTTTATTTCGCTTTTCGTTCCCTTGAAGTCGTACCGCGTCTGCATCTCTTTTATGGCCTGATTCACCGCGTTATCCACTTCCTGCTCGTCCACCTTTGATACGATGTCGAATGACGGCATAATCAACTCACCTCCCGTGCGTTATGTTTACGGCTTTACCGTGGTTACGCCCTTAGGCGCCTTGAAAACGAAAAAATCGTCGGGCATATCTTGATTTATCTTTTTGTTTTTCAGGGTAACGCTCGTTATTGCCCCTAATCCGTCCGTAACAATTATCTTTACGATTGAAAAATCCGCGTCAGTTTCAAGAACGGCCTTTTTTGCCGGCAGGTCCGGATTTTTCGGGAAAAACTCCATCTCGTAACCGGAATCCGTCTTTTTGGTTTTTCCGAGCGCGAATTCTTTCTTTAGGTCAATTGTGCCGTCCAAAAACCCGAAGCCGGCCGGAGCGCTCGATAACGGCATCTCCATCGCCTGCGCCAGGTCCGCCTGATAAACCCAATACTTCTTCCCGTCGCTCACGAATTCGTCGGATAAGGGAGGGGAAAATATCAGGCGCATCCTGCCCGGCTTTTTGAGATACAGCTTGCCCGAAGACGCTGTCTTGCGCGCGGGGGTTTCGTATGAAACCTCCTGAATGAAATCGGCCTCCATTGAAATAATCTCGGAGTGCTTTTTCAGGAACCCCGACAAAACATCGTAATCCACGGCAAAAACAAAGGCCGGAAACAAAAATACGGCAAAAAATAAAATCTTTCTCAAGCGTCTTTCCGTAAGACCTCTCTCGGACGGCTGCCCTGCGCCGGCCCGACTATGCCGTCTTTTTCCATCTTCTCTATTATCCGCGCCGCCGTGTTATAGCCTATGCGAAACCGCCTCTGTATGTAAGAGGTGGAAATCATCTCCATCTCCGAGGCGAGTTTTACCGCCTCCCTGTACCTCTCCAGAAACTCCGCGCCAAAGTCGTCCTCGTTTGAAGCATCAATCGCGGCCTTTTCGTCTATTATCTCCTCTTCGCGGTATTCGGGCTTGCCCTGCTTTCGGAGGAAGTCCGCGACCCTCTTGACTTCTTTTTCCGAAACGTAGCCGCCGTGTATCCTCATGAGCTTTGCCGAGCCGGGCGGCATGAAAAGCATGTCTCCCTGACCGAGGAGGCTCTCCGCGCCGGCAGAGTCCAGTATGGTCCTCGAATCGGTCTTTGAAGGCATCTGAAAGGAAATCCTTGCGGGAAAATTCGTTTTTATGAGGCCCGTTATGACGTCCACCGAAGGCCTCTGTGTCGCGACTATCAGGTGTATGCCCGCGGCGCGGGCCATCTGCGAGAGCCTCACCAAACTCTCCTCCACGTCCCTCCCCGCGGTCATCATCAAGTCCGCCAACTCGTCTATGACGACGACTATGTAGGGGAGTTTTTTAAGGGCGTTTATCCTTTCTTCCCTGTCGGCCGCGCCGGATTTCTCGGCCACCGTCTCGTTATATTTTTCTATGTTCTTCGACCCCGCCTCGGCCATGAGGCGGTACCTCTTTTCCATCTCCGTCACAACGCCCTTGAGCATGAGGTTCGCCCTCTTGGCGTCGGTCACGACCGGCGCGAGAAGATGCGGTATGCCCTCGTAGGGCGAAAGCTCGAGCATCTTCGGGTCAACGAAAAGAAACCTTAAGTCGTCCGGAGT
>DASRUI010000008.1:0-8294 GCA_035655515.1 Thermodesulfobacteriota bacterium
GTAATCCTTCTGATACTGGACGAAATACGGCACCTGCCTGTCAACGTAGAATTCCTTCAAGATGACGTGGTTGACGCCCATCCAGAAAGCTCCGTCGGAGCCGGTCTTTACCGGCACCCAAAGGTCCGCGTACTTCGCGACTTCGGAATAGTCCGGAGCCATGACTACTAACTTGGCGCCGCCGTGACGGAGTTCGCTGATAAAGTGGCAATCCGCGGTTCTCGTCCTGTTGGGGGTGGAGCCGAGCACGACAACGTATCCGGAGTTATACCAGTCCGCGCTCTCGCAAACATCCGTCTGCTCGCCCCAGATTTCGGGGGATGACGGAGGAAGGTCCGTATAGTAGTCATAGAAGCTCATGCTGACGCCGCCTATCAACTGGTGGTACCTCGCGCCGGACGCGTAGCTTATCTGGCTCATGGCCGGAATGACGGAGAAGCTGATGTTTCTGTCCGGACCGTACTTCTTTATGGTGTATATCTGGGCGGCCGCCACAAGCTCCATGGCTTCGTCGTAGTTGTATCTCCTGAATCCACCCTTACCTCTTGACCACTTGATCTTCTTGCCTTTTTCCGGGTCTTCCATTATGCTGGCCCATGCGTCAACCGGGTCGGAATGTTTCGTCCGGGCTTCTTTCCAGTAATCAAGAAGAATGCCGCGAATATAAGGATATTTCACCCTGACCGGGCTGTATACGTACCATGAAGCGGATATGCCCCTCTGGCAACCCCTCGGCTCGTATGGGGGAAGCGAAGACTCTAAAAGGGGGTAGTCTGTGGCCTGAAGTTCCCATGTGATGATGCCGTCTTTCACGTACACCATCCAGCTGCATCCGCCGGTGCAGTTGTTGCCGTGAGTGCTCCGGACGGTCTTATCGTACTGCCAGCGATTACGGTAAAATTCTTCCCAGCCTCTTTTTGCCGGGTTATCTATGTCCTGTATCCATGTAGCCATTGCTTACCTCCCTCCTTTTCCGCGGTAGTTTCTCCAAAGGGCCTCGTGGGCGGTGGTGTTTGTTCTTTTCCTGTACCTGTTGCTCCATACTATACTAAATATAATCAACATTACTATCGTGCCTATGATGCCGCCACCCACAAACGGCGCATTGCTTCTTACCGGGGCCTTCTGTCCGGAAAATGTTTCGAGAAATGCCTTTAAGTCAGCGACTTCCGCTTCGGTCAACGGATGATTCGAGAATACCGGCCCCATTACCGGGATGTCTTTGCCATTGATCCAGCCTGTGTCTATAAGGAAACCTTTGTTGTCGAATACCTCCGTCAAGTCCGGTCCGAGAGAACCGCCGCCTAATGCGCCAACGACCGCATTCCCCGCGTTATGACAGGACATGCAAGGAGGGCCCCCGTTTTGGAACCTCTTCCCGCCCGTAAAATACTGCTTCCCTGTTCCGGCATTGCCAGCCGCCGCCTCTGTGGCAACGGCCGCCGTATCCGTCGCACCGGCATCCCCCGCCGCGAACACCTGCGCCGAACTCAGGGCGAGCGCGATAGCGATCACCACGACCACGGGCCAGATGTGCAGCTTCCTGAAAAGAACTTCACAATGTAGCCGCATTGAAACCTCCTTCCTTTCTTTTGAGAGTCTACCGGAACCTTAAAAACAGTCCCGGCGCTGGTAAGATTTAATACAGGGCGCAAACCTCTCCCTTTTCGATATGCAGGCGATTATATGACTTTTATCAGAATGATGTCAAGCCGAAAATTAAAACTTTTTTATAATCGCGGAACCGCTTGAAAGTAGGCGTGTTTTTAGGGGCGGGATAAATCGGATATTATTAGTCTTTTTTATCCTTTTTCGGCAAAATTACCTTGAAGACGCTTCCCTTGCCGACTTCGCTTTCAAGCGTGATTTCTCCGCCGTGCCGCGCGGCCAGAACCTTTGCTATGGAAAGACCGAGCCCGGAACCCGGCTCGACGCCCGAGGTGTCCGCTCCCCTGAAGAATCTGTCGAAGACCTTTTCCCTCTCCCCGGCCGGTATGCCGCGCCCGGTATCCTCTATTGTAACCACGGCCCCGTCAACGCCTTCCTTGACTTCAATCGCAACCCTGCCGCCCTGTCTGTTATACTTGACGGCGTTATCGATTATGGTAAGAAAAAGGTCCGTCAGCTTTTCCCTGTCGCCGAATACGCGCGCCCTTGCGCCGGATAATCCGACGCTTACGGAACGCGACAACGCCTTATCCTCAAGAAGCCTCACGCAATCCTCCAGAATACCGAGCAAATCCGCCTCGGCCATGTTCATGGAAAATATCCTGCTCTCGAAACGCGCCTCGTCCATTATGCGTTCCGTAAGAACAGTCATGCGCGAGAGGCTTCCGGATATGGCGAGGAGCGCCTCCCTGTATTCGCCGGCGGTTCTGTCTTTCGCGAGGGTTACGTCGCACGTCGCCTTCACTATGGAAAGAGGCGTCCTTAATTGGTGAGAAGCGTCCGTAAGAAAACTCCTCTGCCTTTCGAACGATTCCTCAAGGCGCTCTATCATGACGTTAAAGTTTAACGCGAGGGGTTTGAGTTCGCAAGGAAGGTTATCGGCATTAACCCTCTCGCTCAGGCTTTTCTCCGTTATATGACCGAGTTGCTTCGCGAACACACCGAGGCTTCGCAGCGAAAAGCCCGTAACCGCGACTACCGCGGCGGAGGTAAACGCGAAAATCAACGGGAACGCGATTAAAAGGGTTCTCCTGAAGGTCGAGAGCAACGCGTAAACGTCGGCAAGGGATTCCGACGCCTGCACGGTAACGACCTTGCCGTAGACATTGAAAGACTGTTCCATAAGGCGGTGCGGCTTATTGTCCGGCCCTGTTATGTTCTTTAAAACCGGCTCGAAGGACGCCTCCGTGCCGCGGGGCGGCAGGGTAACGTTGGCGAGAGAGAGCGACGGAGAGCGGGCTATCAATTCGCCGCTTTCCAAGACAACCTGAAAATAATGCCCCGAAAGAGCGACCGCGTAATCCCCGGTCTCCATCTTGTGCAATTCGACTTCCAAATTCTCGTGCTCGGAAGTTATAAGCCCGGCTATAAGCTGAACCTCCGAGTGCAGATGGCTGTCTATCGAGCCTACGGCTATGTCCTTCAGCTTTACGTACATGGACAAGCCGAGGGCGGCAAGCGCCACGGAAAAAACAGCGGCGAATATCACTACGAGCCTTAACTTTATGGAAGGCATTGCGCGTATCCCGTGCCTATTCCGGAATTTCGCCGTCCGCGGCATCCGGGTCTTTCAACATGTATCCGGCGCCGCGCACCGTGACTATCAACTTCAGGGAGCGCCCGGAATCTATCTTCTTTCTGAGGTAATTTATATAGACGTCCACTATGTTGGAATCCTTGTCGAAACTCTCGTCGTAGACGTGGGCGGTGATGTCGCTTCGGGAAAGCACCTTGTTCTTATTATAGGCCATATATTCGAGTATGGCGTACTCCCTTGAGGACATCTTGAGCGTTATCCCGCCTCGTTTTACCTCATGGCTCGCCGTGTTTATGTCAAGGTCCGCCGCCCTTATCACGGCCTCCTTGACGACGGATTTTCTCCTTACGAGGGAACGCACCCTCGCGAGGAGTTCCGTAAATTCGAACGGCTTCGTGAGATAATCGTCGGCTCCGGCATCCAGACCTTTTATCTTGTCCGTGAGGGCGTCTTTCGCGGTAAGGAGTATCACAGGCGTCTGTATGCCCTTGCGCCTGAGCTTCGAAAGCACGGCAATGCCGTCAAGCTTTGGAAGCATGACGTCCAAAATGACGGCGTCGGCGGAATAATTTTCCGCCATAAAAAGTCCTTCCTCGCCGTCATAGGCTACGTCAACCGAGTAGCCGTTCTCCTCGAGCCCCTTTTTCATTATCGAGGCAAGGGCTTTTTCGTCCTCTACGAGGATAATCCTCACAGCTCGTCTTTACCGTAATATTTACGCCCGTTAATCATGGACGAGAAAAGCCCCCTTCTCTCGCCTATTTCGTGCAATACGAGCCCGGCAAGATGCGCGGCAATGAAAAACAGCATGAACCAAAGACCGAGTTCGTGCAATTCCTCGGCAACCTCCATCATGGCGTCTTCTTCCCGACCCATGCCGGGGTACCCATCCGAAGGATGGGTCGTGGGTACCCCGCCCTCCTTTTTCACTCCCAAGGCCGCGCCTTCGCTCTTCTTTTCTTCATTAGCGTTTCCATTGACAACGGCAGGCAAGACTTCGGCGACCTTGTTTTCTTTCGCAACAATCACCGTTCCCGGGAACATGCCAAATTCCTTGCCGGAAAGCGCTATGCCCGTGGTTGCCTGACTTATGAGCACGATAAAAAGGGCGGCGTAAGCAATGGAAGCGAGCGGGTTGTGCCCGATCTCGACCGGCGGAATTCCCTTAAGTCCTCCAAGCACCCACCTAAGGTTCGAAAAAGCCTCTTTCCACTTCTTTCCGCTAAGAGGCAGGGTATCGCTCCACCTTGCGTAACTGTTGCCTATAAAACCCCATATTATCCTCAACAAGAAAGTCACGACGAACACATACCCGACGTAGGCGTGTATCTCCTTTACGGGCCTCCTCATGGCCTTTGTCGCGCCAAGTTCCTCCATCCACTCGAAACCGATGGCGAGGAGCATGAGGCTTATGACCAAAAGGGCGTTAATCCAGTGAAGCGCCCTTGTCTGCCAATCCCATACGCAGACTTCGGAGATATTTTCTTTCACCTTGCAATCCATGGAAAACCTCCGTAACTTGCCGTAGTTAAACGCGGAACTTTACCGTTAATATTACCACTAAATTCAGGCCGGTCAAGAACTCAACCACCTCACTTCGTAGATCAGCCCTCCGCCTGAGGCGGAAGGGCTGATACGTATCAGGGCTGAAGCCCTGAGCTAAGCTTTATGCCGCCGTCTTTGGCGTCCACATAAAGCTTCGTTATCTTGCCGTCCTTTAAAATCTTAATTTCGTAACGGCCTCTCTCGTGCTCGGCCTCGACCACCTCGCCGGGGATTTCTTTTTTCGCTATCGCGATTGCCTCCTCAAGCGATATCGTTGCCTTGACTTCGACTTTATGCTTTTCCTCCCCCGCCGCTTTTTCTTCCGCATGGGCAAGAGACAAAACTCCGGCAAAAAACATGCACGCCGTTGCCGCAACCGTAATGAGCAATGATTTTTTCATGGCGCTAACCTCCCTGTCTTTTTATTTGTTCCGGAGGCGTTTACGCCGACCGGAATCCATATATCCATCATACGGAAAAGAAGATTAAGGGAAGATTAGAATTCGACGTAAAAATAAAGAAGGCGCGGGAACACTGCCGGCGTTTGGACACAAAAAACCTATCGAACCGCGATTCCTATCAGGGATTCTTCCTTTGTAACCTCGTCCCTCACCCCTATCGAGGTTTCGCTTATCGAGAGTATACGGAACCTGCCGTCCACCAAATCCCCGCTCTTAACGACAAAGAGGTCGTCGTTCTTGCTTAAAAACACGGTCTTGTCTTTTTCTTTTTCGACAAAGCCAAGCGCCCTCACGGACATGGTGAACACCTGAAGCGCCGTGGGAGGCGGAGGGGGCGGCGGCGCGGGCTGAACCTCCGCCGGCTTAACAACCGGAATTACGCGCCTAAGGGGACTGAATATGTCCTTCTTTATGCCGCCGTATCCGCGCTTTTTATTTTTAAGCAAGTCGAGCCTCACCTTTAGCCCGGAAGACGGCGTCTCATGCGGCGCTTCCGGCGGGCCTTTAACGTAATAGGCCGCGTTATACGCTATTATCGCGGCCCATATAACGCCCAAAACCGCCCATGCGCGCTTTTTATTCGAAAATATCCACTGCCGGTTCATATAAAATACACCGATAATCTTATCTTGAGTTCTATCGGGGCGCCCACGCCGCTTGGCGTGGGTCGGGACGTTCCCTTGCTTCTCGAAAAGACTATGTCCTCGACAACAACCGGAACGTTCATGTTCTCTATCCCGTATATGAATTTTTTTATCTCCGGATAGCTTCCCTCAACCGGAAACGATATCGTATACTTGGAAATACCGGCCTCGCTTACGGTCTCGGGCGCGTAATCGCCCGAAGGTATATTGAGGCCGTTTTTCCTGGCGATATCGAATATGGAGGCCAGCGCCTTCGGAAGTCCGCTTTTATTCGGCATCCTCCCCGTAAAGACCTCTATGTCCGAGACCGCTTGTTCAAAAGGCGAACCTGAAACCCCTTTGAGTCCGGAAACCCTCTCCTCTAAAAGACGCGTCTCGTCTTCCTGAGCGGCCGTGACCGTAAAGGTCAAAATGAGATTCGCGGCGATAACGGCGGCGGACGCCAAAAACAATACGAGAGACGCCTTGCCCGCGGATTTAACGTATTTCAAAACCAAACTCATTCCTTTCCCTGCCTGCCGTAGTTCGCCGAGACATTAAAAAACACCCTTTCGCGCGACAACTCGTCGCCTTTCTCCTCGGAGTGCTTAAGGAGGAACGCATCGCCGAATTTAGGCGAAGAAGAAAGGTTCGTAACGAAAGAAAGCGCGTCCTTTACCGAGGCCGCCATGCCGCTTACGGCTATTTTATTATCCTTGAAATCCGGCGTTATGCGCACTATGGAGACGTTTCCCGGGGTAACCTCTTCCATGCCCGTCAAAAGTTCGGTCCATGAAAATGTTTCCCTTATGATTATGTCGTTTATGGCAAAAACCTTCTTCTCGAGCGAGGCGGCGGGAATCTTTGAAAAGTCCTTACGCGGCGCGGCCTTTCCTGCCTTCGCCTCCCCGAGCCTCGCAATCTCTCCTTTAAGAAGCGAAATGGTCTTCGCGTTCACGTAATAATCGTAGACCGTATGGTACGAGAACACGAGCGCGACAAGGGTCAGAGCCGCGGCCATTAACCTTACGGATTGCCCTCTCGCGTATCTTCCGGTGGAAAGGTTTATCGTTATTTTTTCCATAACCTGCCTACCTTGCGGCCGCGGCTCCCGCGGCCGCCATCACTCCAAGCGACGGAATGCCATCCGTGCTTACTCCCGTACCTAAAGAAACGAGCCTCGAAACGGAAATTTCCTTTACCTGAACGCCCGAAATCCCGCCGGCGCTTCCCAATATATACGCCTTATCCATATTAGCGTCCGGATTTTTACCTTTATAAGAGGCGAACGTGGCTTCGATCTGTTGCGTAGCGTCCACCCCCTCGCCTGTTTCCTTGCACCTGTAGAAATCCGTTGCCCCGTCGCGCACGGCCATGACCGAAAAAAAACTCTTCGACGCCGTTACCGCGAAAAAAGACCCCCCTGTCTCGTCAGACAATGCCTCGGAAAGAAGATTCAACGCGTTAAGCGAGTGAATCCCGACAACGGAAACTCCGAGGCCGGCCTCGCTGACCGCGTCCTCGTAGCCCTCGATAATTTTCCTGTCGGCTATCGCGGCAAATACCTTTTTCCCCTTTGACGCCGCCATTGTCTGATAACCGAGGATACAATCCTCGGGCCTTGCCGAAAACCCTTTCGCAGCCTTCCACTTTATCACCTCTTCGGCTTCCTGCCTGTTATCGGGAAGCTCGGTGAATTCAAGCACAACGGCCTTAACGGCAATATCAGGTATGGATATCGCGACGTCCTTGACGCGCGGCAACGAACCGCTCAGTATCTCCGCCAAGGCGTTTTTAAACCCCGCGGCCGGAAGCGTTCCGTAAGGAGAATACGCCGGCGCCGGCGCTCCCGCGCAACCGGCAAGAAGAATCCCCTTGTCCGTCTTTTCGGCGAAAGCCATTACTATCGAATCTTCGAGAAAAGCCAATCCGGCGCCCGGCATATTGCCCTAATCCCCCCTAACCCCCCTTTATAAAAGGGGGTAACCCTTAATCTATGAAGGTCACTCTGTTTATTTCCTCAAACGTGGTCTCTCCGCTTACCGCTCTTTCCACCGCGGAGCGGCGAAGCGTAATCATGCCGTTTTCTATCGCCTTTTTCTTGATGGCCGAAGGAGGCTCCTTGGCGGCTATCATATCCCTCAACTCGTCCGAAAGTTCAAGCAATTCGGCAATGGCCTTCCTGCCGTGATAGCCCGTGTTATAGCACTCCCCGCAACCCTTGCCGGCGTAGAACGTAACGTCCTTGTATTTTTCGGGTTGCAGGCCGTATGCGCGAAGCTCGTCGTTGCTTATAGTTATTGGCGCCTTGCACTTAAGGCATATGCACCTCACAAGTCTCTGGGCAAGCACGCAGTTGAGGGAAGACACGAAGTTATACGGCTCTATGCCCATGTGTATGAACCTGCCTATGACGTCTATGACGTTATTGGCGTGAACGGTCGTAAACACGAGATGCCC
>DASRUI010000009.1:0-4801 GCA_035655515.1 Thermodesulfobacteriota bacterium
GGCGTTAAGATAAACGTCGGAAGGTTTCCTTACGCGGCATCGGGCAAGGCCCTTGCCATGGGCGAGACCGAAGGCTTCATTCAACTCATAACCGAGGAAGGCACCGAGAGGGTCTTGGGCGCGACCATTGTCGGCTCTCACGCGACTGATTTGATAGGAGAGGTTGCGGTGGTTGTAAGGGCGGGCGGTAAATTAAAAAACATAATTGACACCATACACGCGCATCCGACGTTGCCTGAAATAGTGCATGAGGCCGCGGAAGATATCCACGGCATGGCGATACATAAAATAGGCAGGAAAAGGTAATCTTAACATGTCTCTTATAGTTCAGAAATACGGCGGCACTTCGGTCGGCTCGGTAGAGCGGATAAAAAACGTCGCCAAGAGGGTTGCCAGGACAAAAAAGGCCGGCCACGACGTTGTCGTAGTGGTGTCCGCCATGTCGGGCGAGACCGACCGCTTGATAAACCTCGCCAAGCAGGCCTTTGACGGCCCGGTGGGAAACCGCGAGTACGACGTTGTTGTCTCTACGGGCGAGCAGGTTACCATAGGGCTTCTTTCCCTCGCGCTCCACAGCATCGGATGCAGGGCAAAGAGTTTTCTCGGGCTTCAGGTGCCGATTGTAACCGAGAAGAGGTTTTCCTCCGCGCGCATAGAAAGCATCGATAAGAAAAACATCATGGCTGAATTGAAAGACGGCTTTGTGGCGGTTGTCGCGGGTTTTCAGGGGGTTGACCCTGAGGGAAATATAACGACTCTCGGCAGGGGCGGAAGCGATACTACGGCCGTAGCCATAGCCGCGGCTTTGAACGCGGACCTCTGCGAGATATACACGGACGTCGAGGGGATTTATACGACAGACCCGAACATCTGCAATAAGGCGCGGAAACTCAAGAAGATTTCTTACGACGAGATGCTCGAGATGGCGAGCCTCGGGGCGAAGGTGCTTCAGACGCGGTCCGTCGAGTTCGCCAAAAAATACAACGTCCCGGTCATGGTAAGGTCTTCTTTTACCGACGCCGAAGGCACTCTCGTGTGCAAGGAGGATAAGGATATGGAAAAGGTAGCTGTTTCTGGCATCACATACAATAAGAACGAGGCCAAGATTTCGGTTGTGCGGGTGCCCGACAAGCCCGGCATAGCGGCCAAACTCTTCCGCCCCTTGACAGAGGCCGGGATAAACATCGACATGATAGTGCAGAATATCTCCCATGACGCTCACACGGACCTGACGTTTACCGTGACAAAGGACGATTTTAAAAAGGCGTTCGAACTCGTCAAGAAGGTCGCCAAGGGAATCGAGGCGCGTGACGTGATAGGCGACACCAACATAGCGAAGATATCGATTGTAGGCGCCGGCATGAGGAGCCACGCCGGAGTCGCGTCCCTCATGTTCGAGACGCTCGCGAAAGAAGGCGTGAACATACAGATGATTTCCACCTCCGAGATAAAAATCTCCTGCGTGGTTGACATAAAATACGCGGAACTCGCCGTGAGGGTCCTTCACGACGTTTTCGAATTAGGCAAGGAAGAGGTCGAGGAGGAGAGGTAAAGATATAGATTAAAATCGGCTGAAAATTTTGGCAGAGAGATAACTATGGAAACAACTGAAATCTTTAAGTGCAACGGCAAAGACTATGTAATTAAATGTACAGGGAGTGATAAGGATGGATATATAATAGAAACTTTTTTGAACGGTAAACGCGTCGCAGAAGTATTGCAAGGCGAGATTCCACCGTTTGTGAAAGGGAATATTGAAAATATGCATGGGAATGATGTAGTACAAGAAGCAATAGAGATTATCAAGGGTGATATTCGCAATTTATGCAAAAGCTAAAACAAAGCGATATTCGCGCAGTTTTGCGCGAAGTGAAAGAAAGATTGGAACGGCTCTACAAAGAGAGGCTGGTTTCAGTAATTCTCTACGGCTCCTACGCGAGAGGAGAGGCGTTAAAAGATTCGGACATAGATGTTGTTGTTGTTCTTAAAGGCGGCGTCAGACCCGGCAGGGAAATAGATTATATGTTGGACGTGGTTACTGATTTAAATCTCAAATATAATACGCTTATATCAATATGCCCTGTGTCCGAGAACGCTTTTAAAACCGTAAAAAGCCCTCTTATCTTGAATGTCAGGCAAGAGGGGATATGTTTATGAGCGGCGAAATCAAGAGTTTGATCGCGCGTTCGGAAAGATATATCAAATCTACCGGGCTTCTTATTAAGGCCAAGGATTATGAGTCCGCCGCTTCGCGCGCGTATTACGCCATGTTTTACGCTACCGAGGCATTGCTGCTTGCGAAAGAATTGTCATTTTCGAGTCATAAAGCGGTTTTGTCGGCTTTCGGCGAGCATTTCGTAAAGACAGGCATCTTTTCAAAGGATTTAAGCAAGGCCCTTACGCGCGCCTTTGAAAAAAGACAGATAAGCGATTATGAATTTACTTTTGTCATCTCGGAGAAAGAGGCGAAAGAATTGCTTGAAGAGGCTGAGAATTTTATGGCTTCGATCTCGGGATATTTAAAAAAAGAAGGGTATAAGATATAGGGTCTTTCGTCATGTCCGATAAAACACCAAATAAGGTATTCCTATACGACACCACTCTCCGTGACGGGGCGCAGGCCGAGGACGTTAATTTCTCGGTCGAGGACAAGGTGCGCGTGGCGGCCGCCCTCGACTCTTTGGGCATCCATTACATAGAAGGCGGATGGCCGGGAAGCAATCCGAGGGACGTCGAGTTTTTCTTGAAGATGAAAAAGGAAAAACTCAAGACCTCTAAATTGGCGGCCTTCGGCTCCACGAGGCGTCACGGGGTAAAGACCAAGGACGACCAAAACGTAAAGGCCCTCTTGAAGGCCGAAACTCCGGTTATTACCATAGTCGCGAAGAGCTGGAAGTTTCAGGTAACAGAGGCCTTGAGGGTTTCTCTCGAAGAAAACCTCGACATGATATCAGACACTGTTTCGTACCTCAAGAAAAGAACGGGAGTCGTATTTTTCGACGCCGAGCATTTCTTCGATGGCTATAAAGACGACCCGGTGTACGCGCTTAAGAGTCTTCGCGCGGCAACGGAGGCCGGGGCGGATTGCCTCGTTCTTTGCGATACTAACGGCGGAACTCTTCCCTTTGACGTGGAAAGGATTATCTCCGAGGTCGCGAGGAAGACCGGAGCGAAGTTGGGCATACACGCTCATAACGACTCGGGCACGGCCGTGGCCAATTCCCTTGTAGCCGTAAAGCAAGGCGCGGTTCAGGTGCAGGGCACCATGAACGGATTCGGCGAGAGGTGCGGCAACGCCGACCTCTGCGCCATAATACCGTCTCTTAAATTCAAGATGAAGGTTGACTGCCTTCCGGATGCCAACATAAAAAGGCTCAGGGAGACCTCGAGGTTTCTCTACGAAATCGCGAACCTCTCGGAGAATAAGCGCCAGCCCTATGTCGGGGACAGCGCCTTCGCGCACAAGGGCGGCATACACGTGAGCGCGGTGGTTAAAAGCTCTAAGACTTACGAGCACATAACTCCGGAGCTTGTCGGCAACCGTCAAAGGGTTTTGGTCTCCGACCTTTCCGGCAGGTCCAATATCCTCTACAAGGCCGAGGAGTACGGCCTAAATCTAAAGAGCGGCGACCCGGCCGTAAAAAAGGTTCTGGATGAGCTCAAAAGGCTCGAGCACGAGGGTTTTCAGTACGAAGGTGCGGAGGCGTCATTCGAGTTATTGATGCAGGAAGCCTTGGGCAAGAGGCGGAAGTATTTCAAGCTCCACGGCTGGAGCGTGGTTGATTCCAAAAAAGACGAAGGCGAGCCGCCTTGCGCCGAGGCGTCCATAAAACTCGAAGTCAAAGGCGTGGTCGAGCATACGGCCGCCGAAGGCGACGGCCCGGTGAACGCGCTCGATAAGGCCCTGAGAAAAGCCCTCGAACGTTTTTATCCGTCCCTTAAGCAAGTGAAACTTTTGGATTTCAAGGTGCGCGTCATAGGAGGGCGCGCGGGCACCTCCGCTAAGGTCAGGGTGCTTGTTGAATCAGGGGATAAGTCGGATAAGTGGGGAACTGTCGGGGTTTCGGAAAACGTGATAGAGGCGAGCTGGCGCGCCCTTGTGGATAGCCTCGAGTATAAACTTTACAAAGACAAGAAAAAAAGGCGGTAGATATGGCAAACGCAATCTTTGGCCAAATCGTGCGTTTGCTAAAAAGCGCGGAGGGCATTTGACCGAGATCGTAGAAAAAGAAGCATACGGTAATTCGGCGGCTCTTCTTTTGTTGTTGAGTCTTCTTATCGTGCTTTTCGCGAAGCCGTATTTTAACGCGCCGCGAGAGGCCGATTCCGGAGAGGTCGAGGCCGCGATAGCCGAAAGGCTTCGTTTCGAGGCGACTCCGCCGGAAAGATTCGTTCTCCACGGAACGATTGACATAAACAGCGCCGGCGTCGAGGAGCTTTCGCTTTTGCCCGGGGTGGGAGAAAGCCTCGCTCAAAGCATCGTTTCGAGGAGAATGGCGCTTGGAGGGTTTAGGACGACGGAAGAACTCAAGACAGTGAAAGGCATCGGAGAGGCTAAGTTCTCGGCGATAAAGACCTACGTCAGGGTTGAAGCCGCGGCGCTTGGAAATAAGAAAGGCAGATGATGGAAACCTACGTTCTTTACGGACTTTTGGCCGGCGTCATAACGCTGATTGCCGGCGTGCTTCCGCTCTACGTTAATTTCAAAGGCGTAAGATACATAATAGCGATCTCGGCCGGAGTCGTTACGGCCACGGTATTCCTGGACCTTCTTCCCGAAGCCAACCTCGGCCGGGACGCG
>DASRUI010000010.1:0-41514 GCA_035655515.1 Thermodesulfobacteriota bacterium
GAGCGCCATGATAAAGGCGCGGCCCGTTGCCGGGGACGAGGAACTCGGAACGGCCTTTATGAAGATGATTACGCCTTTTACCTACAGAAAATACCTCGACTTCACCTCCATCGAAGAGATAAAGGCGATGAAGGAAAAAATAGACCTCGCCCTGATAAGAGGCAAAAACACGGCCATAAACGTAAAACTCGGAAGAGGCGGCATAAGGGAGGCGGAATTTTTCTGCCAGGCGTTGCAACTCATATACGGCGGTAAAGATCCCGGCGTAAGAGACTCTTCGACGCTTCGCGCCATGGAAAAACTCCGCGAGAAAAACCTGTTGAGCGCGAAAGACGCCTCTTTGCTTAAAGACGGTTACGTATTTTTAAGAAACCTCGAACACAGGCTTCAGATGACAGAGGGGCTTCAAACCCAGAATCTCCCGGAGAAGAAAGAAGACGTCCTCCGGATAGCGAAGACAATGGACTTCGCCTCGAGCGGGGAATTCCTGAAAGCCCTTAAGGAAAAAACCGATTCAATCCACGACGTCTTTCGCGGGCTTTTCTACAAATCAAAAGACGTCTTTAAAGAAGGAATTCCCGAAGAGGTCTTCGCGGCTCTTTCCGACGATGCGCTTGAAAAAGAAAGGCTCTTTGCCGTAAAATCCCTGGGTTTCAAAGACGCGGAGACCGCGCTTAAAAACGTGCTCCTTCTAAGGGGAACTTCCCCGTTCCTTCACCTCTCTCAAAAGGCGCGGGTTCTTCTTGAAAAACTCTCGCCGCTCTTGCTTTTCAGGGCTTCGACTTCGCCCGACCCCGACATGGCTCTTTTCAATATCGAGCGTTTTATATCAGCCGCCGGCTCGCGCGTCGGCGTCTACTCTCTCCTCGTCGAAAATACGCCCCTTATAACCGAGCTCATGAAGATATTCGGAGGGAGCGCGTTTCTCTCGAACATGCTCGTGGAAAAACCGGAAAACCTCGACATCCTCCTCTCAAAGGACGTCGCAAGGCCGGTTAAGACGGAAAAAGAATTCATGAGAGAAATGTCAGATATTGCCAAAAAAAGCGCTGATTACGAGCAGACCCTCGATAATCTGAGGCGCTACAAAAAACAGGAACTCTTCCGCATCGGCACAAAAGACCTCTTGGGCGAACTGTCAAGCGAAGACGTCTCGAAGCAGATAAGCTCACTCGCCTCGGCCTCTCTGGAAGCGGCGTACAAGACAGCGGCCGCCCAACTCGCCAAAAAATACGGAACGCCCGGGGACAAAAGATTTACCGTGCTCGGACTCGGAAAACTCGGGGGAGGGGAATTAATCTACGGAAGCGACCTCGACATAATCTTCGTTTACGCCGAAAATCCGAAAAGAGACGAGACCTCCGGACCCAAGGTCGTCTCGAACCACGAATTCTACGCGCACGCGGCGCAAAAGATGATAAGCGTGCTTTCTCTCAGGACGAACGAGGGATTTTTGTTTAACGTGGACGCGAGACTCCGGCCGTCCGGAAGCTCCGGGCCTCTCGTGGTATCAAAGACCGCGCTCCTCGACTATCAAAAAGAAAAAGCGAGCGTTTGGGAAAGGCAGGCCTTGACGCGCGCAAGCGCGGCGGCCGGGGACAGGGACTTCGGGCTTGATATCATCAAAGAACTCTCGGACATAATATACTCAAAGGGCCTTGCGAAAGAAGACGTGTCGGAACTTTTAAGGATAAGAAAAAGGATGGAAGACGAGGTCGCGAAAGAAACCGGGACGCGGTTCGACATAAAGGCAGGCAAGGGCGGCATGGTGGACGTCGAGTTCCTCGTTCAGGCGCTTCTTTTAAGGCACGGCAAAGAAAAAAAACTCCGCTCGCCGAACACCCTCGAAGCCCTTAAAAATTCCTTCGAAGCCGGGATATTGAAGGAAAAGGATTATAACGCTCTTTCAAACGCCTACAAATTCTATCGCCGCATAGAAACAAGGCTCAGAATAGTGCACGATTCTTCCGTTTGCGTGCTTATCGCGGGAAGCGTCGAAACCGACTCTCTCGCTAAAAAGATGGGTTATAAAGGCAATGCGGGAGAAAAACTGATTTCGGATTACATCAAAAAAAGAGAAGAGGTGCGGGGAATATACTTGAAGGTGATGGGGGAACTTTCGGAATCCGCGTGAAGACAAAACCCATTCAACCCCGCCGCCCACCATGATAAAACGCCTTAAGGTGCTTATAGACCGCAAAATGGGTCAAAACCGTAAAAGCCGCTTTGGACCTCCACTGGAGCGGCCCGGCATTTCTGGAAAAGACACTTTAAAAAGGTGTTTTCACCACGAATTTTATATATGAGTTTGTTGCTTCTATAACCTCGATGGTCATCTTGCGAAAGCCTATTATTTTTGTTTCCGCCAAGTCGTAGGTTAAATCCTGCTGGAACGCGGGACGAGCAAACCCGTCGTAAAATTCCCGATACATCAATCTTATTGTATTGCCAGATTTGCCCTGATAAAGGAGTTCTTTTTTTGAAGAGCCTTTTTCGACAATCTTTGTCTTTTGCATGGGCAAGGATTGCGGCCATTGCCTGACGTCTACCATAATGCACCCCGTATCACCTATTACGTTTCCTTCTACATTTACCACCAAACAATAATAGGATGCCCAGTCCCACCCACCCACTTTTAATTCGTCATTGAGTGCATAAAGGGTTTCTCCGCTCTCTATTTTCCCGAAGGCCTTAAAAGTTGTTCCGGACTTTAAAAACGGATAAGGAACGCCGAGACTACTTGGCGGCTGGAAATCCGATGATACAGCGAGACCTTCATAGTAAAGTATATCTTCCTCAAACACCATGGAGTCGCCTATATTGGTTTGCTTGACCTTACCCACATCAAATGTAGATGAAGAAATACGTTGTGGCGCCTGTACAATTGGTACAACTGTCTGGAATGTTACACAGCCAACAAGGACTATTCCGACTAAAACCAACAGCAGTTTTTTCATATAGAGTCTCCTTTAATGCATGCTGACTAAATATCAATAATTTTAGCCTAAACCTAATTCCGTTACAAGACAAAAACTAGAGCAAATTCCCTTGACAAAACCTTCGCTCCGACATTAAGATACTCCCTAATTATACGAAAGGCCGGTTTGATTTTCGCTTCCGATAATCCCCTATGACGCAAAAGAAAAGTTCATTTGAAGAAGTTCTTGCGAGGCTCGAAAACGCGAACCGGTACATGAAACTCCCGGATCACCTCTACGAGAGGCTGAGGCATCCCAAGCGTTCGGTCATTGTATCCGTGCCCGTCGCAATGGACGACGGAAGCGTTAAGTTTTTTACCGGCTACCGCGTCCAGTACAATACCGCGAGAGGCCCGGCAAAGGGAGGAATAAGGTATCATCCCGAAGTCACGCTCGACGAGATAATCGCGTTCGCGGCCATAATGACGTGGAAATGCGCCATAACGAACATACCTTTCGGCGGGGCCAAGGGCGGGGTGACCTGCGACTCGACGAAGATGAGCCTGAAAGAACTGGAACGCCTTACCCGCCGCTATACATATGAAATCGGATTTATCATAGGGCCCGAATCCGACATACCCGCCCCTGATATGTACACGGACGAACAAACCATGGCGTGGATGATGGACACCTATTCCATGATACGGGGATATTCCGTGCCCGGGATCGTTACCGGAAAACCAATAGCCCTCGGCGGAAGTCTCGGCAGAAAAAGGGCAACGTCCGAAGGCGTGGTCATAACGCTCCTCGAGGCCTTGAAAGAACTCGACATGAAAACCAAGGGACTCGCCGTCTCGGTCATAGGAATCGGAAAGGTGGGCTCGGCGTGCGCCGAGATGTTGAACGAACTCGGAGCCAAGATAGTCGGCGTCGCCGATTCCAAGGCCGCCGTGTATAACCCCAAAGGCCTTGATATAAAGGCCCTTCTCGCGCATAAAAAAGAAACCCGTTCCGTAAAAGATTTTAAGGGCGGCGAGGAAATAAGCGTTGAAGAACTCATATTGAAAAAAGTGGACGTGCTCATACCGGCCGCCCTCGAAGGGCAGATAAACGAAAAAAACGCCGCCGGCATAAAGGCGGCCATAATAGCCGAGGGGGCGAACAATCCGACTACCGTCGAAGCGGACCTTATCTTAAAAGACAAAGGCGTTTTTATTATACCGGACATCCTCTGCAATGCCGGAGGAGTGGTGGTAAGTTATTTTGAATGGGTGCAAGATTTACAGAGATTTTTCTGGGACGAAAACGAAGTTTCGATTAAACTCAAAATCATCATGACCAAGGCGTTCAAAGAAGTATTTGAAACACACAAAAAAACCGGCACGGATATGAGAACCGCGGCCATGATAGTCGGAGCCGGCAGGGTCAGCGAGGCAACGGCATTACGCGGCCTTTATCCGTAACTGATTGAAATAATTGATGTTTTAAGCTATAAAAATTCTCCTTGAAATCCCGTCTTGACTCTGCTAAAGTAACCACTCTTCCGGGATAAAGTTATCAACACCTGTTAACAACTTTGTGAATATCGCAGAAGAGACCTTTGCGTCGCGGATAACCATTTTTTATTGCGCCGTCCGTCCGCAAGGACATTGGAATATCCGTGGATTTAACAATAAAAACCGTCTGGAAAAATTGTTTGGAGGAAGCGGGAAAACACGTTTCCCCTCAACACTACGCAACTTGGTTCAAACCGATAAAGGTTACGGGCGGCGATGAGTACACGATAGAGCTCGAGGTGCCTAACCGGTTTTTCCTCGAATGGCTCAAGGACCATTATCTTCCCCTTATTCAGGACATTATAAGCAAAAATACAAAAAAAGACTTTTTATTAAACTGGCGGATTTCCGAAGACAGCGGGGACAGCGAAACAACAACGGCGATAAACAAAGAAAGCGCTTTGGCTTCCAGGAAAAAACCCGCCGGCGTCGTAACCGGCAGTCTCCATCCTAAATATACCTTTGAAAACTTTGTCGTCGGCAAAGCAAACGAGTTCGCCCATGCCGCGTGTTCGGCGATATCCAAAAATCTCGGAAGTAAATACAACCCTCTTTTTATTTACGGCGGGGTCGGGCTCGGAAAAACCCATCTTCTGCAGGCCATCGGTCATAAGATATTGACGGAAAATCCTTCCGCTAACGTTTATTATTACACATCGGAACGTTTCATGAACGAATTTATAAGTTACGTAAGCAAGCACAAAATGGGAGAGTTCAGAAAAAAATTCCGCAATGTGGACGTTCTTTTAATAGATGACATACAATTTTGGGCCGGGAAAGAAAGAACACAGGAAGAATTTTTCCACACGTTTAACGCTCTTTATGAAACAAGGAAACAGATCGTCGTTACAAGCGACAGATTTCCCAAAGACATAGACGGCATAGAAGAACGATTAAGGAGCCGCTTCGAATGGGGTCTCGTGGCGGACATCCAGCCGCCTGATACCGAAACCAAAGTGGCAATATTAAAAACCAAAGCCGAAAGTGACGGAGTAACCCTTCCGGACGACGTAATCCTTTGGCTCGCTTCCGTAAATAGTTCAAATATAAGAGAACTTGAAGGCTATCTCAACAGAATTATCGCCGTCGCGAGCTTAACCGCGCAGGACATAACCATTTCTATGGCCAAAGACGCCCTTAAAAACCTGACCAGGGATAAAAGCGAAAAAATACTTTCTTTGGAAGAGATTCAAAAAACCGTGGCGCAGTTTTACAACATAAAACAATCCGACATGAAATCCAAAAGACGCCAACAAGCAATAGCCATGCCGAGACAAATGGCAATGTTCGTGGCAAGAAAATACGGAAAATTTTCTTTTCCTGAAATAGGTTTTTCGTTCGGCGGCAAAGACCATTCCACGGCCATACACGCGTGTAAAAAAATAGAAAATCAACTTGCGGAAAATCCGGCCTTAAAAAACGCGATAAATAAAATACTCGGCGCGCTCGGCATTGGTTAACGGAATTTTTTGATATATCAAGCGGTAAACAAAATAATGCATTCGTAAAATCATATTCTGCTTAAAACGTGTTGACTTACTGTGCATAATCTTATTTAATATGGGTTATCTTTTTTACGAACGCAAAAGATGTTTATAAGATTTTTTTTATCAACAAACGAAAATCCGGAATTACCTTTGTTTTACGCAGGGTTTTCTTTGTTATGAACATATAAACATGCTCTAATACTATATACTATTTAAATATATTTAAAACAGAAAGGAGCAGGGATATGGAATTTAACATAGAAAAAGACGAATTTGTAAAAGTACTCCAAAGAGTGCAAGGAATCGTCGAAAAAAGAAATACCATGCCCATACTCGCGAATGTTTTTATTGAATCGGGACAAGGCAATATCACCATAATGGCGTCAGATCTGGAAATATTCATAAAAGACATTTGCCCGGCGATTGTAAAGAAAAAAGGGTCGGTAACGGTAAACGCAAGAAAACTTTTTGAAATAATAAAACAACTTTCGGCGAATTCGATAGATATAACCGTCGGAGAAAACGAAAAGGTTACGATAAAAAGCGGAAAATCCAGATTTAACATAATGGGACTTCCGTCAAAAGAATTTCCGGCATTTCCGCAAACGGAAGAAAGCAAACTTTCCAAAATAAATCCGGAAATTCTCAAAGATATGATAGATAAAACGTCTTTTGCGGTATCCACCGATGAAACGCGTTATAATATAAACGGTTTTTACATGGAAAAAAAAGATTCAAAAGTCAGAATCATCACAACGGACGGACACAGACTTTCCATAACGGAAAAAGAAATTGAAGGAATAAACGCCGAAAAAGAAGGCGTAATACTTCCCAAAAAAGGCGTTTTTGAACTAAGAAAACTTCTTGACGAAAAAGGCGATTTTTTCTTCGGAATCACGAAAAAAAGCGCGACAATGAAAAAAGACGCGACCATCGTGAATATACGCCTTATCGAAGGAGAATTTCCCGATTATAATCAGGTAATGCCGAAAGACAACGATAAAAAACTTATCGCGAACAGAGAGGGTTTTTTAGAGGCCCTGAAAAGGGTTTCAATACTTTCTTCCGATAAAGTAAGGGGAATAAAATTTTCTCTTTCCAAAAATAAACTTCTTCTTTCTTCTTCAAGTCCCGATATCGGAGACGCAACCGAAGAACTTGAAGTAGAATACGCGGGAAGCGACATTGAAATAGCGTTTAATTCCAGATATTTTATAGACGCGCTTAGCGTGTTAACGAACGAAAAAATATCAATGGAGCTTAAAGATTCTTTAAGCCCCGTTATTTTAAAACTTATCGGTTCCGCCGAGTATCATTACGTAGTAATGCCGATGAGGCTATAATAATCCATAAATCCGGAGAATGAGAAAATGAGCAAAAGAACATTTCAACCAAACAAGAGAAAAAGAAAAAAGACCCACGGGTTTTTAACGAGGATGAGTTCGCCCGGCGGAACAAACGTGCTTAACAGAAGAAGGGCCAAAGGCAGAAAGCGTCTTACCGTAAAGGTAAGTACCAATAAATAAACCCCTGTCTTTACGGAGTCTTTGCGAATGGCGCTATAACCCGGCGAATTATTGCGACGCATGCACGGCGTGAGGCAAATTGAAGCATTATGGATCAAGAAATCACCCGGTCATTTGGACGGAACTTAAGGCTTAAAAGTTCCGAGGATTTTCAAAAGGTAAGAAAACAGGGAAGAAAACACTCTACCAAAAGTTTCCTTATCTACATCCTTCCAAATACAAACAATACGACACGTTTGGGTTTGATTGTTGGACGTCACGCGGGATGCGCGGCGCGGCGAAACCGGTTGAAAAGACTTCTCAGGGAATTTTTCAGGCTGAACAACGAGGCCTTTCCGTTATCCGCGGATATAGTGATTTCGGTCAAAAAGGAAAACACCTCCGTAAAAGATTATAAAGACGTTGAAACCGAGCTTTTGGCCGCGCTTAAAATGTCGCGCCGCGACCATGCGTCCGGCGGCAAGAGTTGAGCCCTCTGCTTAAGATTGCGAGAATAAGCTCTTGACCCGTAATGTTTCGATTATTTTCCACGGCATATGACCGCAGGGGTTTATTCATTTATCTCAAACGGACCATTCACAAGAAACGAACAAGGATAATTAAGGGATGTTAAAAAAAACAATAATCTTCGCCATCAAATGTTATAGGTTTTTGATTTCGCCGCTTCTTCCTCCGGCCTGCAGATTTTATCCGAGTTGTTCGAATTACGCGAGGGAAGCGGTCGAATCTTTCGGCGCGGCCAAAGGATTATATATGACGCTTCAAAGGTTTCTCAGATGCCATCCGTTCAACCCCGGCGGGTACGATCCGGTGCCGGAAAAAATTTGCGAACACGGAGATTGTTTTTAAATGGAGATGAATAACGATAAAAGAATAATCCTCGCCCTCGTGCTTTCGCTCGCGGTATTTCTCGGATATTCGATAATTACGGATAAATACGCGCCAAAGGCGCCGCTTCAAAAGGTTGAGAAAAAAGAGACCGAACCCGCGACGGAGATCCTTGAAAAATCCGCCGCGGAAACGAAGGCCTCCGTCATCGCGGAAAAACTTGCCGGCAAACAAACGGCGTTTAAAGAAGAAATCGTGGAAGTCGAAACGTCTTTTTTTAAAGCGGAATTCACGAGCCTCGGCGCGGCGATAAAAAAATGGGAACTTAAAAAATACAACGAAACCATGGGCGCAAATTCCGCTCCGGTGGATATCGCCAAAAATCAAAAAAATCTTCCGCACGTTCAAACGAAACTTGATATCAACGGCACGGAATTTATCATACCCTTTAAGCCTTCCGCAAAAAGCATGCGTCTGGAAAAAGGAGAAACAGGCGCGATAGTCTTTTCGTGGACCTCTCCGGAAGGCGTTACGATCGAAAAGACCTACGCGTTCAAAGGCGACGATTACATGACGGATTCTTCCGTCAAGGTCTTAAATAATTCAAAGGCCGAGTTCCGCGGAAACGTTGTTTCGTCCATGGCGCGCGTTTTTACGGATAAAGACCAGTATCATAAAGGGCCGATAAGGAACGCCGGCGGCAAGATAAAAAGACAAAACTTGAAAACCAACAAAGAATCCGGAGAAAAGGAATCTTCGTGGGTCGGGGTCGAGGACAAGTATTTTCTTTCAGCCTTTTTGCCTTCCAAAGACAATCGTTATTTTTGGAACGGCGAAGTCGCCTCGAAGAGCGAGCCGGCCAAGTATCTGCTTTTCTGGACGAAGAACGTGTCTTACGTAAGCGAGGCGGCCGTTACGCTCGGCCTGCCGCTCGCGCTCAGGCCCGGTGAATCCGGCGCGCTTGACCATAAACTTTATATAGGCCCCAAGGAATACGACAGGCTTATCTCTTACGGCTCGGGAATAGAAGGGGCCATAGAGTTCGGCATGTTTTCCTTCGCGGCAAAGCCCTCTCTCGTGGTCTTGAATTTTTTCGAACGTTTCGTGAAAAACTACGGCATCGCGATAATAATACTTACGGTGCTTTTGAAGATAGCCTTCTACCCGCTCACGAAATACGGGCTTAAGTCCATGAAGGAGATACAGAAAATACAGCCGCAGATATTGTCTTTGAGGGAAAAGTATAAGGACGACAAGCAGCGCATGAATAAAGAGGTCTTCGAACTTTACAAACGCTACAAGGTAAATCCCTTAAGCGGATGCCTGCCGATGGTCGTGCAGATACCGGTCTTTATAGCCCTCTACGAGGTGCTTCTTGTCGCGATAGAACTCAGGCACGCGCCGTTCGCGTTCTGGTTGCAGGATCTTTCCGCGCAAGACCCCTATTACATAACCCCAGTGTTCATGGGCATCACCATGTTCATTCAGCAGAAGATGACGCCGACGGCCATGGAGCCGGCGCAGGAAAAGATTATGCTCATCATGCCGGTCGTTCTTACGTTTCTTTTCTTCACGTTCCCGTCCGGGCTTATAATATATTGGATAGTCAATAACCTGATTTCCATCGCGCAGCAATATCAGATATACCGCGAAATGCCCCACACGCCCTGATGCCCCGCATGAACCGCGAAGACACCATAGCGGCAATAGCCACCGCCGGGGGTGAAGGCGGAGTCGGCATAATAAGAATAAGCGGACCCGGCGCTAAAGGCGTCGGGTCTTTTATTTTTTCGCCAGCGAGGCCGACCAAAGCGGGGCCGCGCCCGGCGCGCCTTTATTACGGCGCGATAAAAAATCCGGATACCGGAAAAACCGCGGATACCGGCTACATGGTTTTTTTCAAAGCCCCTTTTTCTTATACCGGCGAGGACACGGTCGAGTTGCATCTTCACGGCGGGCAACTGATTTTGCAAAAAACCTTAAACCTCGTTTTAAGATTCGGGGCGCGTCTTGCGGAGCCCGGAGAATTCACGAAAAGGGCTTTTTTGAACGGAAAACTCGACCTTACTCAAGCCGAGGCGGTTTCCGACCTCATAAGGGCCAAGACGGAAAAGGCCTACGCCTCGGCCATGGGAAGACTCGAGGGGCGTCTGTCGAAAAGAATAAACTCGATAAAGGGAAAACTTTTAGACCTCGCGGCGCGCATCGAGGCGGAGCTGGATTTTTCGGAGGATGAAATCGAAGGGTTGAAAGAAAGCGAACTTTCGGCAACGCTTAACGAAGCCGCAATTGAACTTCAAACCCTTCTCGCTTCTTACGACGAAGGCAGGGTCCTTAAAGAGGGGCTTAAGGTGTTGATACTCGGACGCCCCAATGCTGGCAAGTCGAGCCTCCTGAACGTTCTATTAAAAGAAGAACGCGCCATAGTGACGCACGTGCCGGGCACTACAAGGGACGTCATCGAAGAGGTTCTCTCGATAAAGGGAATACCGATGAGGCTTATGGATACGGCCGGACTCAGGGACACCGAAGACATGGTCGAATCCGTGGGAATAAAAAGGGCGAAAGAACGCGCGGCAACGGCCGACCTTATTCTTTACGTTGTCGACGCGCTATCGACGGGATATGACGAAGACCTCTCCCTTATTCGTTCCTTCGAGCAAGACGGAAAGAAAATAATCGTTGTCGCGAACAAGAGCGACCTCTTAAACCGGGGCGGGGCGGAAAGCCCGATATCGGCTTTCAAGCCGAGGAATGTCGTTTTCGTATCCGCTTTAAAAGAAACCGGCATTGATTCTCTTGAAGGGGAAATCGTTGGTTCTTTTTCAAAAATCGGCCTTGCGGAAAGAGACCCCAGCGAGCTTATAACGTCAATAAGGGAAAAGGAATCCCTTGAGCGCGCCCTTAAATCCCTTGAAGCCGCCATGGCCGCGGAAGGGATGCCAAGGGAGTTTGTCGCGACGGATTTGAGGCAAAGCATAACGCGGCTCGGCGAGATAACCGGCGAGGTGACGACCGAAGACATACTGGATAAAATCTTCTCTACCTTCTGCGTCGGAAAATAGGCAGGCAAGGGGCGATCCCTTGACCCGTAATGCTTTAATTTGCGTCGGAGTATGCGCGGCGCGCATACGAAAGAGTAAATAAAACATTTTGGGTGCAAGGCTCAGCCCCGCAGGATCTCCGAAAAGGAGGTTTACGCCCATCTCGAGCACATAAAAAAGAGCCTTCGCAAGAAAAAGGACGGCGCGCTCGCAATAACTCCGGCGCTCTGCAGGGAGTGCGGTTTCGAGTTCAAGAAGAGGGAACGCCTCAAAAAACCGTCGCGTTGCCCGATTTGCAAAGGCGAATCGCCGGACGAGCCGGTCTTTATCGATATTGGTTAAAAAAAGGGTTATTCCTTAAACGGATGCGCTTGCCGCGGAAAACGCCTTTGTCGCTTCTTCCACGTCCGTTTTGCTTCCTATTATAAGAGGCGTTCTTTGATGGAGTTCGACGGGAGTTATGTCGAGGATTCTTTTTTGTCCGTCCGTCGAGGCCCCGCCGGCCTGTTCGACCACGAAAGAAAGGGGATTCGCCTCGTAAAGAAGGCGGAGTTTTCCCTTCGGGTTTTTCTTGTCCGCGGGGTAAAGGAATATGCCGCCTTTGAGGAGATTGCGGTGAAAGTCGGCGACAAGGCTTCCGACGTATCTCGCGCAACGGCCGTTCTCTTTGAGTTTTTCGACGTAGTTTTTCGCGGCGTCCGGCCAGCGCCTGGAGTTTCCTTCGTTTACGCTGTAAATATCGCCGCGTTCCGGCACGCGGATGTTTTCGTGCGAGAGCAGAAATTCCCCGACCCCGGGGTCAAGCGTAAAGCCGTGCACCCCGCGGCCGGTCGTGTAGACGAGCATGGTGGACGGGCCGTAGACTACGTATCCGGCGGCAACCTGCTCGGCGCCGGGCCTTAGAAAATCCTCCACGCGGGTCTTTTCGTCGCGAGGGGATTTTCTTATTATCGAAAATATCGTGCCGACGCTTATGTTGACGTCTATGTTGGAACTTCCGTCAAGGGGGTCGAAAAGCAAAAGATACCCGCCCTTCGGATATCCGTCGGAGATCTCTATTACGCCTTCACATTCCTCGCTCGCCATGCCCGAGAGGTGGCCGCCGTTTTCCATGGTGCTTATTATGGCTTCGTTGGCGAGTTCGTCGAGCTTTTGCACCTCTTCGCCTTGAATGTTTTGCCTTTCCGCGCTTCCGAGGATGTTTATGAGGCCCGCCATGTTGACTTTGTGGGATATTATCTTGACCGCCAACACCAAATCCGAGAAAAGTCCGGTAAATTGTCCCGTGGAATTCGGATAACGCCTTTCCTCTTCGAGAAGGAATTTTATGAGCGGCATGCCTGTTTTCACCGGAATCTCCTTCGGTTTACTGCGCGGGGAATTTAAAGCCCTTCAGCTCCTCGATTTCGAAAAGGCCGGGATACGAGTCGTCTTCGAGAAGGATTTTTTTCACCTTCCCCTGCCAGAGGGATTGGAATTCTTCCATTTCTTTTTTTGTGGCAACGCCTTGTATCGCCTTTTGCGAAAGTTCGTTAAGGGCATCGGGATGAGGGAGCACGCTCGGGTTATAGACGACCTTCACGGTCTTTTCCGTGTCGTTTCTTTGGAATATGAAGGTGGAGAATTGGAAATCCTTGGAATCGAAAATGAGTTTGTTGAACCTTGAAAATTTTCCGCCGAGGCCCTTGAATCCGGTTATCCCGGAAGCGCCGGTTATCATGGATATGACCTGCGCCTGAGGGCCGTAGGCAAGTTGAGCGGGGTCTCCCTTTATGAGAACCGATATTTCGCCTCTGGTGGGCGTTTCATCGTTGTAAAGGGCCTTTAAGGCCTTTATCGTGAGTTTGTACGCGCCCGAAACGGCAGGGCACGAGTGTCCGGCCAATTTTACCGCGTCTTTATAGGTGAAAACAAAAGGCTCGCCTTCGGCCTGCGAGCCCAATGCGTAAGAGAGAGGGTCTTTGAGTCTTATTTTCTCGACCTTGTCGAAAAATTTCTGCTTCCATTTTGTCTCGTCATTCGCCATGAATACGAAATTTTAACAAAACAGGCTGAAAAGTCAAGCAGCAGGGGTGACCCCCGCACTCTCAATGCATTAACTCGCAACATGGCATGCGAGCCGCCTTAACTTATTAATTCATTCGCCCAAGGTGGACCGTCCGCGGGATTCATTGACAGAGCCGTTGTTATCTGATAAATCTGTAATGGATTTATCCGCGCGAAAAGGCCCGAGTGGCGGAATTTGGTAGACGCACGGGACTTAAAATCCCGAGGTCGCAAGGCCGTGCCGGTTCGAGTCCGGCCTCGGGCACCACATTTGAAATAAAACGGGACGGCCTTCGGGCCGTCCCGTTTTTATATAATCCTAAAACACGCGCATATTTTTGTGTTGGCAAGGATTTTTCGCCTTGTCCGGTATTATTTTTTCTCCATCTGATCGTCTTTTTTCTCCTCGCGCCGTTTTTCCATCATTTCTTGTCTCTTCTCCAGTATTTCTTTGTGCGCCTTCATCATCTTGTCGAGCTTCTCGCCTATCTCCGTGAGTTTCTTTTTATCGTCGTCGGTTGGCGTGTGTTTCAGGCTCTTGACGATTTCGGTTAAGTCCTTCATCACTTGCATCATGTCCTGCGCCAGGTCCTGGTGGGCCTTCATCGTAGTGCCGTCGCCCATCATCATCGATCCGCCCATTGGGGCGCTTTTTTCCTCGGCAAAAGACGCTCCGGTTGTTACCATGAAGGCAAACAACGCCGCGCACAAGGATATTAATAAACTCTTTTTCATAAAGACCTCCTTTTAAGGTTTTGTATGGAGTTTAGCATCGGCTTGGCTGTTTGGCAAGGGGTCCTTGCGGACGGTCCGCCTGAGGCGGAAGAATCAATAAGCCACTGTGGCGCGCATAGCACAAGGTAAATTAAAGCATAGGGCGGGTCGGGGATCAGCCCTTGCCTGCCTTTATTGTTGACTTTACGAGGCGAGTCGGATAATCTTTTTTAGATAAACATGAACTCCGCCGGAAGCAAAAAGAAAATTTATTTTATCGCAATAATCGCCGCGATAAGCGTATTAGCCGTGTTCGGCGACAAGGGTCTTCTTGACGTCTGGCGGTTCAGGAAGGAAAGGCAAAAACTCGCCGTTCAAAAATCCCAGCTCGAAGACGAAAACAGAAAGCTTGCCGAAGAGATAAGGCTCTTAAAGACCGACAAACAGTACGCCCTTTCAGTGGCGCGGCAAGAGCTCGGCATGGTCAAAAAAGACGAAGTAATCTACATGATAGAAAAAGAATAATCTCGTCAAGTCCTTGCGGACGGATGAATTAATAAACCATCGTGGTACGCGTAGCACGAAGTAAATTGAAATATTATGGGTCAAGAGCCTGCCCCCGCAATATTAAGCGGGGGGCTCAGCCCTTGACCTGCCGAAAAATCTCTCGACTTTAAGGGCGTAATATTTTAATGAAAAACATCGTAAAAACAGCCGGAATTCAGATACATCCGTCATCCGACAGGGATGAAACCCTTAAAAGGGCCGAAGGGCTTATAAGGCTCGCTTCGGAAAACGGCGCTCAAATAATCTCTTTGCCCCAGCTTTTTTCTTTGCCATGGTTTCCTTATAAAATAGACGACTCGGCTTTTTCGTTAGCGGAAACCGAAGACGGCCCGACGGTTTCATTCGTGAGGGAGATTTCGGAAAAGACCGGAACGGTCATAATCGCGCCGGTTTTCGAAAAGGCGGGAGATGATTATTTCAACACCGCCTTTGTCGTTGAAAAAGGCAAAGTTCTTGGCAAATACAGAAAAGTTCACGTGCCCCAGATTCCGCTTTGGGAGGAGCGGAGTTATTTCAAGCCCGGAGACCTGGGATTTCCGGTCTTCAAGACATCTTTTGCGACCATAGGAGTGCTTCTTTGCTGGGATATATTTTTTCCGGAGGCCTTCAGGGTTTTGGCGCTCAATGGCGCCCTTGCGATTTTCGCCCCGACCGCTTCGGCCTTTTATCATTCGTTCGTCAAGTGGGAGACCGCGATTCAGGCCGCTTCGCACGCGAACGGAATCTTCATTTTCAGGGTGAACAGGGTGGGCAAAGAGGAAAAGCAGGAATTCTACGGAAGGTCTCTTTGTTTCGGCCCTGACGGCGAGTTCGTCACGAAACCGGCCGGAGCGACCGAGGGGGTCGTGCTCGTTGACATGGATTTGAACGTGGTGAACGAAGTCAGGAGCGTGTGGGTTTTTTTGAAGGACCGCTCTCCCGGGAATTATAAAGTAATCGTAAAGGCCGAGAAATGAAGTCCGACCTCCGCTCGATCGTAACCCAAGCCCTCGAACAAGCGATAAAACAAGGCAAAATCAAAAACACCAAAGAAGTAATTCTCGAAAGGCCCAAAAAAGAGGGCTTCGGCGATTATTCGACCAATATCGCGATGCTCCTTTCGGGTGTCGAGGGCAGGCCCGCGAGAAAAATAGCCGAAGACCTTTTGCCCGGGATAACGGCCCATCCGTCGGTCGTAAAATGCGAGATAGCCGGGCCGGGCTTTATAAACATCTTCCTCGACAAGTCCTACTGGCACGGCGTCTTAAAAGAGATAATCGAAAAACGCGACTCTTTCGGAGAATTGACCATAGGCAAAGGGAAAAAGGTTCAGGTGGAATTCGTGAGCGCGAACCCCACCGGACCTCTTCACATAGGCCACGGCCGCGGCGCGGCGGTCGGAGACGCCCTCTCTAACGTTTTAACGGCGGCCGGCTTTGAAGTGCAAAAGGAATATTATATAAACGACGTGGGCAGACAGGTATTTATCCTGGGCGAATCAGTGCGCCTTTGGTATCTGAAACTCCTCGGTAAGGACGTGGAGTTTCCGGAGGAATTCTATAAAGGCGAGTACGTAAAGGACATTGCGAAAGAGTTTCTTACGAAGCACGGCGAAAAATATCAAACCGTCTTTTCAGGAGAGTGCCTGCAGGAATTCGTCGAATTTTCCATGAACTCGATTTTATCGTGGATTAAAAAGGATTTAAACGATTTCGGGGTCAAATTCGATTCCTGGTTCAGCGAAAAGACGCTCGTTCCGGAGAGGGTGGAAAAAACCAACGCGGCCTTGAAGGAAAAAGGTTTTATTTATGAGGATGAGGGCGCGGTTTTTTTTCGCACGACCGATTTCGGAGACGATAAGGACAGGGTTTTAATAAAGGCGGATAAGTCTTCCACTTATTTTTCCTCCGACGTCGCCTATCATCTTGATAAGGCCGGCCGCGGGTTTTCGACGCTCGTTGACGTCTGGGGCGCGGACCACCACGGCTACGAGGCAAGGGTTAGGTCTGTTTTCAAGGCATTCGGCTTTGACGACGCGATGCTGAAGATAATATTCATTCAACTGGTGGCGCTGTTGCGTAACGGCGTTCCGGTCGCGATGGGAAAGAGGGAAGGGGAGTTCGTAACATTGCGTCAGGTCATGGACGAGGTCGGCAGAGACGCCACGCGGTTCTTCTTTCTCATGAGAAAATCCGACGCGCACCTCGACTTCGACCTCGAACTCGCCAAAAAACAGGCGCCTGAAAATCCGGTGTTTTACGTCCAGTACTGTTTTGCGCGCATCTCCAGCATAACCGGCTTCGCGAGGCAAAGTGGCATCGCTATTCCGGACGAGCCTGATTTGAACGTTCTGAAGAGGCTCGAAGAAAAAGACGAACTCGATTTAATAAGAAAACTTTCTGCATTCGAAGAAGTCGTCGAAAAAAGCGCGCTTGAGATGGAGCCGCACAGGATTACGTTTTTTGCGCAGGAATTGGCCGGCCTTTTTCATCCATACTATAACCGGAGCAGAGTCGTTACCGACGACAAGGAACTTACGCTCGCGAGGTTGTATCTTTGCAAGGCGGTGGGAACGGTCATAAGAAAAAGCCTCGGCCTTTTGGGCGTCTCGGCTCCGGAGAAGATGTAGGGGTATCAGTTTCAAAGGTGGCCACAGCCCACCCTACACGACTATTGATAATTTATGGTTGTTGATAAATTAAGATAAGGAGCATTTTATGTCGACGTCAATTGAAACTATTTTTATACATACAACCGGTAATGGTGTTGAAGGAATACTTGGTATTGACGAGCATGGTAATCTTTACTGGAATGGTAAAGCAGTAATCACAGAACAGAAGATCACATTACAATGGTGGGTCAACCTTTCAATTATTTGCGCTTCTGTTTCGACAGTGATTTTAGCTGTTATTGCTATCTTTCGGTTTTTAGGTTATGGAGTTGCGTAGGGTGAGCTTTATCCACCTCAAAAGTTTTACACCGCAATCTCCGGACGTATCATGTCGTCGGAAATCCGAATTCCCGTTCAAAAGACTGCGGGAATGACAGATTTTCGTTCACCCCTCGACAAGCTCGGGGCGAACGGTTCGCACAACAGGATTTTCATTAAATCCCCCTTTTAATTTGACTTAGCTAGCCTTTTTCTATATAATTCCCATTTCATTTAAGGCAACGTGTTTACATGGTAGAGGGGGTGAATTTTTTGGCAGAGGTCAGGGTAATAGACGACCAGATTGAAAAGGCTCTTAAGATACTCAAAAGAAAACTCGCGCAGGACGGCACCTTTAAAGAGGTAAAGAGGCGGCGTTTTTACGAGAAGCCAAGCGTAAAAAAGAAGAGAAAACGTCAGGAAGCGCAAAAAAGAAGAATCAAGGCCTTGAAGAAGTCGCGGGCTCCCCGCGAATAACAAGCGGCTGAGGCCTTCTTGAAAAACTAAGTGGATTTCCGCTCAAAAGCTTGTCCCCGCAATCTTAAGCGGGGAACTGCGGGAATGACAGAAAGAAAAAAATGCAAGCCATTGCGGCCTTTGGTTTAACCAAAGGCCGCAATTTTATTTCGGGATTCCCGTAGTTTGTTTCTCTTTTGTCATTCCCGAGGTTCGGGGTACTCCGCCTGAGGCGGATGAAGATGGGTCGGAGGAGAGGAGGAAAAAATATGGATTCCCGCGCGGATAGGTTTGCGTAAGGACTCAGGGCTAAAGCCCTGAGTTACAAAAGACTACGTTTTCACAATCTTTGCTTGACGAGGCTCTCGACCACAGCCGGGTCCGCGAGGGTGGATATATCGCCTAAGTCGTGAACGTCGCCTGAGGCAATCTTCCTCAGTATCCTCCGCATTATCTTTCCGCTTCTGGTTTTTGGAAGTCCGGCTGCGAATTGAAGTTTATCGGGTTTAGCTATGGGGCTTATCACTTTTTTAACGTGCTCGAGGAGAATTTTTTTCATCTCCTCGTTGTCCGTCTTTCCCTCTTTAAGCACAACGAAGGCGTATATGCCGTCTCCTTTTACCTCATGCGGAAATCCCACCACCGCGGCCTCCGATACGGATGAGTGAGCCACGAGCGCGCTTTCTACCTCCGCGGTGCCGAGCCTGTGGCCCGAGACGTTCAATACGTCGTCAATCCTGCCCATGAGCCAATAATCCCCGTCCTCGTCAATGCGAGCGCCGTCTCCCGAGAGGTAATATCCGGGAAATCTGGAGAAGTAAATCTCTTTCATGCGTTTGTTTTCAGGGTCTCCGTAAGTGCCCCTGAGCATTCCGGGCCAGGGTTTTTCAATGACAAGGTAACCGCCTTCGTTCGTCTTTGCGGGTGTTCCGTCTTCTTTTAATATCTTCGGCGCGACGCCGAAAAACGGCCGCGTCGCGCTCCCGGGCTTAAGAGGAATCGCTCCGGGCAGAGGCGAGATGAGTATGCCGCCTGTTTCGGTCTGCCACCACGTGTCGACAATCGGGAGTTTTCCGTTGCCCACGGTATCGAAATACCACATCCACGCCTCGGGATTTATCGGCTCTCCGACCGTTCCGAGGAGGCGAAGGCTTTTCAAATCGTGTTTTTTGACCCACTCCGTTCCGAACCTCATAAGCGCCCTTATGGCCGTAGGCGCGGTGTAGAATATATTTACCTTGTGCTTCTCCACTATATCCCAGAACCTGTCCGGGTTCGGAAAGGTGGGGATTCCTTCGAACATGAGGGAAGTGGCTCCTGAGGCGAGAGGACCGTAAACGATATAAGAGTGTCCCGTGACCCAGCCTATGTCGGCCGTGCAGAAGAAAGTGTCCTCGTCCCGGTAATCGAATATCCATTTGAAGGTGAGGGCGGAAAACACAAGATACCCTGCCGTGGTGTGAAGCACTCCCTTGGGCTTGCCCGTCGAGCCGCTCGTGTAGAGGATAAAGAGGGGGTCTTCGGAATCCATCTCAACCGGAGGGCAGTCGGCGGATATGCCGGACATCTCCTCGTGCCACCACGAGTCGCGGCCTTGTTGCATGGCAACCTCTCCGCCTGTTCTTTTAACGACGACGACGTTTTTTACGAAGCCGCAGTTTTTAAGCGCGACATCCGCGTTTTCTTTAAGCGCCACGGGTTTTCCGCCCCTTAGTCCGAAGTCCGAAGTTACGAGAAAGGTCGAGCCGCAGTCGATTATCCTTTGTTCGAGGGATGAGGCCGAGAAGCCTCCGAATACAACGCTGTGTATGGCGCCGAGCCTTGCGCAGGCGAGCATTGCGATGGGGAGTTCCGGTATCATGGGAAGGTATAAGGTGACGCGGTCGCCTTTTTTAACGCCCTTTTTTTTCAAGACGTTCGCGAACCTCGACACCTCGTAATGGAGTTGCTGGTATGTGTAGGTCTTGTACGTCCCGTCGTCGCCCTCCCAGATTATGGCGGCCTTGTTCTTCGCCGGAGTCGAGAGATGCCTGTCGAGGCAGTTGTAAGAGGCGTTGAGTTTTCCGTTGAGATACCATTTTACGGACGGTTTATCAAAATCCCATTCCAAGACCTTGTCCCATTTTTTCGTCCAAATAAGGGTCTCTTCGGCCATTTTGCCCCAGAATTTTTCCGGGTCTTTTATGGATTCTTCATAGAGTTTTTCGTATTGTTCGAGGCTTTTTACGCGGGCTTTTTCCGAGAATTCCTTTGAAGGCTTGAAAACTCTTTTTTCTCCGGAAAGAACTTCTATCGTATCGGCCTTTTTCGTATCCTGCATGAATAGTCTCCCTAATCCCCCCGGCCCCCCTTTCGGGGTACCCGCCCGGGGAACCCATTCTTAAGAATGGGTCGGGGCGGGTCGGGGGGGAACCGCTTTGTCTAAAGATTACATTAATCCCTTCCCTGCGTCAAGGCAAGGGCTGAGCCCGGTAACGTATCGTAATCTTGTGTCAGTCGTAGGGCAGGGCTTTAGCCCTGCTGTAAAAGCCGTAAAGACGCAGACCTCAAGGTCTGCCCTACGAAAACAAGACGGAAAGAGCCTCTTTTCATTTTCTCCTGACACAAAATACTTGACGTTACCGCTGATTCCCCCGCTTACTGCTTGCGGGGGCAGGCTCTTGACCCTAAATATTTTAACCTGCTCAAACCACAGGGGCTTATTAATTCATCCGCCAATCGGTAAGGCGGACTGTCCGCAGGACTCCGCAAGGACTTGAATTAAGTCTTGGGATATGTTAAAAATTAAAAGATAACAAGAGGTTAAGGCTTTCATGAAACTCGGACTCAATCAGAACGTGCCGTATAAAGGAGAGCTCTATCACGTCCAGACCGAAGACGGTGGAAAGAAAAATCCGTTCATCACCACGGTTGTGTTCAAGGCAGGGGTGGTTTTCGGCTCAAGGAAGACCTCTTATTCCGACATTCTTAAATTCGACAAACTCGATTTGGCGGTCGGCGAGATAATGGACGAGCAGCACAACGCCGTCATAAAGGATCTGAAAAGCGGCGCGTTCCATAAGCCCAAAGAGCCTAAGGCAAGCGCAATTCCAAGGGCCGCGGCCAAGGCCGAAGACAAGACAAACGAGGAATCCGTGGACGACATAATAAACCAATATCTGTCCCTTTCGGGTGAAGAGAAGGTGTCTTAGGTGAGTTCGATTATATTATTCCTTAATCAAGGTTTTTGAGCCGCCTTAAGCGGTTTATTTTTTTTAAGGCAGGGTTCTCCTCCCCCGACGTAACGTCGGGGGAGGAGAAAGACGCATACCACCCGGGCCTATCAATTCATCCGCCTCAGGCGGACTGTCCGCAAGGACAGGGGTGACCCCTGCACCCATGATGTTTTAACTTGCTTTTGGGTATGCGGGCCATTTTGGCTTATCAATTCATTGTGCTGTCCGCAAGGACAGGGAGAATAGCGCGGTAATGACCATAACGGGCATAAGGGGATTTAACGATATACTGCCGAACGAGGCGGCCGCGTGGAGGCGCATGGAAGAAGAGGCTGAGCGGGTTTTTTCCTCTTTTGGTTTTTTGGAGATACGCCTTCCGGTCGTTGAAAAGACCGAGCTTTTCTTGAGGACAATAGGCGAAACAACCGACATAGTCGAAAAGCAGATGTATTCGTTTCTCGACCGTCACGGCGAGAGTTTGACCTTGAGACCCGAAGGCACGGCCCCTCTGGTCAGGGCATACATAGAGCATAAACTCTACTCCGCGAATTCCGTTTCAAGGCTTTTTTACAGGGGAGCGATGTTCCGTTACGAAAGGCCGCAGAAGGGCCGTTACCGCCAGTTCTACCAACTCGGGGCCGAGGTCTTGGGCGAGGAAAGCCCCATGGTGGACGCCGAGGCATTGAACATGCTCTCGATATTTTTAGCAAGACTCGGCATCAAAGGAACCTCGATAGAGGTCAATTCCTTGGGCTGTATCGATTGCAGGCCGGCGTATAAGGAAGAACTCAAGGGATTTTTAAGCGTAAAAAAAGAAAACCTTTGCGAGAACTGTTCCGCACGGACGGATAAAAATCCCTTGAGGGCGCTCGATTGCAAAAACCCTTCTTGCGTCGAGGCGGTAAAGGACGCCCCTTTGATACAGGGATTTTTGTGCGACGGATGCAAAGGGCATTTTGAAGGGCTTAAAAAAGGGCTCGACGCGTTCGGCGTTTCGTTTAGAATAAATCCGAAGATGGTGAGGGGGCTCGATTATTACACCCGCACCACTTTTGAAGTGCTGGCCAAGGACGGCCTCGGAAGTCAGAACGCGGTCGCGGCCGGAGGCCGCTATGACGGGCTCGTAAAGGAACTCGGAGGTCCGAAGACCCCGTGCTTCGGTTTCGCAATCGGCATGGAGAGATTGGCCGCGCTTTTCGCGGAAGGAAGTCCCGCCCCGGAAAGGGCGATTGTGTATTGCGTTTTCATGAATGATGAGGCGAAAAAAAAAGGGTTCATTCTTGCCGCGTTCTTGAGGGAAAAGGGAGAAAGCGTTATAGTGGATTACGGGAGCGGAGCGCTCAAGGATGCTTTTAAACGTTCGGACAAGGCAGGCGCGAGGTTTACCCTTATAATCGGTTCGGACGAACTCAGGGACGGCGTCGTTACCCTGAAGGACATGAAAACAGGGGCGCAGGAAAAGATAAAGCAAGAAAATCTGGTTTTAAGGTTTAACGAATTGAAGGGGGTTTAATCATAGAATCCGGTCCAATGACTTTTCTGACCGCGCTCGTATTCTTCTTCCTCGTAGCCGGAGGCGTAGTATTGGTCCTCTGGATAGCGATGCCGTTTTCCGTCTTCGCCATGAAGGACGAGATGAAGGGACTTAAGAAAGAACTCGAAAAAACCAATAAACTTCTCGACGCCATACTTGAAAAAACAGGCGACGCGGAAAAGAAAAAGGAGGAAGATATCGGCCATGGTTAATCCCGGCGCGGAAAAAAAGGCCCTCACCGTCGAAAATCTGGCCGACCTTCTTCTCAAAAAAAACCTCCTCTCGCGCGAGGACAGAACCGAGATAATGGTAAGGGGCGACCACCAGCGTGCCCGGCTCTCGAGGCTTCAGGAAGGGATTTTGTCGAGGCGGAGGATTCCCGTTCCGGTTTCGGTGGAGTCGGTTTCGCCTTCCGAGGTCATAGCGTCCTTTAACTTCGAGATACCCGGCTCCGACGGCAAGCTCCTCACCGAAGACATAATCACGGAAACCATCGCCAGAGAAATCAATATCCCTTACGTAAAGATAGACCCCTTGAAATTAGACCTCGATATGGTCACATCCCACATACCGCGCCCCTTCGCGCAGCGCCACCTTATCGTGCCGGTTGAGGAAAAGGACGGGGTTTTGACCGTGGCCATCGCCGACCCGTTTGATATGGAAGGCATAGAGAACCTCAGGCGCACCACCAAGATAAAATTCAAACTCGTTCTTGCCTCGAAGTCCGACATCCTGAGGATAGTGAGGGAGTTTTACGGATTCCGCCATTCGATGATGGCCGCGCAAAAGGAGATGGGCGGCGGCATAGACCTGAGCAATCTCGAGCAATACGTGAAGCTCAAAGGCCAGGGCGAGATAGAAGCAACCGACCAGCACGTCGTGAACGCGGTCGAGTACCTTCTCCGCTACGCCTACGACCAGAGGGCGAGCGACATACACATAGAGCCCAAGAGGGACAAATCCGTCGTCAGGCTGAGGATTGACGGGGTGCTCCACTATATCCATACCATTCCAAAGGCAGTGCATCCCTCGGTAGTGTCGAGGATAAAGATGCTCTCCCGCATGGACATAGCGGAAAAAAGAAAGCCTCAGGACGGACGCATAAAGACCGATTTCAAGGGCCGCGAGATAGAATTAAGGATATCCACCATGCCGACCGCCTTCGGCGAAAAGATAGTCATGCGCATCTTCGACCCGGAGATACTCTTTCAGGAACTCAAGGACATCGGGTTTTACGAGCGGGAGTTCGAGGTCTTCAACGCCTATCTTAAAAGGACAACCGGCATAATACTCGTTACCGGCCCGACCGGAAGCGGAAAAACCACGACCCTTTATTCGGCCTTAAAGTATCTTTCGACCCCGGAGGTGAATATAGTTACCATAGAGGACCCGATAGAGATGGTCATGGAGGAATTCAATCAGGTCGGGGTTCAGCCCCAGATAGGGGTGGACTTCGCCTCGACTTTAAGAACCATACTCCGCCAGGACCCGGACATAATAATGGTCGGCGAGATAAGGGACAAGGAAACGGCCTCGAACGCGGTTCAGGCCGCTCTTACGGGGCATCTCGTGCTTTCTACCCTTCACACGAACGACGCGCCGAGCTCCGTTACGAGACTCATGGACATGGGCATACCGCCGTTTCTCATTTCAGCGACCGTATTGGGCATAGCGGCGCAGAGGCTCGTGAGAAAAATCTGCAGGCACTGCAAAAAGGAAAGGCTTTTAACCCCGGCCGAGGTGACGTATCTCGGGCTTTCGAAAAAGCAACACAAAGTTGCTTACGGAGAGGGTTGCACGGACTGCCGCGGCACCGGATACAAGGGAAGGACGGGCATATTCGAGGTCATGGACTTTTCGGACAAGGTAAGGTCCATACTTTCCGGAACAATCGACATGGAGGCCCTGTACAAGGCCGCGAAACAGGACGGCATGATAACGCTCCGCGAATGCGCGGTTAAGAAGATGTTAGAGGGCATTACCACATACGAAGAGGTGGTGGCTATAACGGGGTGAAACGGCGATTTGTCCGCCCGACTTCGTTATCGGACAATTTTACGCCTTGACGTATTAATTATATACGTCTTGCGGCGCAAAATTGTCCGCTGCCTCGTCTGACAGGCAATTTGCCGTTTTAGAGGGGTTGACATGAACGCGATAAATGTCTTTATATCGCACTCTACTTTTCCCTGTTCTTTATTGCATTTAACAATATCCGTGACAAATCAGGCGAATATCCCTAACCTATGAAAATTCTCTCAGCCACATTCGTAAAAAGCGCGCCGGATTTAAAACATTGCCCCATGGAGGGGTTTCCGGAGATCGCAATCATCGGAAGAAGCAACGTGGGCAAGTCTTCAATGATAAACGTCTTAACCGGCGTAAAAGGCCTCGCAAAGACAAGCTCGGTTCCGGGCAAGACCCGGACAATGAATTATTACTTCATAAACGAGGCCTTTTATCTCGTTGACCTTCCGGGTTACGGATACGCGCAGGTCTCTCTGGCCGAAAGAGAGAGGTGGAAGGAAACGCTTGAAAACTATTTCGCCAAGAGGGAGGCGCTTCAGGGCGTTATCGTTGTTTTGGACAGCAGGAGGGACGTAACCGAAAAAGAGGCTTCTCTTTACGAATGGATTAGGGGTTACGGCCTGCCTTGCGTTACGGTGCTCACCAAGAGCGACAAACTTTCCCACGGGGAGCTTTCAAAGAGAACGCTCCTCGTAAAAAGGGAACTCGGAGTTGAAAAGCCGGTTCTTTTTTCCGCAATTACAGGACACGGAAAGACGGAACTCGGTAAAGAGATAGATTCTATTTTAAGTCCTGCGGATAGCACGATGACTGAATAGGTCTTGACGGTTGGTCCGCCTCAGGCCGACGGGCGGCAAGGTGAACGTAGGGCAGGGCTTTAGCCCTGCATAAAGATGCAACCCTTCCGCCTCAGGCGGAGGGTTGCCCTACGTAAATTCTGCTTGACAAAACCTACAAAGCGGATTACTTAAGTAAGTGAGGCGGTTATGGTCAAATCGCGGAAGGTGTGCCTTAAATATGATTAAAAAGCCGGTTATTGCGTTTTTGTTCGTGTTTTCTCTTTCAGGGTGCGCTTTTTTAAACAATAATAAGCCGCTTAACGAGGAGAGTCTCGAGATCCTCGAACTGAAAAAGTCCATTGCCGAGACCAACCTCCGCTTAGACGAACTTAATAATAAATTTCTTCTTTTGCACGAAAAGGTGGAGGCCAACAGTTTAAAAGCGGGTCATGTTTCAACAGAGGCCGCCGCCCCTCCCGAGGGGCTTAAGGTCGTGAAACTCGCCGAAGAAGAAAAGGAAATTCCGGCGGCGTCCGGCCCCGAAGACCTTTATAACGACGGACAGGATTTTTTCCTGGCAGGCAGATATGACGCCGCGCGCGCGGCATTCGCGGAACTTGCGGAGAATTATCCTTCGCACGACCTCGCCGACAACGCCCTTTACTGGATAGGGGAGTCGTTTTACGTTGAGCAGGATTATAAACGCGCTCTTTCGAAGTTCAGCGAGGCGGCGGAAAAATACCCCAAGGCGAACAAGGCGCCGGACGCCATGCTCAAGGCCGCCTTTTCCTATTTCGAACTCAACGATAAAAAAAGCGGCGTTGAAACGCTGAATAAATTAATAAATACGTATCCTGATTCGGAGGCCGCTTCGATTGCGAAGAAAAGACTTAAAAAACCTTAAAAAACGGGGTAAAAGATGAGAAAGAAATTTATCGTAACGGTGTTTTCGGTCGCATTTCTTTCTTTTGTTCGAATCGCGGCGGCGGATGAAATCCGGATTCCCGAAACAAAGAGCCATGTTGTCGTGAAGGGCGATACGCTGTGGGACATATCGGAAAAGTTCCTGAGCGACCCGTTCAAGTGGCCGGAACTTTGGAAGCTTAACGCGGAGATAAAAAACCCGCACCTCATATATCCGGGCGACGTGGTAAGGTTTACTCCGAACGGCCTTGAGATAATTCCTGCCAGGACGATAATTTTGAAAGAAGCGGCGGAAGAAGCGCCTGCGCCGGAAGAACTTGTAGAGGAAGCGCCTGCGCCGGAAAAACCGGCGGAAGAACCCGCGTTGGCGGAAGAAGCGCCGAAGCTTACGCCGGAAGAGATTCCGGCCGCGACAAAGCTCGTGTCGGCTTTTCTTAAAAAAAACGGTTTTATGACAAAGACCGCGCTTGACGCGAGCGGAGTTCTGGTCAAATCCAAAGACGACAGGCTTTATCTCGAAAAGGGAACCGCCGTTTATATGTCTTTCAAAGAGCCTTCCGCGGTGAATATCGGCGACAGGTACAGCGTTTTCAAAGTCGGGAAAAGAATCTTTCATCCCGGGACAAAAAAGTATTTCGGCAACGTGATAGAGATATCCGGCGCGGTGGAAGTCACCGGCGTTGACGGAAAAACAGTCGAAGGCAAGGTGGTTGAAATCGACACGGAATTTCAAATAGAGGACAGGCTCATGCCTTACGAGGCGCCGCTCCGGGAAATCGAGTTCATTGACGCGGAAAATGAGGTTTCCGCCGTGATAGTGGCGACGCACGAGGAAATAACCGAGATAGCGGAAAACGACGTCATATTCCTCGATAAAGGCGGCAGTGACGGGCTTAAGCCGGGCAACGTATTGAATGTTTACAGGAAAAAGGCGAAGGCGCAAAATCCGTTAAAGAAAAGCGAAAAGCTGGATATCCCTTCCGACCGCATAGGGAGCGTAGTTGTCGTAAGGACGGCGGAAAAGAGCTCCACCGCCATGGTGTTGAAGGTGAGCGAAAGCCTGCTGATAGGAGACGCGGCGCGCACCGCGGTGAAGTAGCGAAAATAGAGCGGATTTCCCCGGGGGGACGGCGTAACGCCTGTCCTGCGGACGGCACAATGAATAAATAAGTCTCCGACCCGCCCTATGGGGCGGGTACCCCGCGCACGGCACGAGGTAAGTTAAGACATTATGGGTGCAGGCGTTACGCCTGCCCTTTCTTTATTTCGCGTGAGCTTATGTGAAAAACAGGGATTCTCTCAAATACTGGCTCGCCCTTTCAAAGATAAAGGGCATAGCGACGCCGGACGCGCGCGCGGCGATTCTCGGTGTCGGCGACGTAAAAAGTCTTTTTGAAAGGCGAAGGCCCGGCCTAAGGCTCGGCGAGAACTCGGGAGTATTGGAAAAGGCGGCCGCGTTTTCCGATTGGGACTGGGTTGAAAAGGAGTTGGACCTCGTCGAAAAAAATAACGCGGCCCTTATAACGTTAACGGACGATTCGTACCCCGCGCTTTTAAGGCATCTTTACGACGCGCCTTACGTGCTTTATTCGAAGGGCGTTTTCACGGAAGAATCGAGTGGTATTTCAATAGCGGTCGTGGGCACGAGGCGCGCCTCGACGTACGGGCTTTCGATGGCCGAGGCAATCTCGAGAGACCTCGCCTCGGCCGGCATCGTCATAGTGAGCGGCATGGCGAGGGGTTGCGATTCCGCGGCTCACAGGGGCGCGCTTTCCGCGCTTGGCAAGACAATCGCGGTTTTGGGCTCGGGCATAGACGTAATTTATCCGGGTGAAAACGCCCGCCTTTACGAAGAGATATCCCAAAAAGGGCTTCTCTTGAGCGAGTTCCCCATGGGCGCTCCGCCGCTTGCCATGAATTTTCCCCGGCGGAACAGGATAATAGGCGGCATTTCAAGGGGAGTGGTGGTTGCCGAGGCCCCTTTAAGGAGCGGCGCCGTCATGACGGCGCATCTGGCGCTCGAGTACGGAAAAGACGTGTTCGCCCTTCCGGGTCAGGCGAGGTCCAAAACGAGCGAGGGAACCAATAAACTCATAAAAGAAGGGGCAAGTCTGATAGACAACGCGACGGACGTAATCGAGGCGTTATTTCCGGAAAAAAAGATTTCAACGAATGTCTCGAGCAACGCTTCGGCGAAAGGCGTAAACCCCGAAGGCAAGGAAGAAGGGCTTATATCCAAACTCTTGAATGACGGGCCCATGCACATAGATTCCATCGCGGAAAGGGCGGGCCTTCCGGTGCAACGAATATCCGGCGTGCTCCTCGCCATGGAACTCAAAGGGCTTGTTTGCCAGAAACCCGGAAAACTCTACGAGAACAAGGGCTGAGCCCTTTTTGGGCAGATAAGCATGAGTGAAGTTTTTGCAATAATATGCGGCCTAATTTCCGGTATATGCTTGACGGCCATTGCATCAAGAAAGAAGATACCATTATTTGGCGCAATTTTTTCTCCTAAACTCAGAGAAGAACTTGATTCCACGGATAAGCGTTTAGCTTTGGGTGCCTTGGTATTTTTTTTATTTTCTATTATTTTTATCATACTTTCGTTCGAATAAATTATGCTTTGTAACGGCGATAACGGATTGACCCGGTAACGTATAAACTGGCGCACGGATAAGTGCGGAAGCGGAAAAGGCGGCATTGTTTTTTTCTCCTCCCTTTTTCAAAGGGGACGATAAAAGGCATAAACAAAATCACGGAGCGTTAGGAAGACATGAAAAAATCTCTCGTCATAGTGGAATCGCCGGCAAAGGCGAAAACCCTGAATAAATATCTGGGCAAGGGTTTTAACGTCATGGCCTCGGTCGGCCACGTAATGGACCTGCCGAAAAGCAAGCTCGGCGTCGACATAGAAGGAGGCTTTGTTCCGGCCTACGAGACGATAAAGGGAAAGGCCAAGGTCATAGCCGAGATAAAGAAGGCCGGCAAAGAGGCGGAAGCCGTGTATCTCGCGTCTGACCCGGACCGCGAAGGCGAGGCCATCGCCTATCACATATACGAGGTCCTGGGCGGCGAAAAGGCGAAGAAGAAGATATACAGGGTGCTGTTTAACGAGATAACGGAAAAAGCCGTCAAAGAGGCCATAGCGCACCCGTCCGCGATAGACAAGAATAAAGTCGACGCGCAACAGGCGCGGAGGGTCTTGGACCGCCTCGTCGGTTATCAGGTGAGCCCGCTTTTATGGAAGAAGATACGCTACGGGCTTTCGGCCGGAAGGGTGCAATCGGTCGCCGTGAGGCTCATCTGCGACAGGGAAAGGGAGATAAGAAAATTCATTCCGCGCGAGTACTGGAGCGTTATCGCCGAGTTCGAGGGCTTCGGCGCGCGTCTCGCGAAAAGGGACGGCGAAAAGCTGGAGATAAACGACGAAAAGTCCGCTCTCGCGATACTGGATGAGCTTAAGGGAAAGAAGTTCTCGGTCGCCGACATCGAGAAAAAAGAGAGGAAGAGAAATCCTCTGCCGCCGTTCATAACGAGCAAGCTCCAGCAGGACGGCGTGAATAAACTTTCCTTCAGCGCCAAAAAGACCATGATGCTCGCCCAGCAGCTCTACGAGGGCGTCGAGCTCGGAGACGAAGGCCCGACCGGACTCATAACCTACATGAGGACCGATTCGGTGCGCGTATCAACCGAGGCGCAGGCGTCGGCGCGGGCCTTTATAGCTTCGACCTACGGCAAGGCCTACGTGCCCGACAAACCGAACGTTTTTAAAAGCAAAAAAAGCGCTCAGGAGGCCCACGAGGCCATACGCCCGGCGAGCATGGATAACCCGCCCGAGCGGGTGAAGCCGCATCTCACGAAAGACCAGTGGAGGCTCTACGAGCTTATATGGAAGAGGTTTCTGGCCTCTCAGATGACGCCCGCGGTTTTGGACCAGACGGCCGTCGGCATAGAGGCGGGGCGATATCTTTTTCAGGCGAACGGCGCGGTCGTGAAGTTCCCGGGTTTCACGGTTCTTTACGAAGAAGAGGAGGAGGAGAAGGTCGAAAAACTCCCGCAGCTTAAAAAAGGCGATTCCCTGAAGCCCGGCGCCGTTACCCCGAACCAGCATTTTACCCAGCCGCCGCCGCGTTATACGGAGGCGACGCTTGTGAAGGAACTCGAGGAAAACGGCATAGGCCGCCCTTCGACCTACGCCTCAATCATATCCACCATACAGGAAAGGGAGTACGTGTCAAAGGAAAAGGCGAGGCTTGGCCCGACCGAACTCGGCTTTTTGGTTACCGACATGCTCGTTGAAAGTTTTCCGAAGATACTGGACGCTCAGTTTACGGCGCGCATGGAAGAGGAACTCGACGAGGTCGAGGACGGCTCCATGGACTGGCGCAAGGTGATGGAGGAATTTTACGGTCCGTTCAGCCAAAGCCTCGAAAAGGCGCAGGGCGGGATGAGGGACATAAAAAAAGAGGAAGTTCCGACCGACCTCGTTTGCCCGAAGTGCGGAAAACCAATGATCATAAAATGGGGCAGGAAAGGCAATTTCCTCGCGTGCACAGGATACCCGGATTGCAAGACGACGAGCGACTTTACGACCGACGAGTCGGGCAAGGTGAAGCCCGTAGAGAGAGTCGCGGAAACCACCGGGGATATGTGCCAGACCTGCGGAAAGCCGATGCTCGTAAAGACCGGCCGTTTCGGCAGGTTTTTAGCCTGCTCCGATTATCCCAACTGCAAGACCACGAAACCTTATTCCACGGGAGTCCCCTGCCCGGAAGAAGGTTGCAACGGGACGCTCGCGGAAAAGCGCACGAAAAAGGGAAGGGTTTTTTACGGTTGCTCCAGATACCCCGAGTGCAAATACGCGACATGGGAAAACCCCAAAAAGCAGGAATAATATTCATAAAGCGTTGCCAATCGAGCGCTCTTTACAAACTCCTTTTTTAAGATATACTTCTTTTGAAAGGAGGCGTGTATGATAGTTAAAACGTCTAAAAACATCCTTCTCGCCGACGATTCGGTATTCTTTCGCACGAAACTTAGCGCCATTCTCACGGAGGCCGGCCACAGGGTAAGGTTCGCGAGCGACGGAAGGGAAGTGATAAAGGAAATCCAGATAGATTCCAAAGGGGTGGACCTTCTGGTATTGGATCTACAGATGCCGGAGGTGGACGGTTTCGGTGTATTGGAGTGGATTAATAATAACGGTTTTAAGGGCAAGTTCCCGGTGCTCGCCGTAACAGGCGTGTATGACGTATCCGAGATATTCAACAGACTAAAGGACATGGGCGCGAGCGGGCTCATGACAAAGGGGTTTACGCCGGAACAGGTGGTATTCTGGGTCAACAAACTCCTTTTCCCGCAGACCGCCGCCGAGAGGGGCGAAGACAGGATTCCGATTTCTATTCCCGTGGATTTCAGGGTCGGAAACGTTGATTATACCGGGTTTCTCCTGAACCTGAGCGCGAACGGGCTTTTTCTTCATACGCGGATAGAGCTTTTGCCGGGCGCCATGACGGCCCTTAAGTTTTCGTTTCCCGGGATTGAAAGGATAATAAACGCAAAGGGCATGGTCAAATGGATTATCCCGCAGAACTCTTCGCGAACCCTTTTCGGAGGCGCGGGCATAGAGTTTACCTCCATACTTCCCGAAGACCGGGAAATCGTGAAGAACTTCGTGAACGCGGAACTCAGGAAGATGGGAATTTTCGAAGAGGTTTAATTTTTGTCTTTGTCCTTGCGGACAGTCCGCCTGAGGCGGATGAATTGATAAACACCGACGGTATGCGTGCCGCGATGCAAGTTAAAACATTTCGGGTCAAGAGCCTGTCCCCGCAATCTTAAGCGGGGAGCTCAGCCCTTGCGGGAGAAGGCGGTGATTATGACCAATACTACGCCGATTGTTATGCAGGAATCCGCCACGTTGAACGCCGGCCAGTGAAGCCCATTCAAGTGGAAGTCGAGAAAATCAACCACAGTGCCGAACCTTATCCTGTCAACGAGATTTCCGGCGGCCCCGCCGGCTATGAGAGAAAGAGAAACTCTGGTAAGGGCGTCTTTGGCGTCCCTTAGGAGAAAACCGATTATAACGATTGCCGCGGCTGAGGCCAGAGAAAGGAACAGGGTTTTCCACTGCCCGTTATCCCTCAACATGCCGAACGCGGCACCCGGGTTTTTGAAATGCACGAGATTGAAAAACCCCGGGATTATTTCCATGGAGGAATTTTCCGGAAGGTAGGCAAGGACTATTGCCTTGGAGACTTGGTCCAAGACCGCGGCCGAGACGGCGATTAAAAGTATCAGCTTAAGGCCTGAACGCATCTTTCGCACACCGTGGCGTGAGTTTTATCTTTGCCCACGCTTTCGCTTAAGCGCCAGCACCGCTCGCACTTCACGCCCGGGGCCTTTTTAACCGCTATTGACGCATTTGATTCAACTAATGAGACCTTCGATACTATGAGGATGTCTTCGAGCAGTTTCGGATTTTCCTTTATGAGCAGGCTTATCTCTTTATTTTCTTTAAAAGGGCCTCTCGATTCCATCGCTTCGGGGCAGAACGTAACCTCCGCGTCCAATGAATGACCTATATCCTTTTTTGCCCTTGCCGCTTCGAGTATCTTCGAGACCTCGCCTTTGATTGATAAAATCTTCGTCCATTTTTTTTGAAGTTCCTCGTCGAGCCAATCGTTATTTTGCGGAGGAAACGCGCTAAGATGCACGCTCTCCTCAATTTTCCCGGGCAGAAAACCCCACGCCTCGTCGGTAGTGAAGACAAGCACCGGCGAAAGGAGTCTCAACAAATGGTCGAGTACTTGATACATGACCGTCTGGGAGGAGCGTCTTTCAATGGAATCCGCCTTTTCGGTGTAAAGGCGGTCTTTCACTATGTCGAGATAAAACGCGCTTAAATCGACCGAGCAAAAATTATGCACGGAGTGGTATATCGCGTGAAACTCGAAGGCCTCGTAAGCGCCGGTTACTTTGCGCTTGAGCGTTTCGAGCCTGTGAAGCGTAAGCCTGTCAATCTCGGAGAGTTTGGCGTATTCGACCATGTCTTTAGCAGGGTCGAAGTCGTATAGATTGCCGAGGATAAAGCGGAAGGTGTTTCTTATCCTTCTGTAGGATTCGGAGAGCCTGAGGAGTATTTCTTCGGATATGCGTATGTCCTCCCTGTAATCCTCGGCCGCGACCCAGAGCCTCAATACCTCGGCGCCGTATTTTTTGATGACCTCCTGAGGAGCCACGACGTTGCCGAGGGATTTGCTCATCTTTCTGCCGCCGGCGTCAACCACAAAGCCGTGTGTCAGGACCGCCTTATACGGAGCCGTTCCCCTTGCCCCGACGCTCGACAAGAGAGAAGACTGGAACCACCCCCTGTGCTGGTCGCTTCCTTCAAGGTAGAGGTCGGCCGGGTAGTTGAGATTATCTCTCTTCTCGACCACCGTGGCGAAGCTTACGCCCGAATCGAACCAGACGTCTAAAATATCTTCCTCTTTTAAGAATTCTTTTTTGCCGCATTTCGGGCATCTTACGTCTTCAGGCAGGAATTCCTTAAGGTCTTTTGAAAACCAGACGTCAGCGCCCTCTTTTTCGAATATCTTCACGAGATTTTCGATTAGGCCGTTATCCAGAAAACTTTCCCCGCAGGCAACGCATGAAATCGCGGGTATGGGCACTCCCCACGCCCTCTGCCTTGAAAGGCACCAGTCCGGCCTGCTCTCGACCATGTTGTAGATCCTGTCCCTTCCCCACGAGGGAATCCATTTAACGTCTTCGTCTATTGCCTTTAAAGCCCTTTTCCTTAAATCCTTTTTTTCCATTGAGACGAACCACTGGGCCGTGGCGCGGAAGATTATCGGGTTTTTGCACCGCCAGCAGTGAGGATAGGAGTGGGATATTTTTTCTTGTTTGAGAAGCGCGTCTTTGTTTTTGAGAAGTTCTATAATGCCTTCGTTGGCTGAAAAGACGAATCTTCCCTCGAATTCTTTGAACTCGCTCGTGAATTTTCCCGCGTTGTCAACGGGCGCGTATATGTCGAGGCCGTACTTAAGGCCGATTTCATAGTCATCCGCTCCGTGGCCCGGCGCAATGTGAACGCATCCCGTGCCCGTGTCCGTCGTTACGTGCTCGCCCAAAACGATTTTCGATTCCCTGTCTACAAAAGGGTGTTTGCAGGTAATGCCTTCTAATTCCTGCCCTGCCCATGCACCTTCGAGGATTTTATAATCGCTTTCGTTAATCCCGAATTTTTCCATGCAGGATTTTATGAGAGATTGTTCCATTACGAGTTCGGCGCAAGGGGTTTTTACGAGGCGGTATATCTCTTTTGGATGAACGGCTATCGCGAGGTTCGCCGGAAGAGTCCATGGAGTGGTAGTCCAGATTACGAAAAAAGTCCCATTTTGCGGATTTACCGCGAATTTGCCTTTAGGGTCCATAACCCTGAACTTGACGTAAACCGAAGGAGAGGTCTTGTCAGCGTACTCGACTTCGGCTTCGGCAAGGGCGGTTTTGCAGGAGGCGCACCAATGAACGGGCTTTTTCCCTTTATAAAGAAGCCCATTCGCGTGAACCTTGCCAAGCTCGGCCAAGATGCCGGCCTGATATCCGTAGTTCATGGTAAGGTAGGGATTGTCCCAGTCGCCCAAAATGCCGAGCCTCTTGAACTCCTCGCGTTGTATTGAAACGTATTTTTCGGCGTAGGCGCGGCAGTGCTTCCGTATTTCGGATTTATTCAGAGAGTCTTTGTTTTTTCCGAGATTCTTTTCCGCCTGAAGTTCTATGGGAAGGCCGTGGCAGTCCCAGCCCGGAACGTAGTCGGTCGAGAATCCGGACATGAAGCGGCTTTTGACGACCATGTCCTTCAAGATTTTATTTAAGGCGTGGCCTATGTGGATGTTGCCGTTCGCGTAGGGCGGGCCGTCGTGAAGGGTATATCTTTCGCGGCCTTTTCCGCCTTGGATTATCTTTTCATATAAAGACGCCTCAATCCATTTTTTGAGCGTTTCAGGCTCTTTTTTCGCGAGGTCGGCCTTCATGGGAAAGTCTGTTTTCGGAAGGTTCAGAGTGGTTTTGTAATCCATGGGTAAAAACGCTTCCTTAGAGGGATTCGCTTAAAGGTTATTTAATACCATATTTACCTAAGCAATACCACGCCGCCTACTATAAGGCCGGCGCCGAGGATTTTCTGGATTGTCAACGCCTCGCCGAGAAATATTATGGACACGAGGAGAGCGACGAGCGGGTATGTGGCGGCCAAAGGCACCACGACCGAGGCCTCGCCGCTTTTAAGGGCCGTGTAAAAGGTCATCTGCCCGAGGAATCCGGCCAAGAATCCGCCGGTTGCCACGAGTAGCACACTTTTCAAATCGCTTGTTACGGCCTCCGATGCCTTTCCGAAGACGAAAAGACCCATTATCGCCGCGGCCGTTATCGGTATCGAGCGCACCACCACCCCGACAAAAGGGTCTATCCTGCCGTTAAGCCCTGTCTTTTCAAACGCCGGAGCGAGCCCCCAGATAAAGGCCGTGAGCAGAGAAAATATGAAAGCGTTTTTGTTCATCAGCCGCCTCTTGAATCGCAAGGATAAAAGATAAAAGGGCAGGGTAGAGGGAAAAAGGAAAAGGGAAGAAAGAGAAGGGAAGGGAAAAGATAAAGAGAAGAATGAAATATTTTATCCCTTGTCCCTTAACCCCGCAGTATAATCCCTCAACCTTCTTCCCTATTCCCTGTCTTAGAACTTCGAGCCTTTAAGTTTTCTCTTGTTAATCGGCTGAACAGGGCGGTTACTCTTGCCTATTACGCCGGTAAAGGCCTTTATCTGAGCCTCGCTCATTTCTATCGGGTTTTTTAAGACAAGCCAGTTGACCCCTTCGCTGCACGGCGGGGTCGTAAGAGAGCCGGAGTAGTTGAAGTAACCCTTTTCAACGGGGAGAAGGTCGGACGCGTTGAAGGCCGTTTTGACATCCGTCGTGTCGCCTGCTTTTCCCGGGAGGTTCGCCCACAGTTTCGCGATGGTTTCGTTTTCCGCGCCTTTCTTTATGAGGACGCCCACGACAGCGAGTTTTCCGTCCCCGTTTTTATGCACGAAATGCAATTCCATGTCCGCGAGTTTTCCGTCAATTGAGTGCTCGCTCGGCGCGTGGAAGTGGAATTGAACGAGGTCGTATTCTTTTCCGTTCATGCTTATCATGCTGCCGTTACTGTAATTCACCTGCAGGGTGTGGCCGTTGTTCAAGACCTTCGCGGTCTTTATCCCGGAATATGAGAAGTCAATTGGGCTAAGCTCCTCGGCCTGCGCCCCTTTTATGTCTATCGGGGACTGGGTCTTGCCCTGCGAGCAGATTCTGTAATCAGCCGAGAGTTCGCCCCATTTGTCGGGAGAGCCTTCGCCCTCGTATGTCCAGTGAGGGGCGCCGTGGCCTTTTTCTCCCGCAAAGGCAACGGAGCGCGCGCCAAGCGTTAAAGCGAACGCCATGGCGAGAATAAGCCTTGATGTTGTCATTATATACATTGTTTTTTCTCCTTTTTTATTGGGTTTCTTTTACAAGCAAATCGTGCAGGGTTTCAAGCCGCGTTATCGCGTATTCTTTCGTGCCCGAGGGGAGGTTTATGACGACTTCGTCGCCTTCGGTTTTATTGAGAAGCGCCCTTCCCATCGGAGAGCTTACGGATATCTTGCCGTTTTTCGGGTCAACCTCTTCCGGGGTCACGAGTTCGTAGGAGAGGCTTTCGCCGGTATTCACGTCTTCGAGATACACCTTTGAGCCGAACGCCGCCGCGCCCGTGGGGATATCCTCTATTTTAAGGGACGAGAGAGAGCCTATCCTTATCGTAAGGTGCCTCACTCTGGCCTGAAGAAAGCTCTGCCTGTGTTTGGCGGCCTCGTATTCGGAGTTCTCGCGAAGGTCCCCGTGGGCCGCGGCCTTTTGAAGCTCTTTCGGGACGTCTATGCGGAGTTCCCTGTCGACCTTCTTCAGTTGCTCTTTCAGTTTTTTGATTATGGGCAGTTCTTTCATAATTATCCTAATTGCCGCGTTTGAAAGCAACAACCCCTTCCACGTGATATGTTTGCGGAAACATATCAACCGCGAGGGCAAAGTCGGGGGTGTAACCGTGTTTAATAAGAAAAGCGCAGTCTCTGGCCATTGTCGGCGGAGCGCACGAGACATAGACGATTTTTTCGGCCTCAAGTCCGGGGAGTTTTTTTATCGTTTCAAACGCTCCTCCCCTCGGCGGGTCTAATATTACCACGGAAGGCGCGCGTTTTTCAAGGTTGTCCTGCGGACGGCGCGATGAATCAATAAATCCCGTGGATTGTTTGTCGGAAGCGGCAGTTAAAGAATTATGCGGGGTACCCATGCGAAGCATGGGTCGGGGCTCAGCCCTGCTTTCGCGGCCTTTGGACGATTCAATCGAGAATTCCACGTTGGAAACGTTGTTTTTGAGGGCGTTTTGCCTCGCGTTTTTAATTGCCGAGTGGTCTGTGTCAGAGCCGTAAACCATCCGCGCTTTTTCGGAAAGAGGAAACGTGAAGTTGCCCGCGCCGCAGAAGAGGTCAAAGGCGTCGTCATTTTTCGTGAGACCCGAAAACTCGACGATTGCTTCGGCTAAACGCTCGTTTTGAAAAAGGTTGGCCTGAGAAAAAGAGCTAACGCCCGACGAGATAATAAAATCTCCCGCTTTGTAAGAAACCCTCGTGTCTCCTTGGGTTATGACCATTCGCCCCCTGCCTCTTTTAAAAGGGTCCTTGACCCATACCTCGAAACCTTTTATAAGGGGTATCTTATTTATTGCCGCGTTCCAATCGAACGGGGTATTTTTGTTTAGTGAAAACGCCGCCACTGTTTTTCCGCTTTGTTTATCGAGCGAGACCTCGGCTCCGTAGAGAGTATCGGGAAACTCCGTTGCCTTAAGAGACAGGAGCGCGGAGTTAAGAGGATGCTCGAGAAGGGGGCAGTCTTGTATTTCAACGATAGAGTGAGAGTTTGGCTTGAAAAAACCCCATTTTTTTCCGGCCCTGTGGAATCTCACCCTCGAGCGGTAGTTAAAGGGCTTTGGCGAAGCAAGGGCCGGATTGAGTATAGGAGTAAGGTCTGTTTTAGCGAGCCTTTGGAATGTCTCGACAAAGATTTTTTCCTTGAGCCTTACCTGTTGCCCGTATTCGATGTGTTGCATCTGGCATCCGCCGCATATCATATAGACCGGGCACGGTGAAGAGGTTCTCATCTTTGACGCTTCCTTAAGGCCTATGAGTTTGGCTATTGAAAAATCTTTTTTGTCTTCAATTATTTCGATTTCAGCCACGTCTCCGGGAGCCGTGAAAGGCGTGAATACGACCTTGTTGTTAATCCTTCCTATTCCGCTTCCGCCGTAGGCGACTCCGGTTATCTCGACTGTCAGAGACATGGGAGGGAGTATATCATAAGGGGAAGGGGAGAGGAGATTACGCGCAACCAGCCCCTCAGTCCCCGTCGCAGGAAAGAGACACCCTTTTCCAAGGAACATCCGGGAAAAGAGGGGCGTATTTTGTGCCCGAGAGGATTCGCGCCTTCAAGTAACTTATCCTGTCTTCGGTAAGGGGGTGGGTGGAAAAATAGTTGAAGTTGCCCTGCGTTGAGCCGTATTTTTTTTCAAGGGCGCCGAAAAAATCAATCATGCCCTTCGGGTCTATTCCCGCTCTTAAAAGAAGCGTCAATCCTCCCTCGTCAGCCTCGCGCTCTATCGCCCTGCTGTAGCGGAGTTGTCCCATGACCTGCACGGCCTGAGCGAGGCTTCCAGTGTCCCCTGAAATAAGGGTAATGAGCATGGAGGTGGAAAGGCTCTGGAGTATGCCGCGCGTGGCGTGTCTTTTAAGGACGTGCTGCATCTCGTGGGCCAAAACGCCGGCGAGTTCCTCCGGAGTTTTGGTCGCCTCGATAAGCCCGCTCATTATGATTATGTGGCCGCCCGGAAGCGCGAAGGCGTTTACCATGTTATTGTCCACCACGTGGACCTTGAATTTGTATTTATGCGGGGCGGCGTTCTTGTTAAGGAGCGCGAGGATATCTTCCGTTGACTTCATTGCCGACGCTCCCTTGCACTCGCGCATCTCTTTTGACCAGGTAGCCCATATCGAATCGCCGAGCTTTTCTTCCCATGATACAGGAATGAACCTTGCGCTGACCGTCGCGAAGCCCGGTATGCCGTAGAGGTAAAGGAATATAACGAGCCCGGCCGCCATAAGCCAAAGGCCCGCTATTTTTATCGTTGACCTTTGGCCGCGTGAGGGGCCGGAAAGAGAGGAGGCGGCCTTGGGGGCGATTTTTTTAAGATGGAGGACGAAGAGGCGGTTTTCCAGAACAATCGCCTCGATGCCCTTTTCAAGCCGCATGGGTTCGTTTTCGTAAAAACCCTGCGTTTGGGTTACGTCCTTCCACTTCCATTCGATCGTCGCGCCGCCGGGCTTGCGGATTAAAAGGGATTCGGGAGAGACGCTTATTACGGCCTCGATTCTCGCCGCGCTTTTTCCGTCGTAGTAGTATGCCTTAAAGGTTTCTTCCATTTTTGCTTTTGTCATTGCGAGGGGCTTTATCCCGAAGCAATCTCTAAGTTGTTGTTTTATTTAAAGACGAGATTGCTTCGTCCGCCGATAATAATGGCGGACTCGCAATGACCGGATTTTGAGTTTTTCCGCAACCCTTTACAACAGAGGCGGTTTTTTATATCCCTATGCCGAAGTCAAGGTCGAACTGCTCGAAAAGTCCTTCTCCGGTCGCGCTCACGGTTTCGGGGGTCTGGAGGATTTTTTCGAAGTCAACGGCTCCCTCCACGGATATGTTCTGGCAGACGAACTCCACCTTGCGCGCCACCACCCACGGGTAGCCGATGCCGAAGGTGAAGACTACGAGGAGAAGGTTCACGAAGTGGAATTTGAAGAGTTTCCAGCCGGTTACGATTGATTTGAATTTGAGGCCTTCGAACCGCGTGTGTTCCCAGTCGTATCTGCTCATTTTAGCCGTGAACCAGAACCAGTAGATTCCGAGCGTGAGGAAGGTGAGGGGGATGAAGAGAAGGCACGGGAGAAGTATGTCCCTGCCTTTGCCGTCGTACGAAAACGGGATGTTTCCGACCCGCGTGTTGACGCGCCAGAACTCTTGCTTGCGAACGTGCATGAAGGACGAATATCCGCCCAAGGTGAGGATAGTCAGGAGGTATGTGACGAAATAGAGCTTCATGCAAGAGATGACTTTTCCGGTGAAGGCGAACCTTACGCCGTGCCAAAGGGAACGGCTCATGCGGTAGCGCCTCGCGTTCACCATGGCGAAGGGCAGTATGAATAAAAACGCCGGAATCGAGAGTAATCCGTAAGCAGGGTTTACGAATTCGGAGAGCGCGTTCGGCGCTCCGAAAAGAACGATGAGTATCAAAGACGCCTTGAACCAGCCGTTGAATAGTTCTCTTCCGGTGCCTGTGTAGTGAAACCTCTCGCCCATGAATTCGAGCTGGCTGTAGAGGTATTGGCGTATTTTGGTTTTACCCCAGAAGTAGTATATGCCAAGCGTTATCATGGAAAGGATGTTGTTTATGATATAGAGTTTAAGCAGGCTTCCGCCTCCTCCGTGAAACGAGAGCCTGTGCGCGGCGCTCGGCGTTTTAGAGGCCGACGGCTTCCTGACGGAAGGCGTTACGGGGATTTCCGTAATAACACCCTTGACGGAAAATGGAAAAGAGTTCTTGCACTGAAGACACTTTACCTTGAAGGCCTGTTTCGGGATTTTGTCTTCGGGCACGTCGCTTGAAAAGCCGCAGTTCGGGCAAACTATATTTACCATGGGTCTCCGTCGCAAAAAGTATTTTCTTCTTTCATTGGCTACTCTTTTTTTGTATCATACTTTTTGACTTCATCCAAGGATTAATCCCATGGCAAAACAAAACGGCGTTTTTAGTTTCGAAGAACTTAAGGCCGCGATAAAAAGCGGCGTGATAAAAGCCTCGTCTCCCATAGA
>DASRUI010000011.1:0-11492 GCA_035655515.1 Thermodesulfobacteriota bacterium
TTATAGCTTTTACGGGGGACAATGAGCATGTAGGGCAAGGCTTTAGTAGGGGCACGATGCATCGTGCCCCTACCGTAAAGACGCAACCCTTCCGCCTCATGCGGAGGGTTGCCCTACGGAAACAAAAAAACAAAAAACCGCTGCCCCTTTCTTTATGACACAAAATACTTGACGTTACCGTAAGGTAATGTCAAGACGGGCGGCCTTGCGGATAGTCCGCCCCGCAGGCATTAAGCGGGGGGCTTAGCCCTTGTGCGGCCTGTGCGAGGCTACTTTTTCGGGGTTGGTCTCTATGGACGGCCCTCCCAAAAGGTCCACGCAGTCGGGAACGGCCGGAAACACGGCTTCGAGGCAGTCCGCTATGGCAGAGGGCTTGCCCGGAAGGTTTATTATGAGGCTTTGCCCCCTTATGCCCGCAATCTGGCGGGATAGTATGGCGGTAGGCACTTTTTTGAGAGAAACCGCTCTCATGAGCTCTCCGAAGCCTTCGAGTATGCGGTAGCAGACAGAGGCTGTGGCGTCCGGGGTTACGTCCCGCAGGGCAGGGCCGGTGCCGCCGGTGGTTATTATGAGAGGGCATTTTTCATTGTCAACGAGGTCTTTGAGGCATTCCGCTATAAGCTCTTTTTCGTCGGGAACGATTCTTGCGACAGGCTCCCACGCCGATAAAATCATGCCTTTGAGTTCGTTTATGACCGCCGGGCCGCCTTTGTCCTCGTACTCGCCGCGGCTCGCCCTGTCCGATACGGTAACTACGCCTATTTTCAGGATTGACATTTTACGCCTCTTCTTCCGGAATGTCTGATTCGTGCTGAAAGCCCGACGGGCCTGAAGAGTAGTTCAGGAGTTGCACGGTCGCGATGGAGTCTTTCTTCAGTATTTCGCTGTGGCTCGGCACGACCAAAAGCCCGTGCGCCGCGGTCATGCTCATCAAAATCGCGCTTCCCTGCGACCCGGTGAGGCGCGCCGAATATCCGTCCGGCGTGTATTCGAGAACCACCCTCATGAAGTGAACCCTTCCTCTTTTATCCGGGACGTCTTCGGTGAGGCGCGCCTTTATCGTCTTTCTGAACACGGCGCCGGCGCCGACCATCTTTCTTATGGCGGGGGTTATGAATTCTTCGAAGCAGACCATGCTCGACACTGGGTTTCCGGGAAGGGCGAATACCGGCGTTTTGCCGCGCAGCCCGAACGCGAACGGATGACCGGGCCTCATCGCGACGCGCCAGAAGAGCATGTCTATGCCGAGCTCGCCGAGGGTGGGGCGCACGAAGTCGTGATGCCCGACCGACACCCCGCCCGACACTATAAGGCCGTCGTATTCGAGCCCCTCGAGGAGTTTTTTCTTGAGCGCCTCTTTGCTGTCCCCCGCTATGCCGAGGATGACCGGTTCCGCTCCGGCGGAGAGCGCCTGCGCCATGGCGGTATAGCTGTTGGCGTCGGGGATTTTTCTTTCATTGAACTTTTCCGTAAGGCCTTCGAGTTCGTCTCCCGTGGATATTATCGCTATCTTCGGTTTTCTATGCACGGGCACGGTTGCCTTTTTGACCATGGCGAGTATTCCGAGTTGCGCCGCGCCGATGTCAATGCCGCGGTTCAACACATGGTCTCCCGCGCGAAGGTTTTCGCCGAGGCGCCTTATGTCGGTTCCTTTTGACGCCGGGACGAATATCTTTACCTTCGTTCCGGCATAATCCGTGTCTTCGACCCGTATTACCGTATCGGCGCCCGAAGGCACCGCGGCTCCTGTCATGATGCGGGACGCCTCGCCTTCTTTAATCGCGCATATCGGCTCGACTCCGGCCCTTATGTCGTCAACTATCGAGAGAATCGCGGGAGAGGCCTTTGCGGCGTCTTTTATGTCAACGTGTCTCACGGCGTAGCCGTCCATGGCGGACATGTCGTAGGGCGGATGGTTTCTGTTGCTTGATACGTCTTCGGCCAGAATCCTTCCGAGGGAGGACTCTATCGGGACGTTTTCCGCCTTAAGAACCGATACGTGTTCGAGTATTATTGTTTGGGCTTCTTTTACCGTTTTCATCCGGTTATTCTCCCTTTTTTATCTTTTTTCTCATGAGCGACAATTCTTCGGGCGTATCGGCGTCCATGAAACTTTCGAATCCGGGGTCTGTGGTTTTTATCTCCTTTTCCGTAACGTGCCGAACCTTTATTGACGCGGATTCTTCAATGAACCCGGCAAGGCCCGGGCTTCCGCTTTTTTTGACTCGCGAGAAGAGCGGGGCGAAGCAGGTCTTTTTGTAAAGGGCGAAAAGGGTCTGAAGCCTCTTGCCGTGAACCGGGATGACGCAGTCAAAGCCTTGTTTGGACTTCGCGAGGCGTCTTATGAGCCTCGGGTTTACGAAGGGGCTGTCGCAACCGATCGCGAACACCCACACGTTCCGCGCGTTTTTAAGGGCGCTTAGAAGCCCTATGGCCGGCCCCCTGCCCGGAAGCTCGTCGTACACCACGCGGAAGGGCAAAGGCGTTGCCTTCTTTTTCATGAGTTTTTTTACGTCGTAATTTTTATCGCGCGCGCTTACCATCACTTCGTCGAAAAGAGGCGATACCTTTTCGTAAACCATGGAAAAGAGCGTTTTGCCGGAGAGCTTTACCCCTGCCTTGTCCTTGCCCATTCTCTTTGATTCGCCGCCCAAGAGTATTACGCATGATACGCCTTTAATGCGGGCAGTCATCATATCTTCCTTGTTTTTTTTACGCGGGGCGGCGGAAGGGAAAGATGATTGCGTATAAATTCGGCGACCGAGGCTTCGTCGTCAATGTGAATTATCGGCGCTGAAATGCCCAATGCGCGCCTTAAGGCGTCTTCGGGGAAATCCGTCACCACGGCGATTGTGTTATCCACGGACTTCATCTCTATTTTTTCGGAGCGCCCTTTTCTTATGACCTCTATTTTCTCGATCCCGCTTCGCACGAAACCCTCCACCAAAACCAGGTCCATGTCCTTAAGATATTCCGAGCTTAAGCCCTCCGGCGTTTCGTCGTCCATTATGTCCGAGACGAGCTGGAAGGATTTGGGCCCTATGAAGATGACCTTTTCCGCGCCAGCGTTTTTATGCCTCCAGCTGTCCTTTCCCGGGGCGTCGAGCGGGTGGGGGTGGTAGCTGTGTTTTATGGTGCCTACCCGCAGACCATCGGAAGAGAACACGCGTATGAGTTTTTCCATAAGCGTCGTCTTGCCGGAGCCGGAAAGCCCCACTATGGATATTATGGGAACCCTTACGGATGAGGCGCTACCCATGATTCTCCCTCCGGGGTGATTTCTTTTTTCCATATGGGAACGGTTTCCTTGAGGCGGTCTATGCACCACTCACAGGCCTCGAAGGCCGCCTTTCTGTGCATGGACGCGGCGACTATCAAGACTATCCGGTCTCCGGGTTCCATGCGGTTTATCCTGTGGACTATGCTCACGTCAAGGACGTCGAAGCGTTGCATGGTCTCGTTGCGGAGTTCTTCGAGGGCCTTTATGGCCATGCCCTTGTATTCTTCGAACTCGATTGCCTTGATGTTTTTGCCTTCGGAAAAATCCCTCGCAACGCCTAAAAACGCCACGACCGCTCCGACCTTTTTGGAAGAGGCCGTAAGCTTTTCGACTTCTCCTTCAATCGAGAAATTTTCGGCCTGTATGCGGACTTTTTCGTTCATCTCGAACCTCCGGAAAAGGGCGGCATTATCGCCACTTCGTCGTTGTCTCTGACCATTGTCTTAAGGGTCGCCTGCTCTTTATTCACCGCAATCATGTAAGCGGCCTTCGGAATGTCCTTGAACCTTTCGCGCAATGCGTCCATTAAAACCGAGAGTTCGACTTCGGGCGAGGGCAGTTGCATCTCGGTTTCCCTGCAACCCGTCTTGCTTGAAAGTATGCCGAAAAAGAGAACCTTTACCATAAGTTTACCTCTGCCTGTCCTTGCGGACGGCACATTTCTCCTCCCCCGACGTTACGTCGGGGGAGGGTGGGTGGGGTAAAAGCGCTTTCAAGATAACCTCCCCCGACCCCTCCTTGGTAAGGAGGGGAGTTAAAGAGGCAAGTTAAAACAATTCGGGTGCAGAGCCCGACCCGCCCTATGGGGCGGGTACCCCGCGCAATATTAAGCGGGGGGCTCAGCCCTGCCAATGGCCGCTCCTGCCGCCGGATTTTTCGACGAGCCTGATTTTTTCTATGGTCATGCCGCGGTCTATTGACTTGCACATGTCGTATACGGTGAGGAGAGCCGCTGCCGCGGCCGTAAGGGCCTCCATCTCTATGCCCGTTGGCCCGACGCACCGCGCCGTAACCGTAACCGTTATGGAAGCGGAGTTTTTTATTGTTTTTCCGAAGCCGAAGTCCACGTTTATGCCGGATATCTGTATGGGATGGCACATGGGGATAAGGTCGGGCGTTTTCTTCGCGGCCATGACGGCCGCGCAGTCCGCGACGGCGAGGACGTCGCCTTTTTTAATGCGTCCCTTGCGTATGAGGCTTAGGGTTTCGGCGTTCATGCGTATGGCGCCTTGCGCCACGGCCGTCCTCGCCGTAGATGCCTTTTCGGAAACATCCACCATGCGGGCGCGGCCTTTCTCGTTAAAATGGGTAAGGGTTTTCATTGGTTAAAAGTCCTCCTCAATGTCTGTATCTTTACGTAAGGCAGACCCCCGCTTAATATTGCGGGGGCAGGCTCTTTAGGTCTGCGTTTTTACGGCCTTTACAGCAGGGCTACCCCACCCTGCCCTCCCCAACAAGTGGGGAGGGGAATAAGGTGAAAAAATTCATTATAAGCCCTGCCCTACATTAGTAGGATACCATCGGAAGTTTGGCTATCTTGCCTCTTTTCGCGACTGCCGCTACGGCGCCTTCAAAGAGTTCAAACGCTCTGTCACCCATGGTATGGGCTTCGGCCTGGTCGTGCGTTACCATTATGACGGGTATGCCCCAGTCCCTTTGAACCTCTTTGATAAAGAGCCTTATCCTGGGCCTCGCGGCCATGTCAACCGCGCTTAACGGCTCGTCAAGAAGTAAAATCTTCGGCCTTCTTGCGAGGGCGCGGCCGAGAAGGACTTTTTGCGCTTCGCCGCCGGAAAGCGCGGCCGGGTATCTTTTTTTGAGATGAATCATGTCCAGTTTGGAGTATAATTCTTGAATCCACTTTTCTTCCTGAAGCGCGTCGGCTTTCGTAAGCCCGAAAAGCACGTTTTCTTCGACAGTAAGCCACGGAAAGAGCGAGTTGCCCTGCGGGATATAGCCGGCCTTGCGTTTCTCCGGAGGAAGGTTTGTCTTTTCGTCGAAGTATGTAACGCCGTTGACGGCTATGACGCCGCTGTCCGGCCTTACGAGCCCCGCGATGACGCGAAGGAGCGTTGATTTTCCGCTTCCGTTCGGCCCCGTAAGCACGGTTATCTCGCCTCCGAGCCTCAAGGACACGTCCATGTCGAATGTTTTAAGTTTCTTCCTGAAATCTATGAGTATCATCTTCCGACGACCGCTACGCTTGTTTTTTTGTTTATGTAGTAAACGAAAGACAGGGCCGCGAACGAAAAGGCAAGGAGAGAGGCCGCCATGATAGCGGCCTCCCTGTATTGAACCGTCTCGACTTTTTCGTATATCGCGATGCTCGCGACCTTGGTTTCTCCGGGTATGCTCCCGCCGACCATCAAGACTACCCCGAATTCCCCGACCGTATGGGCGAAGGAAAGCATCGCTCCGGTCACAACGCCCCTCCTTCCGGCCGGAAGTATGACGCTTAAAAAATTTCTCCATTCCGAGCATCCGAGAGTCCTTGCCGCCTCGATAAGGTTTTTATCCACGTTTTCGAAGGCGTTTTGCATGGGTTGCACGGCGAAGGGAAAACTGTAGAGCACGGACGCGACGACAAGTCCTTCAAATGAAAACGCGAGGGTCGTTCCGAAAACCTCATTATACCACCTTCCGACCGGGGAAAGGTTTCCGGCCGCCACGAGCACGAAAAATCCCAGAACCGTCGGAGGCAGGACTATCGGGAGGGCGAAGAACGCCTCGGCAAGGGGCTTACAGCGGAAGTTCCTGAAGGCGAGGGCGTAGGCCACCGGCAGCGCGAGAAGCACGAGAAAAAACGTCGCCACAAGCGCGAGTTTGAAGGATATGTAAAAAGGCTGCCAGTCCATAAATCACCAATTCCGATGACGCACATCGTTTAAGCAAGTCGCAACGCCCGCGATCCGTGCTTCGTCCGCCTCAGGCGGAGTACCCGGGCAAAGCGCAAGTTGAAACATTCCGGGTCAAGGGCTCAGCCCTTGACCTTCGGTATAGCCGTATTTCCGGAAAACATCAGTTGCTTCGTTCGATTTTAAAAATTCAAAAAATTCCTTTGCCTCAAGCGAAGCGTCTTTCAAAAGCGCCGCCTCCTGAACGATTGGCGAGTAGAGGTTGTCGTTAACGATAAAGTATTCGCCGCGCTTTCGGTAAACAATCGAAAGGGGCACTATTGCCGCGTCCGCGTTGCCCGTGGCCGCGAAACCGAATGCCTGAGCCGTGCTTTCTCCGTAAACGAGTTTGTTTTTAATCTCATCGAACATCCCGCTCTTTTTCATGGCCTCGACCGCGGCCCTTCCGTAAGGGGCGGTATCGGGGTTCGCTATGGCGACGCGCTTGATCGAGGGGTCTTTAAGAAACGACATGTCCTTTAACGGAGCGTTAGCGTCTTTCGCCCTCCTCCATATCGCAAGTTTCCCTTTGGCGTATTTGAATCTTCCTTTTGCGTCGATAAGCCCGTCGGATTCGAGCATCGAGGTGTATGTGTCGTCAGCCGCGAGGAATACCTGAAACGGCGCGCCTTGCTTTATCTGGGCGTAGAGTTTTCCGCTCGAACCGCTCGATATGGAGATACTCGCGCCGCGGGATTTTTCAAAGAGCAAGACTATTTCCTGCGCCGGCTCCAGCGCGTTCGACGATACCGCGATATATAAGGTTTTATCCTTTGACCAAGCAACATTCGTCAGCATTGGTAAAAGAGCGGCGCATATCACGGAGACGAGCAGTTTCATTTTATGAAGGACACTTCCGTCGCTTTTATCAGGGCCGTTATGCGGTCTCCCACCGCAAGGGCCATGTTTTCGACGCTTGTGGTAGTGATGACGCCCGCTATCTGGTGCTCCCCGACCTGTATCACGACCTCCGAGACCACGTCCCCCTTTTTTATCTCCACGATTTCCCCGGGCAATTGGTTTCTTCCGGAAATCTTCATTCAGCCTCCTATGTGTATCATGGATGTCTTGCGGCCTTCTTCCGTGAACGTGTATTCCCCGGTTTCGGGTTTTATTTCGACCGCCTTTCTTATAAGGGCGAGAAGTTCTTCGGCCGGGGCGTTGGTTCTGAGGGCCTCTTTCAGGGAAACGTCCTTGTCCGCCGGAAGGCAGGAGCGGAGTTTCCCGTCGGAGGTGAGGCGAAGCCTGTTGCATCCCTCGCAAAAGCGGTTCGACATGGGGGAGACGAATCCGACCTTACCCTTGCCCGACCTTAACGGAAGGGTATAGGCCGCCACCTTGCCTCTCTCGGGAGTGGCCGCGACGTCAACCCTCTCGATTATGTCCTGCCTTTGAAGGACCTCGCTTACAGGGACGTAGTTCCGCTTCCAGTCGAATCCGTCGCTCATGGGCATGCATTCGATGAACCTTACGCTTAAAGCGCGCTCTTCGGCGAAGTCTATTATGGAGGCGAGCTCGTCCTCGTTCATCTTCATTATGACGGTATTGACCTTTATGGGAGAAAGGCCGCGACCCGCGCCGCTTGGCGAGGGTACCCCGAGCGCCGCTTCTATGCCTCTTAACACGGGGACGATGTCCCCGCCGCCCGAGATTAGTTTGAATTTTTCGGGATTCAGGGAATCGAGGCTCACGTTTATCCTGTTCAGCCCGTTCAAAGTGAGCGTTGAAGCGAATCTTTCGAGCAAGACCGCGTTCGTGGTCATCGAGAGGTCTTTAACCCCGGCGTCTTTCAGCATCGAAACGAGATCGGTTACGTCTTTCCTGACGAGCGGCTCGCCGCCGGTAAGGCGGACCTTTTCGACCCCCATCGAGACCATGAGGCTTACAAGGCGCGTTATCTCGTCAAAGGAGAGGATGTCTTCGCGGTTTTTGAATTTCTCGGAATAAGGGGCGCAGTAGGCGCACCTCTGGTTACACCTGTCCGTCACCGAGACCCTTAGGTAATTCAGCCTGCGGCCGAAACGGTCGGTGAGAAGTTCCGGGGGCGCTTTCGACGGTATTTTTGTCTTGTTATCCATGGGTTTATCTTATGCCTCAAAATAAAAAAACCAACCGGAAAAGGTTGGCCTTGCGTATGATGCCGTTCCTCCTTTCCAAGCACGGGAGGCTTGACCGTTTCCAGTCAAACCCGGTCGGCCGGTCCCCGTGGCGTTTGGCTTTAGGGGAGACGGCTCGGAGTATTTGAATGTTCGTCTGATTATATAATTAACACATGAGGGCTTTGATGTCAAGGGGCGCGGGTACTCGGCGCAATGACCGCAAATTCTTTTCAGCCGCCCGCTAAAGGCTCGCCAGTATGTTCTTTAAAAGTATCGCCGCGGCGGTGTCGCCGTTTATCTCGAGGCGCCTTGAAAAGAAAACCGTGTCAGGGTCTTCCTTGCCAAGGAGGAGATAAAAGAGGGTTTTTGCCTCCCCCTTCATAATAACGTCCGGCTCTCCGGCGAAATAAGGAAATACCTTCGCCTCGTTGCCTTCGATTGTAAGGTAAAAGCGTTTATTGAGGTCGGTCGCGGAAAACTCGAAAACCTTTCCGTCGAGTTCCTTGAGTTTTTCCTTCAGGCGTGGGTGTTTGTCGAAAATCCCGGAGATGAAAACAGAGGCGAAAACCGCCTCCGGCAAAAGGGGCGTGAACCTAAGGGGGATGCGCGCGAGGTTGAAAAAACTCTCAATAATTCTGTTTTTGTCTTCCGGGGCCATTTTGATTCCGCCTTCCCCCTCACCCCAACCCTCTCCCGTCCGCCTTAGGCGGAGGGAGAGGGAGCATAAACCGAGAAGTAATGCCGGGGTACCCACGTCCGCCTTAGGCGGACGCGGGTCGCGCGAAGTTATGACGCTCTGTATAGTTTAAACCTTCGTCCCGACGTGCACGGTCGCAATCCCGTCGAAGAGGTTATGGTACTTTACCTTATAAAGACCGGCATCAATCATTATTTTTTTGAGTTCTTCTTGAGGAGGAAACTTCCTTATGGACTCCGCGAGATAGACGTAGGCGCCGCGGTTGCCGGTGACCACCTCTCCTACCATGGGTATTACGTTAAAGGAATAAAAATCGTAGAGTTCCTTCAAGATTTTATTCTCCGGATGCGAGAACTCAAGGCACAAGACTCTTCCGCCCGGCTTTACGACCCTCGTCATCTCTTTAAAGGCGGCGTCTATGCGCGTTACGTTTCTTATGCCGAAGCCCACGGTGGCGCAATGAAAGGTGTTCGCCGGGAAAGGCAGTTCCTCGGCGTTGCCCCTGACGAACGTCACTCCTTTGACCACGCCCCTGTCAATGCACTTATCCCTGCCTCTTTCGAGCATCTTCTGATTTATGTCGAAGACCGTAACGCTTCCGTCGTCTCCGACCTTCTCTTTCAAAAGAAGCGATATGTCGGCCGTGCCTCCGGCCACGTCCAGCGCGCTCTGCCCCTGCCTGAGGCCCGTCTTTTCAACGAGAACCCTCTTCCACAGGCGGTGGGTAAAGAGGCTCATCAGGTCGTTCATAAGGTCGTAGTTCGAGGCCACGGACGAAAAGACTTCGTTAACGAGGCCTTTTTTTTCGTTCTCAAGAATCTCCCTGAAGCCGAAGCCGGTCTTTTTTTCTTGAGTCATCAATGCTACCTGCCTTCGTTTCTGCCAAGGGTGGTAAGGAGCCTGAATCCTATGAGCGCCGCGAATAAAAACCCGAGCGCGCTTATGTAGGGAACGCCCATTATCTTGGGTATGTCGTTCGGTATGGCCGCCAAAACAGACGAGCCCAAAAACAAAGCCCCCATGATGAGCCCTCCCGCCACGCGGCGCCCGGCGTCGTTTATCTCGTCGGAGAGGGGGTCGAGCCTTTTGTGTATGAAGCCTATGTTGAGTTCGCTCTTTAAAGAGGCCTTGAGTATGGAATGCACCTCGGAAGGCAGGTCGAAGAGAGCCGAGCCGAATTCTTCCGCGAACTCCCTTCCCTTTTCCGCGTAGATTCCCGGCGAGAACTTCTGCTTGAGCATCCACCTGTAAACGAGCGGCTTCGCAATCTCCCACATGTTGACGCTCGGATAGAGCTGGCGTCCGACGCCTTCCATGATGACCATGGTCTTTTGCAAAAGCAAAAGATTGGGCTGGAGTTTCACGTCGAACCTCTTGGCAGTGTGTATGAGCTTCAGGAGAAACGTCGAGATGTTTATGTCGTCAAGGGACTTTCCGAAAAGAGGCTCGGCTATGTCCATCAACGCGTGCTCGAATTCGGTCATGTCCACGTTCGCGCCGATTAAGCCCATCTCCTTGTGCACTATCGCCATCCTGTGGTAATCCTGACGCACGAGATGGAAGAGCATGCTCGCGAGGTATCTCCTCAAGTCCCGATCCAGCCTGCCGACTATGCCGAAGTCCAGATACGCCATTTTCCCGTCGTCCGTCACGAAGATATTTCCCGGGTGCATGTCCGCGTGAAAAACCCCGTGCTCGAAGACCTGCTTGAAGAAGAGTTTTACCCCGTAAACGGCTATCTCCTCTATGTTGAATCCCTTGGCCTTTATCGCCTCGACCTCGTCGAGCGGCACGCCCTCTATGCGTTCCATGGTGAGTATTTCGGTAAGCGTGCAATCCCAGTAAACCTTCGGCACCTTGACGCGCGGGTCGTCCTTGAACAGCCTTCCGAAAAGCGCGGCGTTCGAGCCTTCGAGCGCGAGGTCGAGTTCGTTATAGATGACTCTCGCGAACTCGTCCACCACCTCTATAGGCCTTAAGCGCCTCGACGCCGGGACGTGTTTATCCAAAAGCCGCGCGATTGAGTACATGACCGAGACGTCGGAGGAGACGATGTCTTCTATTTTCGGCCTCCTTATCTTGACCGCGACCTTCGCGCCGTCCGGCAAGACCGCGTAATGCACCTGCGCTATGGAGGCCGACGCGATAGGGATTTCATCAAAGGAAAGAAACTTTTTTTCAATCGGGGAACGGAAACTCCTCTCGATGGTCTTTTTGACGTCCTCGAAAGGGAAAGGAGGCACCATGTCCTGAAGCTTCTTGAATTCCTCTATCCAATCGGGCGGAAGGACGTCGGCCCTCGTGGAGAGCACCTGTCCGAGCTTGACGAACGTCGGGCCGAGTTCCTCCAAGACGAGCCTTATCCTCACCGGAGCGCTTATCCCTTTCCCCGCCCCCCTGAAAAAGAAAAACCACTGAAGGGAGGAAAAAAACGGCAACACCCGCAATTCCTCGATAAGCCCGCCGAACCCGTACTTAAGAAGCGTGGCGAGTATCTTATAGAGGCGTAAAAAATTCCGTAT
>DASRUI010000012.1:0-11293 GCA_035655515.1 Thermodesulfobacteriota bacterium
TTTGATGGCCGTGCCTTTTTACGAGGCTAACCCCACGCGGTTCGACGGGCCGCCGAGGGTTATATGCGCGGGTTTTCAGCTGTGCGAGGGGCGCCTCATAGGGCCGCACGATATGTTCGACGACCCGGCCTTCGACGAACAGAGGCGTCTTGCAGGGAAGGTAAGTTCCTACATGAGGCGCCACGGCCCGTTCCAGCCGCACCGCCTGCCCGAAGACCAGATGGAGTACACGACCCTTCCCAAGGTGCTTTCGGCTCTTAAAGACCGTTTTGAAAAAGTATGATATAATGTTTTTCCCGCGGCACAATGAACAAAGAAACCAAAAACGGCGAGCCGACGTAACGTCGGCTCGCCGCAAGTTAAAATATTACGGGCGCAGGGGAGGAATCCTGCCGGCGGTAAATTCCCTTTGGTCATCGGAGCGGTGAAAAAAACCGGCATCAAGTTTTTGCCTTCCGGAAAGCTGGACCCGAAACTTCTCGAAAGGCTTCTTAAAAGATACGCGCTGCCCGGCAGGGACGTTATAATAGGCCCCTCGGTCGGAGTGGATTGCGCGGCAGTCAGGTTCGGCGGGAAAATTCTTCTCGCGAAGACAGACCCCATAACCTTTGTCGCCGAGGACATAGGTTTTTACGCCATACATATAAATTGTAACGACATTGCCGTCACCGGAGGCTCTCCCCGGTGGTTCTTGGCCGCGATTCTTCTTCCGGGAGGCAAAACAACGGCAAGGCTCGTTCAAAGGATATTCTCGGAACTCTCGGAGGCGTGCAAGGCGGTTGGCGCGGCTTTGATAGGCGGCCACACGGAGATTACTCACGGCATAGACCGCGCGATAGTCATAGGGCAGATGCTCGGGGAGTGCGAGGAAAAAAATCTCCGTTCGTCCAAAGGGGCGGAGGCGGGAGACGACCTCATACTCACGAAAGGCATAGCAATCGAGGCCGTAAGCGTCATAGCGCGCGCAAAACGCGGCGAACTCGAAAAGGCCTTTTCCAAGGCGTTCATCGACAGGTGCGCGGGATTTATGAAAAATCCCGGAATCAGCATTGTAAAAGACGTCGAAATAGCGTTAAATAACGGGAAGGTAAAGGCCATGCACGATCCGACCGAAGGAGGCCTTTCCATGGGCCTTTATGAGCTTGCCGTTGCTTCGGGCGCGGGGCTCGCGGTCGAGAAAGACTCGATACCGGTTATTCCCGAGGCGGACACGTTGTTGCGGCATTTCAATCTCGACCCCATGGGAGCCATGGCGTCCGGCGCGCTCCTCGCGGCGGTGGATAGGCGCGACACCAAAAGAATCATAAAGGCCATGTCGGATAGCGGCATAAAATGCTCGCGCATAGGACGCGTTACGGATAAAAGGCACGGAATCAAAATTATCGAGAACGGAAAAAAGAAAAACCTGAAGGTCTACCGCAGGGACGAATTAACGAGGCTTTTTTAAATTATAATTAATCAAACGGGAGGACGTTCGCAATGAAAGCGACCAAGAGATATTCGAGGAGCACCAAGAAAAAAGCCATAGACACGGCAAAAGATTCCTATCTTCCCAAAGGGAGCCAAAAGGGCGAGGCGATATGCAAGGGATGCTCGGCGGTGTATCAGAACAAGAGATGGAGGGTGGCGGACGTTTCGGAGAAAAAGATTAAGCGGGTTTCGGTCTTGTGCCCCGCGTGCAAGAAGATAAAGGACGACTTTCCCGGGGGTTACGTTACCCTTAAGGGGGATTTCCTGAAAGAGCATAAAGAAGAAATCCTGAACCTCGTGAAGAACAAGGAAGAGAGGGCGAGGTCTCTTAATCCCCTTGAGCGCGTCATGGCGATAAAATCGGTAAAAGGCGCGATAGAGATAACGACCACCACGGACAAGTTCGCTCAGAGGCTCGGGAGGATATTAAACAAGGCCTTTTCCGGCACAGTCGAGTATAAGTGGAGCAACGACACGAAGGTGGCGCGGGTAATCTGGACGCGGTAGAGTCGAGTTTTTTCTTCCCCCCTTTTCCAAAGGGGGGTTGGGGGGATTAGACAAATGTTTTTCAATCCCCCTCTTATCCCCCTTTATGAAAGGGGGATAAAAAAGCACGATGCTTCAACCTGCATCTTTAACTCCTCTCCTTACCAAGGAGGGGTTGGGGAGGTTGTCTTAAATTATCTTTTACCCCACCCGGCCTCCCCTTATAAAGGGGAGGAGAAAAGTGCCGTCCGCAAGGATACTTTTATGCGCGAAGCGAGACTCTGGAAAAAGGGCGAGGGCGGTAAAGCGGATTGCTATCTGTGCAATTTCCACTGCCTTATCGCTGACGGGAAACGCGGCGTTTGCGGGGTAAGGGAAAACCGCGGCGGCGCCCTCTTTAGCCTGAATTACGGTAAACTTGTCGCTCGTAACGTCGACCCGGTCGAAAAAAAGCCGCTTTTTCATTTTCAGCCCGGCTCGTTTTCCTATTCCATAGCGACCGTCGGATGCAACTTCCGTTGCTTTCATTGCCAGAACTACGAAATCTCCCAGATGCCGAAAGGCGGCAAGCCGGTGGCCGGAACCGACGCGACCGCCGAAGAGGTGGTGGCGGACGCGCTTAACTCGGGATGCCAAAGCATATCCTACACCTACACCGAGCCAACGATATTTTTCGAGTTCGCGTCCGATTGCGGGGTTTTGGCGAGGGAGAAGGGGCTTAAAAACATCTTCGTCTCCAACGGCTACATGACCAAGGAGTGCGTAGACGAAGGAGCCTCGTTTCTCGACGCCGTGAACGTGGACGTCAAGGCCTTTAGCGAGGGATTTTACAAGAAGATTTGCGGAGCGAGGCTCGCGCCGGTTTTGGAGAGCATAGAGTATTTGAGGGAAAAAGGAATCTGGGTCGAGGTAACGACCCTCGTAATACCGACCCTTAACGACACGGAAGAGGAACTCAGGAACATAGCGAAGTGGATATATAAAACCGACAAAGGCATGCCGTGGCACATAAGCGCCTTTTACCCCACCTATAAGTTGACGGAACTTCCGCGAACCCCGCGCTCCATACTCGACAGGGGCAGGGAAATAGGCCTTGAAGAGGGGATTCGGCACGTCTATACCGGAAACGTGCCCGGCGACCCCGGCGAATCCACCTACTGTCATAACTGCAAAAAGATTCTCATAAAGAGGTTCGGTTTTTCCGTCAAGGAGAACGTCATAAAGAACTCGAAGTGCCCTTATTGCTTCGCGGGCATTGACGGGGTGGGGCTTTAAGGGCGGCGCAGGGATATCTTCCCGTTCCGTTGTTTATGTTAATCTGTTATTTTCGTTTTGCATCAAGGCTAAAGCCTTGAGTTACGGAAGACCAAAAGGAGGTTTTTCAAGACCATGATTTTCAAGGTGAGTCTTTTTCTGCACGTTCTGGCGGCCATATTCTGGATAGGGGGCATGCTCTTTCTCTCTTTGGTGGTGGCGCCGTTTTTGAAGTCTCTTGACGACCCGGCTAAAAAGAGCGAGATTTATCAGGTAGTCGGCAAGAGATACAGGTTTTTGGGGTGGGTGGCCATAGCGATATTGCTTGTTACCGGGCCGGTGAATTTTTATTATATCGGGGTTACGCCCGGCATGTTTTTCGACGTTGGTTTTTACGGCACGCCGTACGGAAAGACCGTCGCGTTAAAACTGCTCTTTGTGTGCTTGATAGTCCTCTCGAGTCTTGTTCACGATTTCTGGCTCGGGCCCAAGGCAAGGGGTTCGGCCGGATATTCGCGCATCGCGATGATATTCGGCAGGGGGAATCTTTTGCTCGCCCTCATTATAGTGGCATTCGCCGTAATGCTCCGCGCCGGAGGGCTATAAGTGCCGCACAAGTTCAATCCGGAAGGCATTGAGAGGCTTTTAAGGCCGGACAGGCTCGGGGCCGTGAATCCCGAAGAGTTTCTCCGTTCCGAGGGGCTTAAACAAGGCATGACCTTCGCGGACGTCGGGTGCGGGCCGGGGTTTTTTTCAACGCCCGCCTCGCGGGTTGTCGGAAAAAGCGGCGTTGTCTACGCGATAGACACTCAGGACGAGATGCTTCGCGGACTTAAGCGGGCGGCGGACGCGGAAAACATAAAGGCCGTGAAGTCCGTTGAAAACTCGATTCCTCTTGAAGATGGGGTTTCGGATTTCGTTCTTCTTGCTTACGTCTTGCACGAGGCCGAGTTCAAGGACGTGTTCTTGAAGGAGGTGCGGCGGATTTTGAAACCCGGCGCGATTTTGCTTTTGCTTGACTGGGAGAAGAAGGCCGAGGAAAACGGCCCTCCTTTCGAGGAGAGGCTCAGCCGCGAGGAGACGCTCGGATATCTCAAGGAGGCCGGTTTTTCGACGGAGGCAGTATCTTCCTTCGGCGAATCCCATTACAAGATATCGGCCAGGAAATAAAGACCGTGATGCGTGAACGTGATGCGTTATACGTTAAGGATTCTTTATCATAATTATTTTTAGTTTCTTTCGCCGCATCACGCATCACGGCCACGCATAACGGGTTTTCATCAGGACTTGCGTTTTCCGAATTTCGGGTTAGACTTTAAGCGGAAGATTATGGAGATAAAGGTTCACGGCGCGGTATTGTCCCTCGTTCGCGGCGACATAACGCAGGAAACCACGGACGCGATAGTTAATGCCGCGAACTCGCGCCTCGCGGGCGGCGGCGGAGTGGATGGCGCGATACACAGATCAGGCGGCCCTGCCATCATGGCCGAGTGCAGAATCATAGGCTCATGTCCGGCGGGCAACGCCGTTATGACGACCGGCGGAAAATTAAAGGCCAAATACGTCATACACGCGGTCGGCCCTGTTTACAAGGACGGAAGACACGGCGAAAAAGGCGTTTTGGCCGGCGCTTACAGGGCAAGCCTGAAGCTCGCTCTGGATAAGGGCGTTAAAAGCATCGCCTTCCCGTCCATAAGCACGGGGGCTTACGGATACCCTGTCGAAGAGGCGGCCGCGGTGGCGCTCGGAACCGCGGTTGACTTCCTGAAGACCCACAAGGGCGTGGAACTCGTGAGGTTCGTTCTTTTTTCGGACCGCGACCTCGGGATTTATAGTAACGCCCTGCGCGAAATCGGGGCATGACGTTTTTTTAAGCGTGAAAAGTTTTTCTTGTTATGGCATCGCGAAAGGTTTTCCCTGAAGGGTCGGATTTCCGGTTTGCCGAAAGGCATATTCCGAATCAAGGAGGTTTCGCGATGCGCGTATCAAAGGCTTTTGGCGTCCGGCAGCGCGCGGTCTTGGCGTTCGCGGCCGTGCTTATGGCGTGTGTTGTTTTTTTGTATCACGGGCTTGTTGCCGGAACGATAGACCACGAGATATGCAAGACGTGCCACGAAAAGACCTATAACGAGGCGATGGGCAAGCCTTTCAGGCACAGCGTGGTTGACACCAAGTGCGGCGTTTGCCACGTCGGCGGCGGAAAGGATTCGGGCGGCGCCGCGATTTCTTTTTCCTCGTCCGGCTTTCGCAGGGAAGCGCTTTTTCCTTTAAAGGGATTTTCCCGGGATAAAAACGATTACAGCGTCGAGGTTACGGCGGTTAACGCGTCCGGCAAGAGGTCGCGGCCCGCGGCAGTGACGTTCGACGGGAATACCGCGCCCGAACTTATGGAGGCCGTCTCCGCGTTTTCGATAAACAATATCGAGGTCGAGGAGGTCAAGCAAGGGGTTTTTTTCGAGGCCGTGATTTTTTGGAAGACCGATTCTTTCGCGGATTCCGCGTTGGAGTACAGGACCGGCGGAGAGGATTTGAAGACGGTTTCCGCGTCTCTTGACTATTCGAAGGAACACAGGGTAACGCTCGCGCCGCTTGAGGGCGGAACCGAATATTATTTCAGGATATCGGCGAGAGACTTGTCGGGCAATACGGCTCGCTCAAGCGAGTTTAGTTTTTCGACCGCCGCGCCTTTCAAGAGAGGCGAGGAGGTCAAGCCTTCAAGAAGGTTCCCCCGCGTCGAAGAGGTTAAATTCCTCAAGAGCCGGAATAACGAGTTCTACCTTCTGGCTTCCGCCGACGTTCCTTCCTCGTTCATCGTAAGCGTTCAAGAGAGGGTAAAGGAGACTCAGGGCGATAAGCACGGCAACGGGCTTTTGGCGCAGAAGGTGTCGGCGATAGAGGCATGCGTGAATTGCCACCCGCAGGGCACCTCGCATCCCGTCGGGGTAAACGCCAAGACTAAAGACACGGTGATACCGCTCCACCTTCCGACCCTTTCGGGCGGCGTCATCGCCTGCATCACCTGCCATTTGCCGCACGGCGGAGAACAAAAATATTTCGCGAGAATGGATTTCCAGCGCGACCTGTGCGTCGAGTGCCACAGGAAAGACCCGTTCATCTGATTATAGGGGACACATCCCGTTTTAGCCGCACGATTGATAGACGAAAAACGGGATGTGTCCCCGGAGTTAATAATCCAATCCGTCATGCCGAACCGCGCGCAGGACTTGTTTCGATATCGTTTCAGTATCTCGTCTTGAATAAGGCGGTTTTTGCGGCATGGCGGAGCCGCGCGTTTTGACTTTTCGCTATTCGCCTATCTTGACGAGAAGGCCTTTTCTTTTTACCGATTTGAAAGTCCATATGAAAAATACGACCGCGATCGCGAGATATACCGCGTTAAGAAGCGCGGCGACGAGGACTTCGTCAGTGGGGAAGGGTTTGCCGGCTATGACCGACCTCATGCCTTCGAAAACGTGCGAGGAAGGTATGTAGAAGGCGATTTTTCGCATGACCGGCGGCAATACGCCGACCGGATAGAACACGGCCGAGAACGGCTGGAAAAGAAACGCTATGCCCCATGCCAAGACCTCGGTTTCCTGCCCGAACCTCATTATCACGGCGGTCGTTATTATGCCGACGGCCCATCCCATCATGAGAAGGTTTATCGCGAAGGGCACGAGAGCGAAGCCCATCTGGAAGACGTTAAACGAGTAAAGTCCCCACGCGACGAGCACCATGACGCTTGAGGCGAGAAGGAGCTTTATGACGCTCATCACGAGAAGCGAGCAAACATATTCCGCGGGGCTCAAAGGGCTGACGAAGATGTTAAGGAGGTTCCTGCTCCACATGTCTTCGAGGAAGGATACGGTTATGCCCTGCTGGCAGCGAAACAGCATGTCCCAGAGTATGAGAGCCCCGATAAAAAATCCGACGAAGTCAGGCAGGGCGCCCTTGTAGGCGGAAAGATACACGGTTATGAAACCCCAGACAAAGAGGTCCACGAGAGGCCAGTAAAAGACCTCCATCAAGCGCGGCAGGCTTCTCTTGTAGAGGTATAGGTAGCGGGCCGTGTAGGCTTGTATCCTGTATAGTTTCATGTCTTAAATTCCCATGGTTTTATCGGCGCGCGCGATTTTCAGAAACACCTCTTCGAGAGAGGCGGCATTGAATTTCTTTAACACCTCGTTCATGGTTCCGCTCGCCGCGACCTTTCCCTTATCCAGAAATACTATTCTGTCGCACATCTCTTCCATTTCGCTCATGTTGTGCGAGGTGTAGATTAGCGAGAGCCCGCGTTCGTCCCTTATTCCGCGCAGGAGCCGGCGCGTCCTGTCGGCCATGTCAGGGTCGAGGCTCGCGGTCGGCTCGTCAAGGAACAGCACGTCCGGGTCGTTTAAGAGGGATTTTACGAGGCTTACGCGGGTCAATTGCCCGGATGAGAGTTTCCTCGAAATAGAGCCGCCGGCTGCGTCTATCTCGAATATCGAAAGCAGTTCCATGATTTTCTTTTTTGGTTCTTTTACGCCGTAGATGCGGGCGAAGACAAGCAGATTTTCCATGACCGTCAAGGAGTAGGGGAGCGACACGTAGGAGGACGAGAAGTTGACCCGCGAGAGTATTTCTTCCCTGTTTGTTTCGAGGCTTTTCCCGAAGACCTTTACCTCTCCGGACGTAGGGGTGGTAAGGCCGAGGAGCATGTGGATTGTGGTGGTTTTTCCCGCGCCGTTCGGCCCGAGGAGTCCCAGTATCTCGCCTTTATTCAGATGGAAAGATACGTTATCAACGGCCTTGAAGCCGTTGAATTCCTTGGTAAGACCTATCGCCGAAACCACCTTTTCCATAAGCGGAGAATTTAGAGTATAGCGGAAAACCGCTCTCCAGACCAGATGAAAAACAGGAACACTCGCCCGATTATCTATTTGCCCTTAATTAAATAACGGTATATGATTGATTTATGCCTTATGACGTTTTGAAGTTTTTTCATATTATCGGTTTTGCGTTCATGTCCATCCCTCTTTTCAATCTTATTGTCGTAAACGAGAGGGTCTTGATGGGAAAGACCATCATTCCCTCGGTTGACCGTTACATGGAAAACATTATAAGGCACGGGGCGGCCAGATGTTATGTCTTCCAATCCACCGTGCTTGTTACCGGGTTTTTGCTTATAATATCGGGGCCCCGCGGCATCGAGGCGCTGTGGAAAATATGGGTTCTGCCGGTAAAGGCCGCGCTCTTGTTTACGCTCATGGGATTACTGTCTTATGTTAATTTCGGGATTCAACCGAAGATAGATTTTTTGATTGACGGCATCGGTCCGGACGCCGCGCCGTCCGAAGAATTCATGAATCAACTCAGGCCGCTCCGGGTGTTAAGAAAAAGACTCGCCGCAATCTGCCTGTTTTTGGTTATCGCCTCCGTTGTCCTCGGGCTGCAGGTTTACAGTCTTTTTAATCCTCTCGTAACCGCGGCGCTTATTTTCCTCGGCGGCGTCTTCGCGTTAAGGGCGCATAAAAGCCTTGTCAGATTCGGCTGGTTCTAACCTCTTGGCTTGCAGGTTCGGAAATGCCTTGAAGCGATAATCGCTCATGATATTTTTACTTTTGTTAAAGACCTAATCCGAGGCGTTTGTGTATTTCCGCTTCACCCGCCATATTATTTCTTAATCATTCCGTCGCGACGAAAATTTTGGACAAGACGTCTTTTTTATAGTATAAATTTAAGTGGTGTTTTTTTATTTCAAAAAACCTCAAGGGGGCTTTTGTTGGGCTTTCTCATAACTTTCGAAGGCATAGAGGGTTGCGGCAAAACGACCCAGATGGACATGGTGAAGGACCATCTCGAGTGGAAGGGCAAGGAGGTCGTTTCGGTGAGGGAGCCGGGCGGCACGGAACTCGGCGAGAGGGTAAGGGCCATACTCCTTAACGCCCATATTGACGACGAGCCCATAGACCACTTTGCCGAGTTGTTCCTCTACGAGGCGTCGAGGGCGCAACTCTTGAGCCGCGTAATAAAACCGGCGTTGAACACAAACAAGGTCGTTTTGTGCGACAGGTTCTGCGATTCCACGGTCGCGTATCAGGGTTACGGCAGAGGCCTCGACATGAACGCGGTCAACCGGATTAACGACTACTGCGCGGCCGGAGTGGCTCCGAACCTGACGATTGTTCTCGATTGTCCTGTGGAGGTCGGGCTTAAGAGGGCGTTTTCGAGGATAAACGCGCGTAATAAGGACGTCTCCGCAAAAGAGGACAGGTTCGAGAAAGAGGCAATCGAGTTTCACGCGAGGGTAAGGGCGGGTTACCTCGACCTCGCCAAGAAGGACAGCGCGAGGATAAAGGTCGTTGACGGGGCGCGCGAAATACCCGTGATTCATAAGGAAATCTGTGATATTATCAATAAAGTGGTAAAATGAAATTTTCCGCGATATTAGGGCATGAAAAAGAGATTGAAAGGCTCAAGAGGGCGGTTGAAGGCAAAAGAATCGCCCACGCGTATCTTTTTTCAGGCCCCGAAGGCATAGGGAAAAGGCTCGTTGCCGGGAGTTTCGCGGCCGCGCTCAACTGTTCGGATTTTTCCGGCGATTCGTGCGGCGTTTGCCGCTCCTGTAAGATGTTCGAGGCCGGCTCCCACATGAACCTCTGCGTGGTGGAGCCTGAAGAAGATGCCGGAACAACGGACGATGAGGAAAAACCACGGAGGGTGGTAAAAAAGAAAAAACGCGCCCGGCCTGTTTTAAAGATAGACGCGATAAGGGGACTTCAGAGGGCGCTTCGTTACAGGGTTGAAAGCGGCACGAGGGTGGCCTTGGTTGACGGGGCGCATCTTATGACAAGACCAACCGCGAACGCGCTCCTAAAGACCCTCGAGGAGCCGCCCGAGGGTTCAATCGTGGTGCTTTTGTCCTCGGAGCCTGACTCGCTTCTTCCGACCGTGCTTTCAAGGTGCCAGAGGATAAACTTCGCTCCGCTTCCGTTCGAGGTCGTGAAAAAAGCCCTCGTTGAAAAAAAAGGCATGGGTATCGAGGCCGCCTCGCTCGTCGCGAGGCTTTCCTGCGGGAGCCTCGGGTGGGCGTATGAAGCGGCCGACGAGGGAGCGCTCGAAAAAAGAAAGGCGTTTTTCGAAGGGTTTTTGAAACTCGATCCGAACGATATGGCGGGGATACTGGATTTCTCGGCCGCCCTTTCCAAGGAAGATTCGCCCGAAGAGGCGATGGAGTTTTTAAAGGATATTTTAAGGGATATTCTGGTTTCCGGCGCGGGATGCCCGGAACTCGTCGTGAATTCCGACATGGCGGGTTTTTTAAAATGCGTCTCCGAAGGGGCCGCGGAGGGCAAGGATTGGTTTAAGGCCGTTTGCGAGGCCTTCACGCTCGCGGAAGACGCGAGGACGAGCATGCTTCCGCCGCGTTACGCGAATAAAAACCTCGCCATGGACGCTCTTTTCATACGCGTATTCAGGGGGGCAATGGGAAGGCGCGCGATACTGAAGCAGGCGCGGCATCCCCGGCCGAATTAAAATCAAAAATAAGGAATCAAAGGTCAAATATATGGCTATCGTATTCGGAGTAAGGTTCAAGAGGGCGAATAAGGTCTATAACTTTGGCGCGTCCGGCGTGGAGGCCGCCATAGGCGACATTGTCATAGTCGAGGTTGAAAAAGGGCTCGGCATGGGAAGAGTCGTTTACGGACCGATCGAGATGGCGGATTCGTTGCTCGACAAGGATATTAAAAAGGTTTTGAGGAAGGCCGACGCGGTGGATTCCGAGAGGGCCGAGTTCAACAAGGAGAGCGAGAGCGAGGCATTAAAGGTCTGCAAGGAAAAGATAGAGAAGCACAAGATTCCGATGAAACTCGTCGGAGTCGAGTATCTTTTCGACGCGAGCAAGGCCATATTCTATTTCACCTCCGAGAACAGGGTGGATTTCAGGGAGCTCGTGAAAGACCTGGCCGCGCATTTCTACACGAGAATCGAGATGCGCCAGATAGGCGTGAGGGACGAGGCCAAGATGGTGGGCGGCATAGGCCCGTGCGGGAGGGAATTTTGCTGTTCGAGTTTTCTCGTTGATTTCGAGCCCGTAACCGTC
>DASRUI010000013.1:0-24711 GCA_035655515.1 Thermodesulfobacteriota bacterium
TTTACTCGAAGTAATTAAGGCCGGACGCAAAAGGGCTCTTTATATATCCCGCGGTTCCGTTTTTTAAAATTTTCAAAACGGAGGAAATATGCAAAAGAATTGGCGTGAACTCATAAAACCCAAGAAACTCGAAGTGGACAAGATTACCGCTACTTACGGGAAGTTCGTGGCCGAGCCTCTCGAAAGGGGTTACGGCGTTACGATAGGAAATACTTTAAGAAGGATACTTCTTTCTTCGCTCAGGGGCGCCGCGATAACGAGCGTGAAGTTCCCCGGCGTGTTGCACGAGTTTTCAACCATGCCCGGCGTCAAGGAGGACGTCTCCGACATAATCTTGAATCTTAAGCAGGTGCGCCTCAGGGTGGACGGCGAGGGGCAGAGAAATTTAAAGATAAAGGTGTCGGGCTCCCGGGCGGTTACGGCCGGCGACATAGAATGCGACCACACGGTAACGGTGCTCAATCCGGAGTTGCATATCGCCACGGTCGGCAAGGACGGCAAATTCGAATGCGAACTCACGGCGTCGAGCGGCAGGGGCTACGTTCCGGCGGAAAAGAATAAATCCGCGAGCCTTCCCGTCGGGGCCATACCCATAGATTCGGTGTTTCAGCCGGTCATAAGGGTCAACTTCGACGTTACTCACGCGAGGGTGGGGCAGAGGACGGACTACGACAAACTTACGCTCGAGATATGGACGACCGGAGCGGTCGAGCCTCAGACGGCGATAGGCATCGCATCCAAGATACTCAAGGATCAGGTGAGCGTGTTCATTCCGTTCGAGGAGGGCGACGAGGCCGAGGGCGGAGGCGCGGGAAGCGATTTGAAGTCGCGCTTCAACGAGAATCTCTTTAAGACCGTGGACGAGCTTGAGTTGTCGGTGAGGTCCCAGAATTGCCTCAAGAACGCCAACATAAAGTTCATAGGCGAGATGGTGCAGAAGACCGAGCAGGAGATGCTCAAGACGAAGAATTTCGGCAGAAAATCCCTTAACGAGATAAAAGAGATTATCCAGCAGATGGGGCTCGATTTCGGGCAGAAGATAGACGGATTCCCCACGAGAAAAGAACTCGACAAGATGGGCATCGAGAAGAAGGAAATAGAGTAAGAGGTTCCTCCCTTTTTCAAAGGGAGGTCAGGAGGGATTGGGGAGATTTATGAGACACAACAGAGACGACAAGCGTTTTTCGAGGCCGCTCGGACATTTCAGGTGCCTTATGGCCAACCTGACAAACTCGCTTTTTGAGAGCGGCAGGATTAAGACCACCGTGCCTAAGGCCAAGGAACTCCGCTACTACGCCGAGAGGATGATAACCCTCGGCAAGGCGGGGGACGTGGCTTCGAGGAGAAGGGCCATGGCCTTTATGAGAAACAAGGAAACGGTCACCAAGCTTTTCGACGAAATCGCGCCCAAGTACAAGGAAAGGAACGGCGGTTACACGAGGATACTTAAGATAGGCTACAGGCCGGGCGACAGCGCGCCTGTTTCGATAATAGAGCTCGTCGGCGAGGCCGATTCCGCTGTGTCGGAGGCTCCGTCCAAGGCGAAGAAAAAGAAGACGGCTCCGGCGAAAAAGGCCGTGCCCGCCGAGGCTTCGGCGAAGAAGAAGGCGGCGACGGCGTAAGATTAAATGTCGCGCCGGTTTCAATGACGACGGAAAACAGATAAACCAAGGCAGGGCGTAAGCCCTGCCTTTTTTATTTTCATATGCCGGAGTGTCGCGCGCGGGCCGTAATTTTTGACGGATATTAGCGCCGTGTCTTTTTTGTGCTAATATATCATTCATGGACGTATCGGAACGCCTTTCGGCCATATCGCTCGACGTGAAGTCCAAAGACCACGACGGGGTCTTGACGGAGATGTCTTCGCTCCTTTTCAAGGATATCCCCGGCGCGGTCGGTGATAAAACGTTTTGCGACTTGAAAGAGCACGAGAGCATGGAGGGGGTGCTTTTCGGCACCAATTCCGCCATTTTTCACTGCCTTTCCGAAGGCGTGGACGACGTAATGATAGCCGTTTCAATCTCCGGGCGCGGCATACCCCATCCCAAGAAAAAGAAATACCGCATAAACATATTCTTCCTCATAGTGTCTCCCATGAAAGAGAGCGGCACGCATCTCCGGATTATGTCGAGGGTGGAGGGATTTTTGCTCGACAGGAGTTTTCGCCACGCCGTGCTTTCGGCGAAAACCGCGGACGAGGTGAAAAAGGCCGTAAAGAGGGAAGAGGGCGGAGGCAGGTCTTTTTACGTTCCTCTCTCCACGGGCGAGGTGTTCGCCGAGCTTTCGACGTCTCCAAAGGGTCTCACGAACGAGGAGGCGGGGCGCAGGCTTAAATTTACCGGGCCGAACGTGCTCAAGCGCATAGAAAAGGGAAGGCTTCTCAAGGATTTTTTGAATAATCTTTTTTTCAATCTCTTCGCCGTGCTTCTCTGGGCGGGCGGGGCGATGTCTTTCATAGCCGGCATGAGCGAGCTCGGTTTCGCGATATTCCTCGTCATAGCGATAAACGCATCCTTCAGTTTCTGGCAGGAGTACAAGGCCGAGAGGGCGGTCGAGTTTCTCGAAAAACTCCTTCCCAGAAAGGTAAAGGCGGTGAGGGAGGACGCGGTCACGGATCTCGACGCCGAACTTCTCGTGCCGGGAGACGTCTTGAAACTCGAAGAAGGCGACGCCATTCCCTCTGACGGCAGGCTCGTTTCCGCCGACGAGATGAGGGTCGATAACAGCGCCTTAACGGGCGAAAGCAAGCCCGTGTATAAGATGTCCGAGCCTGTCGAGGACGGAAAGAATTTCATATGGACAGAGGTGCCCAACCTCGTCTTCGCCGGAACGAGCGTCCTTTCGGGGGCGGGCACGATGGTCGTTACCGCCACCGGCATGGATACGGAAATAGGCAAGGTCGCGTACATGACTCAGGCCATAGGGCCCGACATGAGCCCTCTTCAAAAGGAGATGGCGAGAGTTACGAAGGTCGTTACGGTTATCGCGTCCGCCCTCGGAATCCTTTTCTTCTTTCTCGGGTATAACGTCGCGGGCCTCACGTTCTTCGAGAGCTTCATCTTCGCCATAGGCATAATAGTGGCGAACGTGCCTGAGGGGCTTTTGCCGACCGTAACCCTCTCTCTCGCGATGGGCGTCAAGAGGATGGCCGCGAGGCGGGCCATAGTGAAAAAGCTCTCGGCCGTGGAGACGCTCGGCTCGACTACCGTCATATGCACCGATAAGACCGGCACCCTGACCTCGAACGAGATGCGCGTGGTTATGCTTTACGCGAGCGGAAAAAAGATTGACGTAGGAGGCCGCGGCTATGAGCCGTCCGGAGATTTCACGAGAGGCGGGGAGCCTCTTACCGAAGCGGCCATGGAAAGAGACGGCGTAAGGCTTCTTTTGAAGGCCGCTTTGCTTTGCAACAATTCAAGCCTCATGAGGCCGAACGAACATTCTTCCGCGTGGACCGTATCCGGAGACCCGACCGAAGGCGCGCTCGTAGTCGCGGCGGAGAAATGCGGGTTCGATTCAAAGAAGTTGAGGGAAGAAAACCCAAGGCTCGCGCATCTGCCGTTCGAGAGGATAAGAAAAAGAATGACGACCGTTCATGGTGGAAGGCACGGGGTAACGGCGTTCGTCAAAGGGTCTCCGAAGGAGACGCTCGAACTCTGCCCGGACGTTTATCGTGACGGAACCATAAGGCGCATGGAGGATGCCGACAGGGCGAAGATACTCGAAGAATTTGACAGCATGGCTTCAAGGGGACTGCGGGTACTGGCAATGGCGATGAAGCCCCTCGATAAGGGCGAGGCCTCTTATACCGAGGCTGAGGTTGAAAAAGACCTCACCTTTATCGGCCTCGCGGCCATGTTCGACCCGCCGAGGCCCGAGGTGAAACAAGCGATAGAGGATTGCAAGAGGGCCGGAATAAAGGTCGTTATGATAACCGGGGATTACGGCATAACGGCGTTGTCCGTCGGAAGAGAGATAGGACTTGCCGTTGATTCCACGCGAGTCGTTACCGGCATTGAGCTTTTGGCCATGAACCACCGCGCCCTTTTGGAGGCCGTGAAGGGAGACGTGGTATTCGCGAGGGTTCAGCCCAAGGATAAACTCCGGATAGTGTCGGCCTTCCAGCACCAAGGCCACGTCGTGGCCGTAACCGGAGACGGAGTCAACGACGCGCCTGCCCTTAAAAAGGCCGACATAGGCATTGCGATGGGGCTTAGAGGGAGCGACGTTGCCAAGGAATCCGCGGACATGGTTCTGGCGGACGACAATTTCGCGACCATAGTCGAGGCGATAAGGGAGGGTCGCGCCGTTTACTCGAACATAAAGAAGTTCGTCACCTATATCTTCGCGAGCAATATCCCGGAGATTGTGCCCTTCATAGCCTTCGTTATATTCAAGATTCCTCTGCCTCTTACGGTAATGCAGATACTCGCGGTTGACCTCGGCACCGACGTTTTACCCGCGTTGGGGCTCGGCACGGAACGGCCTGAAAACGGAATCATGGAGGCGCCGCCGAGGAGGAGGGACAAGAGGCTTCTGGATTTCGCCGTGCTCGCGAGGGCGTATCTTTTCTTAGGCCCCATAGAGGCGGCGCTTTGCCTCGGCGGGTTTTTCCTTTCATACCGCTTGAGCGGCTGGACGCCCGGAATGGATATGGCGACGAGCGGAGCGGTTTACGCGACCGCGACGACCATGAGTTTGGCCGGAATCGTGGCGAGCCAGATAGGGAACGTCTTCGCGTGCAGGACAGAGAGGGAGTCTGTTTTTACGTCGGGATTTTTCAAAAACCGTTTCGTGCTCTTCGGCATAGCGGCTGAAGTCGCGCTTCTTCTCATGCTCATCTACACGCCGGTCTTTCAGAGGGTCTTCGGCTTGGCGAAGCTCGGAGCGTCCCACTGGCTTATCCTCGCCGCGTTTCCCTTCGCGCTTCTTTTCATGGAGGAGGCAAGGAAGTTCGCGGTGAGGAGGTTTTTTTAGAACTCGCGCCTTTAACGGTAAATAAAAAACGAGTGTTGACAGGCAATTATTAGTGGTATATTATATCACTAATGAAGGGCGTTCTTGTTGAGCATGTGAAAGTGAGAGAAGACGACGGCGGCATTATAGAAATTAAACTCTGGCAGGTGCCGCCGTCCCATGATAAGCCTCATGGCTATAAATATTCCCTTGCCTATATCGTGAAAGGCAAAAGGATTATGGGTTATGACAATGCCGAGTCGAAGGGAGACCATAGGCATTATCGCGACACGGAGAAGCCGTATAGGTTTACGGACGTTGATAGTCTCTTGAAAGATTTCTATAATGACGTGGCAAAATGCAAGGGGGGTAAATTATGAGGATTAGAAAGGTAAAGATAGGCATAAAGAGCGTAAAAGAAGTTCTTGATGATTTCGCTCGCGTTGCCAAAGCGATCGAGCGTGGCGAAAAGGTGAAGAAGGAAAAAGGGGTTTATTTCGAGAGCATAGAAGGCTTTAGAAAGGCCCTTACGACTAAGAGGCTTGAACTCTTGCGTCTTATAAAAGAAAAACATCCCGAGAGTTTGCAGGAACTCGCGAGATTCGCGAAAAGGGATATGAAGGCGATAGTCGCCGACATAGCGATACTCGAAGAGCTCGGCCTCGTTGACATGAAGAGGAAGAAAACCGGGAGAAAACTGTCCACCCCGACGGTCGGCTACGACATGATAGACCTGCAGATAGCGGTGTGAGGAGATGGGTATGAAGAAAGCCGGAAAGGTTAGTTTTATGGATGACTTGCTTCTTGAAATTGTGAGGTGTAAGAATGTAGAGGACTATTTTGATAAAGGGTTCATTGAAGGTAATAAGTGCAAGGATATTATAGAATGGCAGAAGTTTTTCATTGAGAAGACAGGGAAAAATTTGTCGAAAGAAGAATTCCGTAAAGAATTCCGATTGCCAGAGCCGTGGAGTGGGTATTTGGATAAAGCGCCTATTTTATTCATCAGTTCCAATCCGTCTATAAGTGAAAACGCCAATTCTCCAAGAGATAACGGGGAATGGACTAAAAGGCGCAACATTGTGGATTATTTTGAAAAGCGTTTTTCCAAAGGAACAATTTCTTGTGATTTTTGGGATAAAACTGAAAATCTTGCCGGCGAGCTGATGGGTAAAAATGGGATTAGTCGCGGCAAAGATTATGCTTTAACCGAAATTGTGCATTGTAAATCGAAAGACCAAAAAGGGGTAGGGAAAGCACGGCCTCAATGCTCGGGAAAATATCTAAAAAGAATTATAGAGGCTTCGGTAGCCGAGGTAATTGTTTGTTTGGGAAAGCACGCAGAAAAAACCTTGCGTGGGTTGTTTGAATCCGAATGGCTAAAAAAAGAGGAAGTGGTATTTTCCGTATCTTGCGGCAATAAAGAAAGAAATATAGTTTTTCTTGGACATCCTTCTAGTACTAATACTAAGGGGCGTTTGCCCAAAACGTTCAAAGATGCAGTAGATAAAAAATGGATGAGTCAAGAAGGACTTGATTTGCTCAAGGAAAAAGTGAAAAAGTAGCCGTTTGCCATATTTGGCGATTTTTCAGAACTCATATCTCATCTGGCTGTATAGATTATCGTCCCTGTCGAATTGTCCGAATTGAGTGGTTTCCTTTTTGCCTCCGAAGATATTGTATCCGGCCGCGAGCCATACTGTGTCGCTTAAGTTATATTTGATTTCAGGCGTTACGAAGTAGTCTTCGTCCGATGGGCTATAAAACGAAAATAAAGACAGTCTCACTGTCTGGTATTTCAAAAACTGCGTCAGCCTCATTGTAACGAGCGTATGAACTCTGTCTCTTTTCGGAAACCCCGTTGGAAGGGCGTTTTTGTATTCCGAATAGTCGCTCATGTATTCGGCGTAGTATTGGAACGAAGCCGTGAAATCCTCCCACATCTGTCTCTGGTAGCCTAAGAGGAACCTCGCCTCGGAGTTCGGTATAATCGAGTTTGAGCCGTCTTTGTCGTCTCTCGAATCGTAGTAACCTGCCTCAACGCTCAAAACCCCGTCAAGGGCCCTTCCTTGAACGGATGCCCCGTATGAGTTCATCCTCGGATAAAAGATTTCGAGTTCTGTCGGGGCCGGCATACTGTCCGGCAGAAATGACGGAGTTCTGTAAAAGCCTTTATAGAAGTATAGGGACGAGTCGTAGTCGAAAAGGTTTCCGTAAACCCTTAACGCTATTTCGGTGTTTTCGAAAGTCGAAGAAGGCTCGCTCGTATGCCTGTTTGTAACCGAAGACATCGGGTCGAAGACATGGAATCTTTTCTCTGACGGATAGGTGTTCGGCTCGAAAAACGGTATCGCGATTGCTTCCAAAGAAATCTTTTCCGCGTAGAGTCCGGCCTTCAAAGAGTCAACGCCTTTTTTCATGTACTCGAGCGGCCTTCCCGAAAAGAACGCCTCGTAATCTTTCGGAAAAACGTCGTTAATGAAAACGAGGTCTCCCGTTCCCCACGTGAAGATCTGGCGACCCGCCCTCAGGTCGAACCCGGTTCCGGAATACCCCGCAAAGGCCTCTCTTGTTTCGCCGCGAAAAGTAGTATCAACCCCGTCACGGGAAAAGTCCTGCTTTATGAAGAGTTCGTAGTTCTCCGGCGATAGGTCGAGTTTCAACTGAACCCTTTCCTCGGCCCATTTGAAGTTTTTCCCGTCCGGGTTAGATTCTTTCGTGCCGGCCGAGTAATTGCCCTGCGCAAAGCCGTGGAGCGGCAAATCAAAGGCAAAGGACATTTCGCTTTGCGAGAGAAGAGCCGCGAGGCACGTTATCGCCGCCGCGCGTGACAAGAATCGTTTCACGGCGCGCATCTTTATTCTATGCTCTTTTTGGGCGGGTTTTTAAGGAATCTTTCGGAAAAGAGGCTGTCCTCGATGCCCATGTTATAATCGGTTTTGTTGAATATGGCTTCGCTCGAATGTTGGGTCTTCAGATTCTTCATCGTCCTTCTCGTTACGGTCGGGAAACCCTTCACGTCTTTTATCTCGTCCGCCGTGAATATCTTCACGAGTTCGTCTTTCCTGTCGTAATACTCTTCCTTAAGCGGCAGGAAACTCGCCTTGTCTATCCACGATAGTTTTTTGCCGAATTCCGAGTCCTTGGCTTTGGGTTCGGACTTCACGACGTAAACGTCCTTGCCGCCGAGCCTGTCTTCTTTCACGAGGGTGTGGACGTCGTCTTCTGTGTCGCGGCCGGAGACGTCTTCGTACGTGAAGTCCGAACCGGCGAAGCTCGACCTCTTATCCCGCGCCGCTATGCGTCTGACCATGTTTATGGCCGGAACGAAGAGCCACCTGTCGTCGTCTTTCGACGGGTATTTATAGACCATGAACGTCATGTCCCTTACGTCCGAGGGTTGGAAGAAGTAGATGAAGTATTTCTGGTCGCCGCCGCTTTCGCCGTAGTTCTTCCGTATCATGGTGAGTTCGCGTATCCTTTCCTGTCCGTTCTTGTTGACGAGCTTCATCAGAATTCTCGCCTTGAAGTCTTTCCCCTGATACAAAAATACTGCCTGCGATTTCTTGACGATATCCTCCGCCGTGGCGGCAAATACCCTTAAAGGCAGAAATACGACAAACAAAACGGCTAAATACCTCATCATCTCATGCCTCCCGAGTTTTAAGTAATGCCTTCTTGAAAGTTCCGATAAGCGCCGGCAGGAATATGAGCGTGACTATGCCGGCAAAGAAAGCGAGGGAGCCGAAAAAAAGCCCCACTGTAACGTAGGGGGTAAGGGTCGCCAGCGCCATGGGAGTGAAACCAAGGGCAACGATCAGGGCATTTCTGAATATGGCGAGGGCAGGCTCCCCTCCCATAGTCCACTGCATGGCGGATTTCAAGTCCCCGTGCGCGTCAAACCTTTCCCTGAATCTCGATATGAAGTGTATGGCAAAGTCGTCACCCAGACCGATGGCAAGGGTTGAACAGACGGCGATGGGCATATCATACTCCTTTCCCCAAAAGCCGAGAAGACCGTAGCTGAAGACCACGGAAAACGCGAGCGGAAACATTCCTATGATTCCCCACCAGAAGGAACGGAACTGCAATATCATCATGATAAATACCACCCACCACGTGCCTATGGTCGCCTTAAGCATTCCCGTCGCCATGAGCGCCTGCCATGCGACGTTCAGATACGGCAACCCGGACCACTCCATCTTTATGGCGGGGGGGAGCGGGTTTTCCCTGACATAGCCTTCCACGTCCCTGACAACGTCGGTCATGTCCTTGTTGTCGCCGGATTTCAACTGTACCCATATGTTTGTCTTTCTGAAAGAATAGTCGACAAAGTTGTCAATCTCATCGGGCGCCGAAGACATCAGAAAGAGGAAGAGGTATTGGCCTATGGCGTCCTTATCCCCCGGAATAACATCGAACCGTTTATCTTCGTCATGGAGAACATAATTTACCCTCTTGACGATATCGGCCACGGACGTTGTCTTGCCGACAAGCGCGTTATCCCGAAGGTGCCTCTGGAGGCCCTCCACATAGTTCATCACCTCCGGTCTCTTTATGGCGTCGTCTTTATCCCCCTCAAGGACAAGATAGGATATGTATGTGCCGCCTATTAATTTATTGAGTTCTCCGTCGGCAACCCTTATAGGGTGGCTCTTTTTAAACCACTTCACCGGGTTATCGTTAACCGACAGCAAGGTGATGCCGTACGCGGCGATAGCCACGAGGATTGTTCCCGCGACCGTAACGGCCATACTCCTGCCGAGGGAGAACCTTCCGATCCAGCCGAGCGCCTTGCTTCCCGCTTCCTGTTTCATTACGGGCTTTTTCTCCTTTATGAGCATTAGGGTCGCGGGCAGCAGCGTCATGGAAAGCAGCCACGCGAGCACGATGCCGATGGCGATAAAGACGCCGAAGACCTGCACGGGAGGGATGTCGGCAAGCACCAGGTCCGCGAAACCGATTGCCGTTGTGATGGGCGCGAAGAATAGCGGTTTTACCAGCCCGTCGAAGACCTGCAGTATTGCCTTCTTCCTGTCGCCGACGCCGGGCAGCGCCTCATAAAAGTCGCTAAGGACGTGGACCGTCTCGCATATGGCAATGGGCATGAGAAATACGGGTATCATGGACGACATTATGTGGACAGTGAAGCCCGTGCCGATAAGCCCTCCCATCGTCCATACCACGGATAGCATCGCCACAATCATCGGCGGGATTACGAAAGAGAGTCTTCTGAATATGATAAAAAAGACGCCCATCAAGAGGGCGCCCGCCATTGGCGCGAATATCCCCATCTGGACAAACATCTCATGGCCGAAAGTGTTCTCGGCAATCGGAAGACCCGCCATGTAATATTTTTCGGGGCCCTTTTCCTTCAGGTATATTTCCTTTATTTTTTCGCCGACTTCATGAGCGACGTCTTTGCTCTCGATAGGGATGTAAATGGCGGCGCCCCTGCCGTCCGCCGATACGAGCCTGTCCTTAAAGAGCGGATTGTCGAGTATTTCGCTTTTAAGCTTCTCGATATCTTCCCGGGTTTCCGGAACTTCAAGCATCGGAGGTCTTACATTCAGCGTTCCCTCTCTTGCCACCACATTGTTCGTGACGGCGAGGCTCTCTATATCGTCGGCTATGACACCCTTTATCTTCGGAATCTCGTCGGTAATCCTTTTTATCTTCTCGAGACTGTCCTTATGGAATATCCCGTCCTCCCTGACTATGCCGAGAACGATGAGTTCATTTATGTTGAAATCCTTTTTTACGTTATCGTGGAATATCCTTATCGGCTCGTCTTTCCTGAGCATATTCTCGGGGTCCGTATCTATCTTTATCTTCGGGAATTGCATGGCGGATATAACCGTCAAAACGATTGTGAACGCTATGACAACTTTCGGGTTGTCTACGGAAAACTCAACAAGTTTCATTATCCATTTCTTCATCGTCGCTCCGTTTATGCGGATAAAAATGAACTGTCTCTCAATCGAAATAAGTTGTTTGTCCGTCCGAAGTCTTCTCGTTAGTTATGGCCGCGCCCCGCACCACTTTTCGATGCCAACGCGCCGGTAATACGCGTATTCGTGTCAAATACCATTGCGTAAACAGTATGCATTAACAGTGAAAAGTGGTGCGGGGCGTTATTTGCCCTTGCAACCGATTATTTTTTTGCACTTTTTCGGGAATAAGGGCGAGTTGACGAGCCTTATCACGTTTCTGTTTTTTCTTATGTACTCGTCCGCCATTTTGGTGAATACGTCGGTAAGGGTTTTCCCGCGGTAGCAGGCTATTATCTTCAGAAGGGTGAGTCTTTCCTTGCTCAATCTCAAGGTTGTCGCGGTTCTCTTCATGGTTTTTCCCTTTCTCCGCGGAGTGTGCCATAAAGTAGGGCAGGGCTTTAGCCCTGCGGAAACCACGCAACAAAAACATGTAACCCTTCCGCCTCAGGCGGAGGGTTGCCCTACTCTTTATGGAGTGTGCCATAAAGAGGCATGGATGTCAAGACGTCATGACGTCTCTGCCAAGCCCGTGCCGGCATTTGACAAAAGGGGGCAATACGGGTAAAGTGTTCGGGTATCTTTTAGGATTTTCAGGGACAATATTCGCGGAGGCGATTGATGCCGTTAAGGGAAGAATTGGAAAGGCAGGGAGCGTGGCTTTTGAGGCGGAGGAGTTATCTTCCGCTGGTTATGTTGCCTGTCTTGCTTTTGGCGTTAAGGGATGCCGCGTATCTTGAAAGATATCTCGGACGGCCGGCGCAACTCGCGTGGGAGGCGTTTTGCGTTCTCGTGTCTTTCTTTGGCCTCGGCATACGTTGCATGATAACGGGTTATGCGCGTTCGGAAACGTCCGGACCGGATACCAAGGAGCGGCCGGTCGAGGCCATGAATACGACGGGCATGTATTCGCTCGTCAGGCATCCTCTTTACGCCGGGAACTTCTTCATATTACTCGGCATGGCGCTCTTTGTCGAGGTATGGTGGTTCGCGCTTCTGTCGGTCATGGCGTATTGGATGTGTTACGAGAGGATAATCATCGTCGAGGAGGAGTTTTCAAGAAAGAAGTTCGGAGAGCCTTTTGTCGAGTGGGCTTCGGCCACGCCTCTGATTATCCCTAAGTTTGAAAATTGGAAAACCCCCGAATTGCCGTTTTCTTTGAAGAAGATACTCGCGGCCGAGTATGACACTTTTCTCCTTATAATAGTAACCATGGCGATTCTCGACGTTTTGGGCATGGCCTTTACTCAGGGATGGTGGAAGCTCGATAAGTTATGGACGGTAGTCCTTGTCGACGCGTTCGCGATATTCCTCGTCCTCCGGATATTGAGGAAGAAGACCTCGATAATGGACGTCAAGTAGGGATTCGGGCGGCCTTGCCGCGAAATTAAAACGGGTTACGGCTAAAGCCGCAACCCGTTGATTTTTTGGTGGAGCTGAGGGGGGTCGAACCCCTGACCTCAAGACTGCCAGCCTTGCGCTCTCCCAATTGAGCTACAGCCCCGTATGATAGTCTTATATTAATAACATCATCTTGCTCGGCGTGTCAATTGAATTTTGCGTTCCACGGCGTTTTTTCGGGACACGGCATGGCCGCGGACAGCGAAGAATATATAATTTTTCGCTTGACACCGATGAGTTTTCGTATTATAAAAGTTCTTACAACTTAATAAGCGCTTCTTATCAAGAGTGGTGGAGGGCCCCGGCCCGTTGAAACCACAGCAACCGGTCTTCTTCTTAAAGACGTCAGGTGCTAAATCCGGCAAGGCTCGGCGGAAGATTTTCAGGGATAATCCGACGGCGGCTTTGGAAGATGAGGAGAGTGTGTTCGATTAAAACGAAACCTCTTCTTATCAATAAGAAGAGGTTTTTTATTTTTTAGGTAGTGTCATTCCCGAGGTTCCCTGCTTACTGCCTGCTGGGACAAGCTTAATCGGGAATCCAGACGTTGTCCCCGCGAAAGCGGAGAGCCATATAAAATGTTTTAAAGACAAAGGCATGGATTCCCGCTCAAAAGCTTGTCCCCGCAATCTTAAGCGGGGAACCAGTTCTTTTTACAGGCGCCTTTTCTGGATTCCCGCTCAAAACACTGCGGGAATGACAAAAGGGGTTGACTGCGGGAATGACAGAATGGGCACATTGAGGAAATAACACAAGAAGAGGTTTTTTATTTGCCGTGATGAGTTTTTGAAAGCGTTGTGTCATGCCGAACCCTGCCCTGAGCCTCCGCCTGAGGCGGACGAAGGGTCGTTTCAGCATCTCGTTTCAAAAGAGGAATGGTTAATACGAGACCCTGAACCAATCCTTCGACAAGCTCAGGACAGGGTTCAGGGTGACAAATGAGAAACATAACTAAGGAGGAATTCATGAGTTTCATAAAAGCGCTTAGATGCAGGGAGTGCGCCAAGGAGTATCCGAAGACCGCTCTCCATGTGTGCGAGTATTGTTTCGGTCCTCTCGAGGTCGCGTACGAATACGAAAAGATAAAAAAGGCATTGACGAGAGAGGCGATAGAAAAGCGTCCGGCCAACATGTGGAGGTATAAGGAGCTTCTTCCGGTGGAGGGAGAGCCGACTGTGGGCGCTCAGGTGGGTTTTACGCCTCTTATTAAGGCCTCCAACCTTGCCGACGCGCTCGGAGTGAAGGAGCTTTACCTTAAAAACGACGCGGTGAATTATCCGACGCTTTCCTTTAAGGACAGGGTCGTTTCGGTCGCCATATCGAGGGCGAGGGAGCTCGGCTTTAAGGTCGTTTCCTGCGCCTCCACAGGGAACCTCGCCAACAGCGTCGCCGCCAACGCCGCGTCGTGCGGAATGGAAAGTTTCGTGTTCATACCGTTCGATCTGGAGCAGACGAAGATACTCGGAACTCTCGTTTACGGCTCGAAGGTCATCGGCATAAGGGGCACGTACGACGAGGTCAACAGGCTCTGCTCCGAGATAGCCGGCAAATATAAATGGGCGTTCGTCAACATCAACATAAGGCCCTATTACGCCGAGGGTAGCAAGACCTTTGGCTACGAAATCGCCGAGCAGTTGGGCTGGAGGCTTCCGAAGCACGTGGTCGTCCCCATGGCGGGGGGTTCTCTCATAACGAAGATACACAAGTCGTTCAAGGAACTCCACATGTTAGGCTTCATAGAGAGCGCGGACGTCAGGATATACGGAGCGCAGGCAACGGGGTGCGCCCCGATAGTAACGGCCGTCAAGGCAGGCTCGGATTTGATAAAGCCGGTCGTGGCGAAGACAATAGCCAAATCGCTTGCCATAGGAAATCCGGCCGACGGGTATTACGCGGCGAAGGTCATGAGGGAAAGCGGCGGATGGGGCGAGGACGTGAGCGACGACGAGATCATATCCGGCATAAAACTCCTCGCGGAAACCGAGGGCATATTCGCCGAGACCGCCGGAGGCGTAACCATCGGGGTTACTAAAAAGCTCATCGCGCAGGGAAGGATACCGAAGAACGAGTCCATAGTCGTCTGCATCACCGGAAACGGGCTTAAGACACAGGAGGCGCTTCAGGGCAAGATAGAAGATCCGCCGGTCATAAAGGCGAGCCTTAAGGACTTCGACGACCTCGTTAAGCAAGGCGGCGAGAAATACGTGGTGCAGGCGTGATTTAAGGGAAACCTCGGCTACAAGGTTGGATGTTTCGGTGTGTCCGCGCCGTGAGGTGTCGACGCAGGCGCACACCGAAACAATAATAATTTCGGTGAGAGGACTCACCGAAATATCAATCTGTTTTCGCGCTGTAAACAACCTCCCTTTTTGTGGTAAAATAAAATATGACGCGCGTCATGTTTTTTGCGGCGCGTGTTTGATAGAATTGTATAAGGTGATTACCTAAAGGAGCATTTGGCGATGGATCGTTTCATAGAAGATAAAGTAACAAAGGTTCCGGTAAGGCTTGACGGCTCGGAGAAGAAGGTTGACTTCAACGAACTCAAGACCGGTGGGTTCATAAAGCAGAGGCAGAAAGACCTCTTTGCCGTAAGGCTTCGTTGCCCGGGCGGGAAGATAGCGACCGATAAGTTGATAGGAATATCGAAGATAGCGGCCAAGTATAGCAAAAAAGGCGTGGTTCACCTGAGTTTCAGGCAGTCGCTCGAGATACTCTACGTGGATTACAAGGACTTCGATTCCATAGTCGCCGAGCTCGCGGAGATAGGCATGAAGGTCGCGTCTTGCGGCCCGAGGGTAAGGGTGCCTACCGCGTGCGGCGGGTGCGAATACAACCCTAACGGTCTTACCGACACGCAGAAGATGGCCGAGATGGTGGATACGAAGTTCTTCGGAACGCCGACGCACCATAAGTTCAAGGTGTCTTTTTCCGGCTGCCCGATTGACTGCGCGAGGACAAAGGAGATGGATTTGGGCTTTCAGGGCGTTGTCGAGCCGAAGTGGGAAGAACCGGCTTGCACGGGCTGCACGATTTGTTCCGAGGCTTGCAAGGAGGACGCCATACAGTCTCATCCCGAAACAGGGAAACCGATATACGACCCGAAGAAGTGCATCTGGTGCGGGGATTGCATAAGGGCCTGCCCGACCGGCGCGTGGACGGCCAAGCGTTACGGGCATCTTGTGAGGATCGGCGGAAAACACGGGCGCCATCCGGTGGAGGCCGAAGAGGTCGCGCTCTTCGTGCCTGACGAGAAGGTGCCGGAGGTAATCGAGAAGACGATAGAGTGGTATCTCGCGAACGGCATCAGGGGCGAGAGGATAGCCAAGACCGTCCGGCGCGTGGGAGTCGAAAAGTATCTTGAATTTATGGAGCCGGTTTTTGGCGATACCGCGCAAATAGGATAATAAAATGGCGATTTGCCCGCCCGACTTCGTTATCGGCCATTTTTGCTCCTCGGCGTATTAACTATACGCCTGCGTTACAAAAATGGCCGTTGCCTCGTCTGGCAGGCAACTTGCCATTTTATATCAATGCTTGAAGGAGAATAAAATGGCGATTTGCCCGACCCACCCTATGGGGTGGGTGCCCGACTTCGTTATTGGCCATTTTATATCAATATATCGGAGGAGAATAGTATGACTGAGATAAAGCCGGAAGCCACGCTCGACCTAAGAGGGGTCTTATGCCCCATTAACTTCGTTAAGACCAAGCTCAAGTTGGAGAGCATGGACGAGGGCGAGGTGTTGGAGATAATACTCGATTCCGGAGAGCCGATACAGAACGTGCCCAAGAGCATAAAAGAGGAAGGCCATAAGATAGTCGAGGTGAAAAGGGAAGGTGATTTCTTCAGGCTTAAAATCCGGAAAAGTTGAGCGACAATCTTTTTTGTCGCTCATTGCGAGGAGGCGAAGCCGACGAAGCAATCTTTATCGGTTTTTCGATAGGTTACGGCGTTAACATGGCAAATAATCTTAATTAAATACATCGGCGTGCGTAGTGCATGTAGGGCAGGGCTATAATTTGACTTCTTCCTTATCCCCTCCCCCTTTATGGGGGAGGGGAGGGTGGGGGTAGCCCTGCCGTAAAGGTTATAAAAATAAAAACGCGGACCTAAAGGTCTGCCCTACGAAAAGAGGAGGAACCCATGGCAGTTAAAGTAAGGATACCGACACCGTTAAGAAAACTCACGAACGGTCTTGACGAGGTAAGCGTCAACGGCGCGACGGTTTCGGCGGTTCTCGAAGACCTCGAAAGGCAATATCCCGGCATAAAGGAAAGGATTTGCGAGGGCGACGGAAAACTCAGGAAATTCGTTAACCTCTACTTGAACGACGAAGACATCCGCTTCAAGGAGAACCTCTCCACCGTTGTAAAGGAATCGGACGAACTCTCGATAGTGCCGGCCATAGCAGGGGGGGCGTTTTGAAAAAGAAGATATATCTCACATATCCCAAGGACCTCGTAAAGGAGGCCCTTATATACGAGGCCGGAAAAAGGTTTAACGTCGTTACCAATATCAGGCAGGCGTCTATCTCCGACGAGATAGGGCTTGTGGCCCTCGAACTCGAAGGCAACGGCGTTGACGTGGACAAGGCCATAAACTTCTTTGTCGAGAAGGGCGTCAAGGTCGAGCCCATAGAGATGGATATCATCGAGTAAGGGAGAAGTGTTTTTTTGCCCAAGTTCTTGACAAAATTAGTAATGTATTGTAAATATGAGTAATATAGTAAGGTATTATATCGCATGCTAATGCGGTGTGTTATCAATAAACAGACGGCGGAATATCCACCTCGCAGAGTGGGTCAGGCAAATCGCCGTTTTATATCAATAATATCCATGTCCGGAGGTTAGGCAAGCCATGTTGAAACATAAAGCCGCAGGGGCTCAGGAAGTAAAGCCGTCCGTATACAGGCACGCGAACAAATCAGTTCTCGAACTTGTCGGCAATACGCCTCTTGTAAGGATTAACAACATAACCAAAGACCTTCCGAAAGGCGTTGAAATTTACGCCAAGCTGGAGAGCTATAACCCCGGCGGCTCGGTAAAAGACAGGGCGGCCCTAAAGATGATCGAGGACGCGGAAAAGGCCGGACGCCTTACCAAAGACAAGATAATCCTCGATTCGACTTCGGGCAATACCGGAATAGCCTACGCGTGGATAGGCTCGGTAAAGGGCTATCAAGTCGAACTTGTGGTTCCGGGCAACGTGAGCGATGAGAGAAAGAAAACCTTGAAGGCCTTTGGCGCGAAGGTCATATTTTCGAGTCCTCTCGAGGGTTCCGACGGCGCGATAAGGCTTTGCTGGAAACTCTACGTGGATAATCCGGAGATATACTGCAAGCTCGACCAGTATAATAATCCCTCTAATCCTCAGGCCCATTACGACACGACCGGAGCCGAGATAATCGAGCAGACCGGCGGGAGGATTACGCATTTTGTGGCGAGTATCGGCACCGGCGGCACGATAATGGGAACGGGAAAGAGGCTCAAGGATTTCAATAAAGACATATCGATTGTCGCGGTCGAGCCTGATAATCCCATGCACGGGCTTGAGGGATTGAAGCACATGGCGTCTTCGATAGTGCCCGGCATATATCACGAAGACTCTCTTGACCGGAAGATTCCCGCTCCTACCGAGGAGTCCTACGACATGGTGAAGGCGCTCGCGAGGGAAGAGGGGCTTTTGGTGGGGCAGTCTTCCGGGGCCGCGATGTGGGGCGCCATGAAACTCGCGAAAACCCTGAAGCAAGGCGTCATAGTTACGATATTCCCCGACGGAGGGGACAAATATTTATCAACGAGGGTATGGGAGTGAGCATGGTTTCTTATCGTTCCCACGCCGGAGCGTGGGAACGATAAAACGATAAGGTAAAGTATTTATAGACAAAGGTTCGGGAGGCAGCATGGTTGAAATAAAGCAAGGCATATTGCAAAAAATACTGGACCACGCAAAGGCGAGTTACCCGCACGAGTGTTGCGGCATTTTACTCGGCCATTTGACCCCCCCGAAGCGTATCACGGACGCCGTAAAGGCCGAGAACACGAACAAGGAAAGGGCCGTTGACAGGTATGAAATGAACCCCGACGAACTCCTGAAAATAGAAAGAGAGGCGAGGCAAGCGGGGTTGGAGGTAGTCGGGGTTTATCATTCTCATCCCGACCATCCGTCAAGGCCGTCCGAGTTCGACCGTCAAAGGGGATGGCCGGAGTATTCGTATATCATAGCGGCCGTAAAAGGCGGAACGGAAACAGAGGCAAAGAGCTGGACGTTTATCGAAGAGGACGAGCCCTTTGGCGAGGAAGAATTGAAGGTCGTAAAATGAATGGTTGCCGGTTATCGGTGGACGGTTATCAGTTAACGGCTAAAAAGTTAAATTTTTGTCATTGCGAGCGAAGCGAAGCAATCCCGTAATTGTAAAGATGAGATTGCTTCGGGATAAAGCCCCTCGCAATGACAAAATGGAATACGGTTATCGATAACCGATAACTGATAACTGATTAGGAGAGATAGATGGATTTTACCGAAGAACAAATAGAGAGGTATTCGAGGCACATAATACTTCCGGAGGTCGGCGGAAAGGGGCAGGCCAAACTCCTTAAGGGAAAGGTCTTCGTGCTGGGGGCCGGAGGGCTGGGCTCTCCCGCGCTGTTGTATCTCGCGGCGGCCGGGGTCGGAACCATAGGCATTGCCGACGGAGACAAGGTTGACATCAGCAACCTCCAGAGGCAGATAATCCACAATAACACCCGCGTCGGAGTTCATAAGGCCGAGTCCGCGAGGATGTCCATAGAGGACTTAAACCCGGACGTCAAGGTCGTTACCCATGACACCCGCCTCACCGCCGATAATATCAGGGACGTCATAAGGGACTATGACACTATTCTCGACGGCTCGGATAATTTTCCGACGCGGTTTCTCGTGAACGACGCGTCGTTCTTCGAAAAAAAGACCCTCGTATCGGGGAGCATGTTCAGATTCGAGGGGCAGATATCTGTCTTTAAGCCTCACGCGGGGTATCCGTGTTACAGGTGCCTTTATCCCGAACCTCCTCCCAAGGGGCTTGTTCCGAGTTGTCAGGAGGCAGGGGTATTGGGCGCGCTTGCCGGAGTCATAGGGGTTTTGCAGGCGGTCGAGGCCATGAAGGAGATATTGGGCATAGGAGAGGGCATGGCAGGGTATCTTATGATATTCGATTCCCTCAAGATGACCTTCAGGAAGGTGAAGGTAAGGAAGGACCCTGATTGCGCGCTCTGCGGAGACAATGCGACGATAAGGGAACTCATAACTTACGAAGAGGCCTGCGAATTAAGGAGCGGTTCGTAAGGGCGTGTTTTTTCAGAGGCGATAATGAAGGGACGTTATTTAAATAACATAGTCATGCTCAAGATTGACCTGATGCTCAGGGGCGTCCGGTTTGACGAGTCGGCAGCTGATTTGGCGTTGCCTTTCAAGGGCAGGGCCGGAAGCGGCATTGACCTGTCGCTTCCACAAGGCATGCTCGTTAACGTGCCGTGCGGGGAGTTCACCGAGGATTCTCTTTACAGGCTCGTAAAAAGAAAGAAGGGCTCGCTTGCGATAACCGACGGCGAGCAAGAGGTGCCGGTGAAGCTTGTTCCCAAGCCGTTTTTTTTCGGAAAGAAGACCTCGACCGGGATACCTTTGACGGACATAGCCGCGGCGCACGGCAGTTACGTGGTGATAACGCCCTCGAAGAGATGCGAGTTTTTCGAGAACAAGGTGGAGTGCCGCTACTGCGCCGGAAACTTCGACCGGTCGGGCGCTGATTCGAGGGTCTTTACGGTCGAGGAGGTGTTGGAAACTGTTTCAGAGGTCTTGAAGGAGCCAAGGGCCGGCATAATATATCTTTCCATAGGCTTTAGCGAAGGGGACGACGGAGGCGTGGCGTTTTTGGAGCAGTATGTGAGGGCGATAAAAAAGCACTTCAACTGCATCGTCGCGGTGGAGGCGTTGCCGCCGAAAACGAATCGCTGGATTGACGACACATACGCCATGGGCGTGGATTCGCTCCTTTACAATCTTGAGATATTCGACAAGGAACTTTTCGAAATCATATGCCCGGGCAGGGCGCGCGCGATAGGGAGGCAGCGTTACATCGAGGCATTGAAATACGCCGGAAGCGTGTTCCCGAGCGGCACGGTCGCCTCTCATTTGATAGTCGGGCTCGAGCCGCCGGGCTCGACCTGTCAGGGCGTGGATTTTTTGACCTCGATAGGCGTCGTTCCGATACTTCCCATATACAGGCCTCAGAGCGGAAGGAGTCTTCGGATAGAGCCGCTGGACGCGGAGATAATAATACCGGTTTACAGGCATCTTTATAAGGCGGTAAGGAGTAACAAGATAAACATGAACTGGGTGCGCGACATAAGCGTGGTGACGACCCCGATAGAGGGGAAGTTCTTAACGGGAGAGGATACGAATTTCCTTAACGCGGTATCGGATTTTTTTTATAAGTCCAAATTCGGGCTTAAGGCCGCGTGGGGGCTTTCGACGCTCCGGCGGAAACTTCGCGTCAAGGACGCCGGCGAGGCAAAAGGCAAGGAATCGCTCAAGCACTGACGAGATTGCTTCGGGACGACCCATCCTTCGGATGGGTACCCCGCCCTCGCAATGACAATCTTACCTGTCATTGCGCGGGCACCCATGCGGAGCATGGGTCGGCGAAGCAATTTCATGCTAAAGGGGAAAAGAATTTGTCCAATACGATAGACAAACGCTCGATATGGATTCTTCTCGCGCTCAAGGGATTGAGGGCGCTGTTTTTTTTGGTTGTCTTCGGGATTTTTTTATATGCCGTCACGCTCCCGCCGCCCGAAGGCTTGACCTCCGGAGGGTGGAAGGCCTTGACGATATTCGTCCTCTGCCTCGTGCTCTGGGTTTCGAACGCGCTTCCTCTTGCCATAACGTCCCTTCTCGCGATAGTATTGGTGCCTCTTTTGGGGGTGCTTCCGCAGAAGGAGGTTTATTCGCTCTTCGGCAACGAGGCCGTGTTTTTCATACTCGGCGCTTTTATGCTTGCCGGCGCGGTGATGCATTCGGGGTTGTCGAACAGGATAGCCCTCGCCATAATGGACAGGTTCGGGGCGTCTCCGAGGAAGCTTCTTTTAAGCGTTTACCTCATAGCGGCCGCGCTGAGTTGCGTCATGAGCGAGCACGCGGTGGCGGCAATGCTCTTTCCCATAGTGTTCGAGATAGCCAAGAGCCTCGGGCTTAAGCCCGGAACTTCGGGCTACGGCAAGCTTCTTTTCCTCTCTCTCGCGTGGGGATGCGTAATCGGGGGCGTCGCGACGTTCCTCGGCGGAGCGAGGGTTCCCCTTGCCGTCGGGATGCTGAAAGAGATAACGGGCAAGACCATAGGGTTTCTTGATTACACGATAGCCGTGCTTCCGGCCGTGGCCGTGCTTTTGCCCGTGGGGTTTTTCATAATCACGAGGGCCTTTAAGATAGACATCGAGAGCGTTGATAAGGCGCACGAACTGCTTAAAAAGAAAATCCACGCCATGGGCAAGATAAGCTACGGCGAGTATGCCGTCGGAGCGGTGCTCGCTCTTACGGTATTGGCGTGGGTTGTATGGGGAGCGGCAGGGGGGCTCGCGACCATAGCGTTGATTTCGGTGGTGTTGCTTTTCGTGCTTAAGCTCGTGAGATGGAAGGATATAGAGGAGTACGTCAACTGGGGAATAATACTCATGTACGGAGGGGCGATAATCCTGGGCTCGGCGCTCGATAAAAGCGGGGCGGCCGGGTGGCTCGCGGAAAAGACGCTCGGGGAGTGGGTTTCGAGCCCGTTCGCCGCTGTCGCGGCTTTTTCGCTTCTTGCCATAGTCCTTACCGAGGGCATGAGCAACGCCGCCGTCATAGCCATGCTTCTGCCGGTCGGGATAGGCCTTTCCGAGAGGTTTTCCATAGACGCCTCCATAGTTACGTATGCCATCGCGGTGCCGGCGGGGTTCGCCTTTACTCTTCCCATGTCCACTCCGGCGAATGCCATAGCCGTATCGTCGAATTATCTTACGGTCAGGGACATGCTGAAGGTAGGGGTTATAATGGCGCTCGCGTCATGGGTTGTTTTCAATCTTACCGCGCGGTTTTACTGGCCGCTTGTGGGAATGGGGTATTGACATGAAAAACGTTTTGCTCGTCATATCGAAAAAAGGCGTATCCGAAAAGGCGCTTCTGCGCGCAGTCCTTGCCGCCAAGAAGGACAAATCCACGCTTTACGCTTTTTGCGGGCTCGGCTCGGGCGCGGCGGATGACGCGTCGGATAAGTTTACGGACATAGGTTTCATAGGCGACAAGCCCTCTGCGCAGGTTTCCGAGGCCATAATGAAGGATTACCGCCAGAGAGGTTACGAGGAGTTGGGCAAGGTGCAGATAAAGTGCATGGAAGAGGGCGTCGCGTTCGAGCCTCTTATGGAGCAGGAAGGGGATTTTGTGGAAAGCATATTATCTCTGGTGGAAGGACATTCTATAGCTCTTGTGGTAATAACGGGAGAGAAGAGGTCGCATCTCAGGCGCTATCTGTCCAAATCTCCGGAAGACGAACTGAAGGAAAAGGCCGCGTGCGAGGTGGAGGTTTTTACCGAAGAGGATTAAAGAGGCGTTAGGCAAATAAAAAAGATAAGGAGACTGTAGAGGTTATGGCGGAGAGCAAGAGCACCAACATCAAATGGCATCACGGCAAGATAACGAGAGAAGACAGGGTAGCTCTCATGAAGCAGAAGGGGCTTACGGTATGGCTTACGGGCCTTTCCGGAAGCGGTAAATCCACGATAGCCGTGGAACTCGAGCACGCGCTCCTTGAAAACGGGCATCAGGCCTACATCCTTGACGGCGACAACATACGCCACGGGTTGAACAAGAACCTCGGCTTTTCCCCGGATGACCGCTCCGAGAACATAAGGAGAATCGGCGAGGTGGCGAAGCTCTTTACCGACGCGAACATAATCACCGTAACCGCCTTCATATCCCCTTACCGCGCGGACAGGGATAACGCGAGGCGTCTCCAGAAGCCCGGCGAATTCATCGAGGTCTACGTGAAGTGCCCGCTCGAGGTCTGCGAAGAGCGCGACACCAAAGGCCTTTACAAGAAGGCGCGCGCCGGAGAGGTGAAGGAATTTACCGGCATATCGGCCCCGTACGAGGAACCCGAGAACGCCGAGATGATTATAGACACCTCCGAGATGAATCTCGAACAGTCCGTAAGGGCGATACTCAAATACCTCGAAGAAAAGGGTTACATAAAGTTTTGAAGTATATGAAAATAAGCGGCATAACCGGGGAAAAGATAGCCGAGCTTAACGCCATGGAGGCCGAAGAACTCGTTAAGTGGGCGTTCGATAATTTCGGCGAGAGGGCGGCCATAGGCACGAGTTTCCAGTTGACCGGCTCGGTCATGGTGGACATGGCGGCGCGGCATTTCAATAAATTCAGGGTTTTTATCGTGGATACCCTGCGTCTTCATCCCGAAACCTACGACTCCGTGAGCGGGGCCGAGAAAAAATACGGGATTAAGGTCGAGATATACGGCCCGGACAAGGGGCTTCTCAAAGACATGACGGAACGGTTCGGCGAGTATTTGTTTTTCACGGACAAGGCCAAGCAGGAGTACTGTTGCAACGTGAGGAAGGTCGAACCCAACAGGCGCGCCCTCGCGACATTGGACGTCTGGATAACGGGACTCAGGCGCGACCAGTCCGGCTACAGGAAAGACGTCGAGAAGGCCGCGTTAACCGAAGAGGGAGGACGAAGGATTTTGAAACTTTGCCCGCTCGCGGACTGGGACACGGACAGGGTATGGAAATACATAAGGGAAAAGAACGTCCCTTATAACCGTCTTTTCGACAAGGGCTACGACTCTATAGGCTGCATAATTTGCTCGACCCCGCTCGTGAAAGGAGAAGGGCCCCGGTCCGGCAGGTGGAGATGGTTTAACAGGGGGTCTTCGGACGACAAAAAAGAATGTGGCATACACACAACGAATCCAAAAGGAGGCAGTAAAAAATGACAGCTTCAATCGAGCCGCACGGCGGGAAATTGGTATCGAGGATATTGGAAGGCAAGGACAGGGAGGATGCGGAAAAGAGGGTTTCTTCTCTTAAGAAACTCCCTCTCAACGACAGGGAAATCTCCGACCTTGAGATGATAGCCATAGGCGCCCTGAGCCCTCTCGAGGGTTTCATGAAGAAGGACGATTATCATTCGGTCATGGACACCATGACCCTTAAAAACGGCCTTCCGTGGACCATTCCAATAACCCTTTCCACCACAAAGGACGAGGCCAAGGGTCTTAAAGAAGGGCAGGAAGTCACGCTTACGGACCAGAGCGGCAATGGCCTCGCG
>DASRUI010000014.1:0-11608 GCA_035655515.1 Thermodesulfobacteriota bacterium
GTGAGAGCCGACAATGGTCGCGCCCAAGACCCTCTCGGTGCCTTCCTCGGTTATGAGTTGAATGAAGCCTTCGGTCTCGCCCATGGCAAGGGCCTTGCCCGATGCCGCGTAAGGAAACCTTCCGACGTTTATCTTAACGCCTTTTGCCTCCGCGTCCTTTTCCCTTAACCCGACGCTCGCTATCTCAGGGTCGGTAAAAATGCCGGCCGGAATTGCGGAGTAGTCCATGAACTTTTCTTTTCCAAGAATGTTCTCTGCCGCTACTATTCCCCCCGCGCTCGCGATATGGGCGAGGAGCATGCCTCCGGTAACGTCCCCTATGGCGTAAACGCCTTTTACGCTGGTCTCCATTTTCGCATTGACTTTTATCCTGCCCTTTTCGACCTCGACGCCAATATTCTCAAGCCCTATGCCGTTTGAATTAAAACTCCTTCCGATGGAGACAAGGACTTTTTCGGTCACTAATTCGCGTCCGTCCTTAAGAGCGGTCTTAACGCCGCTCTCTCCTATTGAAATATTCTCGACGCTCGCCTCAGTAATAACCTCGATGCCGGATTCCTTAAATGACTTCTGGATAACCCTTACTACCTGCTTGTCTTCCATTGAAAGTATCGTGGGCAAAAGCTCGACTATCGTAACCTTGCTTCCGAATTTGGAGAATATGCCCGCGAACTCGCACCCCATTACCCCGCCGCCTATTATCAAGATGCTCGAAGGGAGTTTTTTGAGATTAAGAGCCTCTGTCGAGGTTATGACGTTCACCCGGTCAATGTTAAAGGCCGGTATCATGGCGGGCTCGCTTCCCGTGGCTATTATGATGTTCTTCGCTCCGATGACCTCGATTGCGCCGTCTTTCTTCTCGACTTTTACTTTGCCTGCCGATTCAATGGAACCCGCGCCGTTTATGACCTCTATTCCGTTTCCCTTGAGGAGCTGACCGACTCCGCTGACGAGTTTTCTCACCACATCGTCTTTTCTCTCTATTGCCTTTGCCATGTCAAAGCCTTCGATGCGCGCGTTCACTCCGAACTCAGAGGCCCTCTTTACCGTTGAGATGGTCTTTGCCGAATAATAAAGAGCCTTTGTCGGAATACAGCCCCTGTTGAGACAAGTGCCGCCGAGGGAGTCCTTTTCAATAAGACAGACCTTGGCGCCAAGTTGCGCCCCGCGTATGGCCGCGACGTAACCTCCGGGCCCGCCGCCTATTATTACTATGTCGAATTCCTTCACCAAAACCTCCGTCTATGCTTTTTCGAGCAAAGAGAAATATTCCTCTCTTGAAATTCCGGCGGTTCTCAAATTATTCTTGATGATAAAGACCGGAACCTCTTTCCAATCCGGTATGACAACAGGCCTTATTGCTCCGGCCTTTGTATATACGTAATGATCCCCTTCGATTCGCACGCATTGAAACCCCGCCTTCTCGAAAACCTTCCTCAACCTGCTTGCGGGTATGGGGATAATCTTGGGCATATTACGGCACGCTTACGTGCTCGGTCGCCACGAGCTTCGGCGGCATCCACCTGCCGCTTGCGTCTTTTTTATATCTCGACTCCTCCAAAATATCGGCCAGAGTCCCTAACTTCTCCGCTTCTTCGAGAAATAATCGGACAGCGGTATTAAGCATCTCTTTAGCGTGTTCGACAGTATTGCCGCAACTTGAAACGTCCAGTTCGGGACAATAGGCCACATATGTATCGTCTTCCTTGAAAACCATCACATCGTAATCAATTGCCACCATGATTCGCCTCCTTTTCGCCTTTTACCAATCCAATCTAATTCTTGAAACTTTTCACTTGTTGGGTTGCGCTTCGCTTAACCCAACCTACAGGGCTGCAGGGCTATAATCACAACGCCGCCACATTATGCCTTAAAATTCCAATTATTTTCGTAATCTTCCGCCAATGGGATAGATTTAGGTTTACTTGCGCCCTTAAATCCCAATCTGAACCCTCTTTTTGCTTTAGCAACTTTACGGCCGCCTTTTGCATACAATTTACGTCCCTCTACTATCCAATCTGCCACCACTTTAGACGGAATAATAAAAAATCTAAATGCATCGTTCTTACTTTCCGGAACCGAAACAAAACAATAAAATAAATCATCAGCCTTTATTTGTTCATGCTTCGCGTTCATCGTCCATTCAATAATCTTGCCAAATTGCCAATCTTTCTTGATGCTATTTTCCGTTGTTTTGACTTCCACCCTATATTTATTTTTGGATTCCGGATGAAAAGCCAAAATATCAGTGCCTTTGGTATTGCCAAAAGTTATGCTGACATCATAGCCGTGTAATAAAAGTCGCGACAAAACGGCAAATTCTCCCGCCAATCCAATGTTGTTTGTATTGCTTTTCCCCATGATTCGCCTCCCTTTCGCATTACCCCACCTCTATCCTTCTCCTCGTCTCGCCCTCGTAAAAAAATCTTACCATTACCGCGCCTTCAGGCAAAAGGCCTTCTGCTTTTTCCGCCCATTCTATTACACATACCCCCTTGCCGTAAATATATTCTTCGAGCCCGAGTTCCGTTACGCCTTTCTCAATCCTGTAAAGGTCTATGTGATAAAGGGGAAGCCTTCCTCCCTCGTATTCGTGCGCTATTACGAAGCTCGGGCTTTTTACGTACCCCTTTATGCCGAGCCCTTTTGCGATGCCTTTCGTAAAGACCGTCTTGCCGCATCCGAGTTCACCCGTGATGGAAACGACGCTTGCTTCATGAAGCCTTTCGGAAAATCTTTTTCCGAGTTCCTCCGTCTCCTCGGCCGAATTTGTGACAAAGGTCTCCACGCTCAATCCGCGAAACGCGAGGGACTTTTCCCTGCAAACGAATTTATCAGCGCGGGCAATTCGTTCAAGATGTCGGTAGCGAGAAGCCCTATCTCTCCGCGCCTTTTCACAACCTCGTCCCCGCAAAGACCGTGCAGATAAACAGCGGCGCAGGCAGAGGAAACATCCGGAACGCCCTGAGAAAGAAACGCCCCGATAATCCCCGAAAGAACGTCCCCTGTTCCCGCGCTCGCCATGCCGGGGTTTCCTGTCGGATTTATGAATACCTTTTCGCCTGAAGCGACGATGGTTCCCGCGCCTTTAAGAATCACAGTCGAGCCTGTTTTCTCGAAAAGTTTTTTTGCAAATCCGATTCTGTCGGATTGAACTTCCTTGGCGCTTACTCCCAAGAGCCGCGCCGCCTCGCCCGGATGAGGAGTTATGATAATTCTGCCGCCTTTTTCCGATGCCTCTTTTAATATTGAAATATCTTCTGAAATTGCGTTAAGCCCGTCAGCGTCAATGACCACCGGAATTTTCAAGTCACCGCATTTTTCAACAACTCGCCTTACATAATCGAACACCCCCGACCCATGTCGGGGTACCCATCCGAAGGATGGGTCGTGGGTGCCCCGCCTTCCCTCTCCCCCAAGGGGAGAGGGAGACCCTCCGAGCCCCGGGCCTATTACGACAGAGGTCTTGCCTTTCATTGCCTTTACTGTCTCCGGAATAGAAATGTCTCCGAGCGTCGAACTTGCTGTCTCGGGAAGAGGACAAGTCATGACCTCGACTATTTTCTCGCTCATAACCTTATCAAGGCTTTTGGGCAGGGCAATGGTCGCGAGGCCTGCTCCGGCCCTCATGGCTCCCATTGCGGCCATGTAAGGAGCGCCTGTCTTTCCTATCGAGCCTCCGATTACGAGGGTATGGCCGTAACTGCCTTTATGAGTGTTTTTTTTCCTCGGCCTCGCGACGGAAGCGACAAAAGAATCGTCAAGCAGATGAAATTTCGCGTCTTCTTTCGAAAATATCCCGACAGGCATTCCTATGTCCGCTACTTCGACCTTGCCTGAAAAATCCCTCGCAGGATAAACAAAGAGTCCGGGCTTTGCGAAGGCCATCGTAACCGTTCTGCTTGCCTTCATTGCGACGCCTAATATCCTGCCGGACGTGGCGTCAATGCCCGATGGAACGTCAATCGCCACGAGGGGCTTCGAGACTTTGTTTATCGCCTCTATCATCTCCTTGTAAACACCTTCGATTTCCTTTGAAAGGCCGATGCCGAACATGGCGTCAACTATTACGGAGGAATGCTTAAGAGTCGAGACGGAATCTTTCACGTCGCGGGAAGTCGAGATAACGCGAATTACTCCTCCCATCTTCTCCCATACGCGGGCATTTATTCCGGCGTCGCCTTTTATACCCGGAATACGGGAAAAAGAAAACACGATAACGTCAAAGCCCGAATTCTTAAGATGCCTCGCGCTAACGAAACCGTCTCCTCCGTTATTTCCCCTGCCGCAAACTATGGAGACTCTTTTACCCGAAGCCCCGGCCTCTCTCTTTACGGCCTCGGAAACCGCGCGGCCCGCGTTTTCCATGAGAACTATCCCTTTTATGCCGTAATCGCGCTCTGCCTTTCTATCGAGCCTTTTCATTGTTTCGGCGCTAACGAGTATCACTCGAAGGTCTCCGCGATGGTTTCCGCGAGGCCGAATGTCTTTTCGTGCGAAAAAGAAAGACTCAGCCTCAAGCCCTTCTCGATTCCTTTAACCTTAAGCGCCGGACGTCCGTTGGAATCCCTCGTTATTTCGACGTCTTTATAAGGAAGGGTCCTTCCCAATGCCTTGAACACGCTCACCTTTGCCGCGAACCTTGTCGCGAGATGCGTTTCGGGATTACGCGAGAGCGCGCAATAAGAAAGCTCGGAGTCGGTAAAGAGCCTCTTTTCAAGCCGACCTTTGAAGCGCTTCATCGCGGCCTTGAACCTCTTGACGTCAATCATGTCTATGCCCACTCCGCGTATCATCGCCGAATCCCGTGGCCCAAAACGAGTCTTTTCATCTCTCTTACCGCTTCCTCCATGCCCGAAAAAACGCTCCTCGCTATTATCGAAAACCCTATGGCGAACTCCTCGATTTCTTTTATGGCCGCGACGTCCGTAATATTTTGATAATCAAGCCCGTGCCCCGCGTGAACCCTGAGCCCGAGCCTTTTCGCGACCGCGGCCGAGTCCGCTATGCGTTTAAGCTCGGCTGTCTTTCCCCTTCCGGGCGCGTCCGCGTAAGCGCCGGTGTGGATTTCAACGCCGTCCGCGTCTATCTTATGGCAGAGCTTCATGTTGTCCGGCAAAGGGTCAACAAAGAGGTTCACCGAAATCCCGCCCTGCTTAATGGATAGAATAAAATTTTTGAGATACTCGGCGTTCGTCTTCAAGTCAAGCCCGCCCTCTGTGGTGAGTTCCTGCCTTTTTTCCGGAACAAGCGTTACCATGTCGGGCTTCAGGCCCAGCGCGATATCGAGCATCTCCCCTGTCGCCGCCATCTCGAGGTTCAACCTCGTCTTAATAACCTGCCTCAAAAGAGTTACGTCCCTATCCTGTATGTGGCGCCTGTCCTCGCGGAGATGCGCGGTAATCCCGTCGGCTCCGGCAAGCTCCGCCATAAGGGCCGCTGTAACAGGGTCGGGCGCCGATGCCCTCCTTGCCTGCCGCACTGTTGCAACGTGATCGATGTTGACCGAAAGCCTTGCCATCACGCCAATTCCTTTCTCAAAACATCCGCCAGATCCTCGGCCATGGCCTTTATCTCTTCCTCTTTTTCGCCCTCGACCGTAATACGGGCTAAGGGTTCTGTTCCGGAATAACGTATGAATGCCCTGCCCCTTCCCCTGAGTTTACCAATTACCTTTTCGAGCGCGTTTTTAATCGAAGGAATCCCGGCCAGATCTTTCTTTTCCCTGACCTTCACGTTCAAGAGCACCTGAGGAAAAGGCGTCATTATTTTCGCGAGTTCGGAAAGAGGTTTATTTTCCTTTACCATGACGGAAAGCGTCTGAAGAGCCGTTATTATGCCGTCGCCAGTGGTGGTGTGATCGAAAAAGACTATGTGGCCGGACTGCTCGCCTCCGAAGTTGTATCCGTTTTTCGCGAGTTCCTCGACCACGTACCTGTCCCCGACGTCAGTTCTCACCACCCGGCCTCCCATCTTCTCGATGGCGACGTCAAAAGCGGCATTGCTCATTATGGTCGAGACCACGGTTTTTTTGTTGAGCCTTCCCTCTTTGATGAGGGCCTTGGCGCATATGGCCATTATGCGGTCTCCGTCAATGATATTGCCTTTTTCGTCAACGAGCACGCACCTGTCTCCGTCTCCGTCAAGCGCTATGCCTATGTCGGCCCCGGCGCGCTTCACCTCTTTTTGGAGCGCCTCGGTATGCAGCGCGCCGCAGCCGAGGTTTATGTTCTCGCCGTCGGGATTTACTCCCAAAGAAATTACCTCCGCGCCGAGTTCGTACAAAACCTCGGGCGCGACCTTATAGGCCGCGCCGTTCGCGCAATCGACGACTATCTTGAATCCGTCGAGAGTAAGTTCTTTCGGAAACGTATTCTTGACGAAAACGACGTACCTTCCCTGCGCGTCGTCTATCCTGAAGGCCTTGCCGACCTCCTTGGCCGTGGGCACGGACATTTTATCGTGGTTTCCGAAGACGAATTTTTCTATCTCCAGTTCAAGCGCGTCGGAAAGCTTGAACCCGTCCCTCGAAAAAAACTTTATCCCGTTATCCTGATACTGGTTATGAGAGGCCGAAATAACGACCCCGGCGTCGGCCCTCATGTTGGACGTTATGAAGGCTATGCCCGGAGTGGGAAGAGGCCCTATCATGAGGGCGTCCACGCCCATCGAGCAAACCCCGGCCATCATCGCGCTCTCGAGCATGTATCCGGAAAGGCGCGTGTCCTTGCCTATGACTATCCTGTGGCGGTACGGCTTTTTTTTGAAGATGTGGGCTATGGCCCTGCCGAGCTTCAATGCCGTCTCGGCGGTCATGGGCTCGACGTTCGCCACGCCCCTTATGCCGTCCGTCCCGAAAAGCCTCTTTTTAGGCCTCATCGCCTCACCTCGCTACTCTTTCTCTATTGTCACGTAAACCGTCTTGGGATTTATCTTGACGACCTCGACCCCTCCGGGCGCGCTTATGTTGTCGACCGCAAGCTTATAAACGTTAAGCCCTTCCGTAGCGGCCTTCACGTCCAGCTCGGCCTTTATCTCCGAAGGCGAAAGGCTGTTTATCAAGGCCTTGGGGCCGGAGAACCTGACCTCTATGGTTTCAGGCGTTCTTGAAGCGACGGTCATGCCCTTCGGAACCCCCCTCGTCTCAAGGGTAACGAACATCCCGACCTCGGAGACCTTCTCTCCGGTGACGAAAAACCAGAGCGCCGCGGAGATGACAAGGGCGAGTATCTTTAATTTGAAATTCCTTATTATGTACTTGGTGAAAAAATCGTCTTTCGCTTTTTTCGCCTTTTTGATCATGGCCTGCTTCCGTTAGAAGTGAACATGCCGCCGGTAGCGAAGGCCTCGGCGGATATGAGCCCTTTTATCTTCGCGTGAAGCTCCTCGGGCGAAAGCCCGTGCTCCACGCTGTCCTGCGCGACGAGGGTTATGTCACCGGTTTCTTCGGACACGACGATTATCACCGCGTCGGTATCCTCGGAAAGCCCTATGGCGGCCCTGTGCCTCGTTCCCATGGACTTCGGGAGTTCCTTTTCCGTAAGCGGCAATATGCAGCCCGCCTTGGCGAGCCTGCCGTTTTTCACTATGACCGCCCCGTCGTGAAGCGGCGAGGCCGGCATAAAGACCGTGAGGAGAAGTTCCTTCGAAACCTCCCCGCCGAGTTCCACCCCTCCGGAGATGACGTCCCCGGTTTCGACCTCCCGCTCTATGGCTATCAAGGCGCCGGTTTTCTTCGAAGACAAGGTCTTTACCGCGTCGACAAGTTCTTCCAGATACTCCATGGAAGCGGCCCTGTTCGTTGTCACGGCCCTGCCCATCTGCACGAGCGCCCTTCTTATGTCCTGCTGGAAGATGACTATTATGATTATGATTATGGAGCCGAGAAAATTGCTCAACAACCAATGAAGCGTCAGGAGTTCGAACCTGCCGGAAAAGAAATACGCGAACACCACCACGCCGAGTCCCCAGAGCATCTTTTCGGCCCTCGAGCCCTTCACGAGAAGCATCGCCCAGTAAAGCGCCGCGGCGACAAGCGCTATGTCTATCCATTCCGTGGCGCCGGGAAATGCTATCTTATCGAGCCAGCCTGTCACGAGTCGCCTTCCGTCCGCAAATCAAAGCGTTTTATCGCCTCTATCATGAGTATCGTCTCTTTGGTCTCTTTCACGTCGTGGGCGCGAATTATATCGGCGCCGTTAAGGAGCGCGGCCGAAATCGTCGCGAGGGCGCCGTTAAGCCGCGCTCCCGCTTCCGCGCCTCCGAGTGTTTTTCCTATAAAAGACTTCCTCGAAGTCCCGATTAAAACAGGCGCGCCGATTGTCTTAAGTTCTCCGAGACGCCTGATTATCTCAAGGCACCCCGAAGAGGTCTTGGCGAAACCCACTCCCGGATCTATGGCTATCTTTTCCCTGTCTATGCCGAAACCCTCCGCGAACTCCACCCTCTCCGAAAGATAATCGAAAATCTCGGCCATGAGGTCTTCGTAAGCAGTCTCGCCCTGCATGGTTTTCGGAGTGCCCCTCATGTGCATGAGCGCGACTCCCGCGCCGTGCCTTTTTATAACCCCGGCCATGAGCGGGTCCCTCCGCATGGCGCTTATGTCGTTTATCGCCTCAGCCCCCGCGAGAAGAGCGAGGTCGGCGACGCGGGATTTTACCGTGTCAACCGAAACGGCCAAACCCCTTTTGGAAAGTTCCTCGACGACCGGGACGACCCGCCTTATCTCCTCTTCGACGGGGACATCTATTGCCCCGGGCCTCGAGGATTCGCCGCCCACGTCTATTATGTCCGCGCCCTCGTCCGCCATGCGGAGCGCCGTCTCTATCGCGGCGTTCTTTCCCGAATAAGCGTTGCCGTCATAAAAAGAATCGGGCGTAACGTTAAGAACTCCCATTACGAGAGCCCCCTTGGATACGTCCCACGAACGGCTCCGCCCCCTGAACGCGAGCCCGCGGTTCGTCAGCCTGTCTAACGCTTCATTTATGGATTTTCCGGCAATCGGCAGGCCGTAAGGCTGGGCTTTGAGTTTATCCGCGAGACGCCTTAACTGCTTCACTGTTCCGGAAAGGATGGCGTCGGTAAAATTTATTTCGCAGGATACGACCCCTTTCGCGACCGCCGCCTCGCCGCCAGAGGCTATGGCGTCCTGCTTTAAAATATTGGCTTGCGGCGCCGTCAAACCGGTAATCTTGAGATTATAAAAAACCTCTTTCGGAGCCATGAGCGCCATGCCCGCGGGGTCAACGCCGATGCGCCTCATCTCAATGCCGGCCGCTTCCGCGGACGCGATGTCAATCGCCCTGACGCGAAACCTCACTTGACTCTCCGAAAACCGGCGATTTGTCCGCCATACTTCGTTATCGGCGCATTTTTGCTGCTCGGCGTATTTGATATACGCCTGCGTCGCAAAAATGGCCGTTGCCTCGTCTGACGGACAACGGAATGCTCGCCGCAGACCGAAGGTCGTGGCGAGCCATATTAATGACATACCTTACCGTGAAGATTCCTGTTTATAAGCAGGAATCTTCCACTTGCCGGTTTTCCTAAAAATTCAACCTATTTTGGGGACGGAAACCCTTCAGGCCGTGCCGGGCATGGCCGCGGTATCCGCCTTATCGTCCCGGGCCGTCTTCACGCCCGGAGGCACCGTCCCTTTGAAAACCACGTCGTCTATCTCCTCGCCGGAAACGGTCTCTTTTTCAAGAAGCAGGTGCGCGAGGGCGTGGAGCGTCTCGATATTTTCGCTCACTATTCTTTTTGCCCTCGCGTAATTATCGCTGACGACGGCCTTTATCTCCGAATCTATCTCCATGGCGGTTTGCTCGCTGAAGTCCCTTCTCTGGGACATTTCCTTGCCGAGGAATATATGCTCCTCGCGCTTGCCCCACGCGAGAGGGCCTATCTTCTCGCTCATGCCCCACTCGCAGACCATCTTGCGGGCCATCTCCGAGGCGCGCTCGATGTCGTTTCCCGCGCCGGTCGTGGTGTGCTTCAAGACAAGCTCCTCGGCCACCCTGCCGCCCATGAGTATCGCTATGTTATTCACCAAAAAGTCCTTGCTGTACGTGTGCCGCTCGTCTATGGGGAGCTGTTGCGTGAGGCCCAAGGCCATTCCCCTCGGTATTATCGAAACCTTGTGTATCGGGTCGGTGCCCGGTATGAGCCTCGCGACGAGCGTGTGTCCGGCTTCGTGGTAGGCCGTGTTTTTCTTCTCGTCCTCGCTTATTATCATGCTCTTGCGCTCTTTACCCATGAGAATCTTATCCTTCGCCTCGTCAAGCTCGGCCCTTCCGACCTTGTCCTGCCCTTTCCTCGCCGCCAAAAGCGCGGCTTCGTTGACGAGGTTCGCGAGGTCCGCTCCCGAAAATCCGGGCGTGCCGCGCGCGACCCTTTCAAGGCTTACGTTAGCGTCAAGCGGGCTCTTCGCGGTGTGCACCTTGAGTATCTCGAGCCTTCCCTTGACGTCGGGTATGGGAACAATGACGGTCCTGTCGAACCTTCCGGGACGAAGAAGCGCCGGGTCCAGAACGTCGGGCCTGTTGGTGGCCGCCACTATTATGACCCCCTCCGAGCTTTCGAATCCGTCCATCTCAACGAGGAGCTGGTTCAATGTCTGCTCCCTCTCGTCATGCCCTCCGCCGAGTCCCGCGCCCCTGTGGCGGCCGACGGCGTCTATCTCGTCTATGAATATTATGCAAGGGGCGTTTTTCTTGCCCTGCACGAAAAGGTCCCTCACCCTCGAGGCCCCGACTCCGACGAACATCTCGACGAAGTCGCTCCCCGAGATGCTGAAAAACGGAACCCCCGCTTCTCCGGCTATGGCCTTTGCCAGAAGAGTCTTTCCCGTGCCCGGAGAACCCATGAGGAGCACCCCTTTCGGAATCTTGCCGCCGAGGCGCGTGAACTTCTTCGGGTCCTTCAGGAAGTCTATTATCTCGCTTACCTCTTCCTTCGCCTCTTCTATGCCCGCCACGTCCTTGAATGTTTTGGTCTGCTGGGATTCGTTAAGGAGCTTGGCGCGGGATTTGCCGAAGCTCATGGCCTTTCCTCCGCCGGATTGCATCTGACGCATGAAAAAAAGCCAGAATCCTATTATGAGAAGCACCGGAAACCACGAGACGAATATCGTGCCCCAGCCCGGAGTGTCAACGGCCGGCTCGGCCGATATCCTGACACCTTTTGCCTTGAGATTGGCGACGAGTTCCGGGTCGTTCGGGGCATAGGTGACAAACTTCTTTTTGTCGCTTTTGTAAACGCCCTTTATGTTCTGCCCCTGAATCATGACCTCGTCCACGTTGCCGGCCTCGACGGCCGCGATGAACTCGGTGAAGATTATCTTCTTATCCTCAGGCGCCTTCTGGTTGAGAAATGTGTACATCAAGAGCACCGTGGCTATGATGATTATCCAGAGAGCTATGTTTTTATAGAGTTGGTTCATTTTCCCTTTATCCCCCTAACCCCCTGTAGGACAGAGCCTGCCCCCGCAATATTAAGCGGGGGCGTCTCGCCTGTCAAACAAATGGGGTAACCTTTATCCTTATTGGTTTTTATAAATAGAGGGTAATTTTCGCACAGAATAATGCATTTTACAATAAAAATCTTAATA
>DASRUI010000015.1:0-30956 GCA_035655515.1 Thermodesulfobacteriota bacterium
TATTTAATTGGATTCCAATAGGGCAAGGGCGCGCCCCGCACCACTTTTCGCTGTTAACGCGTACTGTTTAGACAATAATATTTGCCGCAGGCATACGTATTACCTGTGCGTTAATACTGAAAAGTGGTGCGGGGCGCGGAATGCGCGATTACGCTTTAACCGGAAAAAACTCTTCAGGGAGGTGAAAGAACCATGGGCGAACACACGGAAGCGCGTGCGGCGGGGCACGCGCCGGTATGGCACACAAGCGTCTGGCCGCTTATACTGAGCGTGGGGATACTGTTCCTGGTTCCCTTGGCTTTCTCGGCGCATTTTGTTTACAAAAATTCCATGCTCTCGTACATATTCCTCGGCATAGGGGCTCCGCTCACGATTATATCCGTCGCGGGCTGGGTAAAAGAAGGCATGGCCGACGAGCACGGCTACGGGGAAGGGCATAGCGTATGGGCGATGCCGATATTCATAGTTTCCGAGGCGCTTCTTTTTTTCGGGTTTTTCGCGGCTTACTGGGTCTTGAGGCTTTCCGCGTCCGCATGGCCGCCGGCGGGAAGTCCGGAGATGCCGCTCCTGATGCCGGTAATAATGACCGTAGCGCTTCTGTCTTCGAGCGTTACGATACACTTCGCCGAAGAGCGCATGGACCGTGACGACCACAGCGGCTTCGTGCGGTGGCTTGCGATAACGATGCTCTTGGGCGGCGCGTTCCTCGGCATGAGCGTTTACGAGTGGGCAGGGCTTTTCCGCGAAGGGTTCGTTCCCTCCACCAACGTCCATTCTACGGCGTTTTTCTCCGTAACCGGATTTCACGTCTCCCACGTGATAGTGGGGCTCGGGATGTTTTTGTGCGTTCTTTTGCCGGCGTTTTCAGGGAAGGTCAGCAAGCCCTTTGTTCGGGCGGCTTCGATATACTGGCACTTTGTCGACATCGTGTGGCTCTTCGTCGTAAGCCAGATGTATTTCTGGTAAAGGGCGGGGCGCCACGAAGAAATGTAGGGCAGGGCTTTAGCCCTGCGGTAAAGACGCAGACCTGAAGGTCTGCCCTACGAAAAGACGCAAAGACTTGATTATGGTAAGAGGCTTTTAAAGATTTCAGATTGGATTCCCGCTTCCGTCCGCCTGAGGCGGAGCGGACGGGAATGACAAAAAGAAAGGAGATGGCCATGAAGAAATGGAGATTTTCGACGCTCGCGACAACGGCGTTTGTTTTCGGCGCGGCCGTTATCGCCAATGCCAAGAGTTTCCCGGAATTTCCCGTTGATTCAAGGGAGGGCTGGCACCACCTCTGGAAAGAACTCATGTGGGACATATCCATAATCGGGGTTGTCTTCGCCCTTATAACGCTCTATTTCCTCATTAAGTACAGGAGGAAGAGCCCCGACCAAACGGGAGACGGTCCGAAACTCGGCAAGTTGGCCGTGTTCGGATGGGCGCTCATACCGGCGTTGGTGTTCATGGCGGACGATCTTTTTCTCGCGGCCAAGAACTTCGAACTCTGGAAGGCCTACCGTAACGTGCCCGCCGGGGCCTACGAGGTGAAGGTCGAGGCTTACATGTGGGGATGGGACTTCACCTATAACGAGGGAATAAAAACCACGAACGAACTCAGGGTTCCGGTCGGGAAACCCATAGTCGTCCGGATTACGAGCAGAGACGTGGTGCACAGTTTTTTCCTGCCGTATTTCAAGAACAAATGGGACGCGGTGCCGGGCAGGCAAACTTACGTGTACTTCCGGCCCAAAGAGGTCGGCGAGTACCTGCTGACCTGCGCCGAATACTGCGGCATGCTTCATTCCTCCATGTACGGCAAGGTCATAGTAATGCCCGAAGCCGACTTCAACAAGTGGGTGGACGAGAACAAACCAAAAGGAGGGGCTGTATGAGCGCGGCAGCGGAGACGGTAAAAGGCGGATTCAGCCTTAAAGAATGGATATTCACGACCGACCACAAGAGGGTCGGCGTTTTGTACCTTATAGGCGCCTGCGCCGCGTTTTTAGTGGCCGGCGCCATGGCCATACTAATGAGGACCGAGCTTAGCCACATAGGCCCCGACATCACGGCTAATCCCGGAACCTACAACACGTGGCTGTATTTCCACGGAGCGGCCATGGTACTCGGTTTCCTTATACCGGCGCTTACCGGGTTTTTCGCGAACTACCTGGTGCCTCTTATGATAGGGGCGAAGGACGTCGCGTTCCCGAGGCTTAACGCCTTTAGCGTATGGCTTTACTTCATGGGTATCGTTCTGGCGCTCCTTACCTTCGTGATACCCGACCCTCCGGACATCCTGTGGACGGGTTATCCTCCGTACTCCGTAATAACGTCCGGTAACACCGCGTTTTACACCTTTACCGTGCTTCTCATGGGGTTTTCGAGCATAGCCGGAGGGATTAATCTGGTGACGACCATCATCTTCATGAGGGCTCCGGGCATGACGTGGGGCAAACTCAATATTTTTGTCTGGTGCACCCTTTCGGCCTTCATCATACAGATCATATTCGTTCCGGTCATAGGCACGGCGGTTACGATGTTGAGTCTGGACAAGTATATCGGGACTAATTTCTTTAACGTGGCCAAGGGCGGGGACGTCCTCATATACCAGAACCTTTTCTGGTTTTACTCTCACCCGGCCGTTTACGTCATATTCCTTCCGGCCATAGGCATGATATACGAGATAGTGGCCACCTTCGCGAGGAACAGGATCTTCAACATAAAGACGGTCGTTTACGCCGGCATAGGCGGCACTTTCGCGTTAAGCGGCGTAGTGTGGGCACATCATCTTTACGTGGCCGGCATACCGGACTGGATGGTTTTAGTGCACGTGGCCACGACGCTCGTTATAAGCATACCCATAGGCCTTCTCATGATAGGCCTCGTGGGGACTCTTTATAAGGGTTCGATACAATACTCAACTCCGATGTGGTACGCGGCGGGGTTTCTCTTCCTTGTTCTCATAGGCGGCCTTACCGGCATACCCAACGCCATGAGCGGCATATACATCGGCCTGACTGACACCTACTGGATGCCGGGGCATTTCCACTACATCATGGCCGTGTCGGCCGTAACCGCCGTGCTCGGCGGCACGTATTACATATTCCCGAAGATGACGGGCAGGATGTACAACGAAACCCTCGGTAAACTCGGCTTCTGGCTTTTCTTCATAGGCGCGAATATCACGTTTTCCTTCACCCTGTACATGGGCGCGGCCTACGGCATGCCGAGGCGTTACTACGATTACGCGCAGTTCCCCGAGGTTGAAGGGCTTCAGCAAATAGCCACATACGGAAGCTACGTTATATTGCTCGGGGCTATTGTCGTGCTTATCTCATGGATACACGCGCTCGTCGCGGGCGAGAAGGCCCCGCTGAACCCGTGGGGCTCCAGGTCGCTCGAATGGACTCACACCGCCTCGCCTCCTCCCATCGGTAATTTCGCGGAGCCGGTCAATCTCCCCGAAGATTGGGACCTGTACGGATACAAAAAGGACTGACGCGTTGGGCGGGGGCGTCTTGTCTTGCCGAAGGAATCGGTGCATCTCTTACACTCCCTCCCCCTTTATGGGGGAGGGTTGGGGTGGGGGTGGAGTGATTAAAAGAGAAAGGAAGACCCCCTCACCTCAATCCTCTCCCCTGAGGGGAGAGGAGGAAAAAGCAAGAGGAGAAGGGGACATAGAATTTCTTTTTTAAAGGAAAGCGGAGGGATTGAATTATGGGCGCGATAACAAGTTACTTGCCGCTTTTCAAACTCAGGATATGCTCGCTCATTACGTTCAGCGCGGTTGTCGGGTTTATTTCCGCCGGAGTGGTCAACGTCTCGTTTTCGTCTCTCGTCGCGCTCGCGCTCGCGACCATGCTCGCGTCAGCCGGCGCGAGCGCCTTTAACCATTATTTCGACACGGACATAGACGCGTTGATGCCGAGGACGAAGGCGCGTCCCATTCCTTCGGGCGGCGTGGCGGACGGCAAAGTCGTGCTTGCCCTCGCCGTAATTCTTCTCGCGATCTCCGTCGCGGTCTCGTCTCTTTGGCTTAACCGGATGGCGGGGTTGCATCTTTTGTTAGGCGCTTTGACGTACGCCATACTCTATACGGCGTGGCTTAAGAGAAGGAGTTGGGTGAACATAATAATAGGAGGGCTCGCCGGAAGTTTTGCCGTGCTCGCCGGAGGGGCTTCGGCAACGCCCGAGTTATGCGCGGCGCCGGTTCTTCTGGCGATAACCATGTTTTTCTGGACTCCGTCGCATTTTTGGAGTTTCGCCATACTCCACAGGGAAGAGTACGAAAAGGCCGGGGTGCCCATGCTTCCGAACGTCATAGGAGATTCGAGGACCGCCCGCTGGATACTCTTGAACACGATAGTCCTTGTCGCGAGTTCTTTTCTTCCTTTCTTATTCGGATACCTCGGAATTGTCTATGCCGTTGCGGCAACGGCGGTCGGGATTTATTTCATAGCCATGAACCTGAAACTCATCCGTTCCCAGAGGAAGGAAATAGCGAGGGCGAATTTCAGGGCGTCCATGGTTTACCTCGGAGGCCTTTTCATCGCGGTCATAGCCGACGTCTACCTGCCTCTTTGGTAGCGGTTTCGCGGGATTGTCCGCTCTTTTTACGTTTTCCGAGGAGTATGTTATAATGCAGTTCAGCGCCGAAGAGGGCGTTAAACATAATTTCAAACGTCTTAAGCGAAAGCGCGAATCCGGCGGGGCAAGGTGGTTTTTCCGAACGGCATAGCGGCGTTTGCCGTGTTTTTTTCTCTTTCTTCTTTTGCCTTGGCATATCAGGACCCTTCCCTCGAATCCAAGGACGCGGCAGAGGCGGTCAGGGTCTCGAAGGAGGCAATCGGCAATCCCCCGAATGATTATATTCTCGTTGACCAGGACGGCAAAACCTTCCGTTTGTCCGATTACAAAGGCAAACCCCTTGTCGTAAGCTTCATCTACACCGACTGCGAAAGCGCCTGCTCCACGATAACCATGAATCTCGACAAGGCCTTTCGTAAGGCGGGGGACGATTTCGGGGCAAAGTTTTCGGCATTGACCGTGGGTTTCGACACCCCCCGCGATACGCCCTTTGCCATGAAAAAGCACGGCAAGCGCTTCGGCGTTGATTTTTCAAGGTGGAAGTTCGCCTCAGCGGACGAAAAGACCGTTCAGTCCATGACAAGGGAGTTCGGTTTCACGTATGTAAAAATCAGTTCCGGCTTCAGCCATTCGAACATGGCGAGTGTTCTGGACTCGAACGGCGGGATATACGCTCAGATTTACGTAACGGAGTTGACTTCCGACGAGGCGCTGAAGCCCGTCTACGCGGCGGCCGTGCCCGGCGCTTCGGCCCCCGCGAAACGGAAAGACGCCTCCGGCATCAAGGACATGCTCCGCGCCCTTTGCTACACCTACGACCCGAAGACCGGCGTTTACCGTTTCGATTATCTCATGCTCTTTCCGATAGTCACCGGTCTTGTCGCGCAAGGGGCGATAATATTCGTCATAGTGTATCTTTTCAGGCAAAGCAGGCGCATGGGGAAAGCCCCTCTTGAATAATTTTTTTAATCGCGAAACTTTCCGCGCGGTAAACGATAAAAACGGAGGCCGGTCATGAAAAAGAAGAACGTCAAAAAAATAGTAAGGCAAGGGTACGCAAGGATAGCCAAGAGCGGGGATTCTTGTTGCGGTCCGAAGATTTCCTGTTGCGGCCCGGCGGCTTCGCCCAAAAGCGTAAGCAAAAAAATCGGGTACGGAGACGAAGAACTTAATGCCGTTCCCGAGGGGTCGAATCTGGGGTTGGGGTGCGGGAATCCCCTTGCCATAGACTCGTTGAAACAAGGCGAGACGGTGCTTGACCTCGGCTCGGGCGCGGGCATGGATTGTTTTCTGGCCTCCCGAAGGGTCGGTAAAAAAGGCCACGTCATAGGAATCGACATGACCCCGGAGATGATTGTGAGGGCGAGGCGAAACTCGGCAAAGGCCGGTTATGAAAACGTCGAGTTCAGGCTGGGCGAGATAGAGGACCTGCCTGTCGAGGATAATACGGTTGACGTCATAATCTCTAACTGCGTCATAAATCTCTCGCCCGACAAGGAGAAGGTTTTCAAGGAGGCCTTCAGGGTCTTAAGGCCGGGCGGAAGGCTCATGGTCTCGGACATAGTTCTTCTGAAGGAACTGCCGAAAGACATAGCGGATTCGATGGAGGCATATGTCGGTTGCCTTGCCGGAGCCGTCGGGAAGGACCGATACCTGAAGGCGATAAAAGACGCGGGGTTTAAAAGCGTTAAAGCGCGGAGCGCGGCGTCCTATCCGCTCGACCTCATGATAAGCGACCCGTCCGCCTCAGGCGGAGGGGCATTGATGAAAGACCTCAAGATAACGGACAGGAAACTTAAGAAGATAGCCTCTTCCATAGCGAGCATAAAGGTTTACGGGCTAAAAAACAAAGGGTAAATCCGGTTTTTCGTTTTTTGGTTTTTCGCTTTGCGGATATAATGAAATTTGCCGTTTCCTCCTGTTTTTCCTTGCAAAGACTCCTTGAAAGATGTTACATAAATAGATACCCTTAACGCAGGTTTTAGAGAGAAATCTTACTGCCGGAAGGAGAGATGTCCGAGCGGCTGAAGGAACACGCCTGGAAAGCGTGTGTACATTAACGTGTACCGAGGGTTCGAATCCCTCTCTCTCCGCCATTTAATCACGGTTATCGGTTGATGGTTGTTGTCAGGCGGCTTGGTCTTGCCCGCGGTTTGCGGGCGCTGTTGATAGTCGGGTCTCGCGCAATGGGTTGGCGCAAATCCCGCCAGGTCCGGAAGGAAGCAACGGTACGCGTATTTATCCATGTGCCGCGAGGAAGCCCGGCTATCAATGGCGCCCGCAATCAGTTGCCTGTTATCCGCGGACGGTCATCCATAACCGATGACGGATAACCGGTATTGGAGTCTATGGGTTATCAGGTAATAGCAAGGAAGTGGCGGCCGGCCCTTTTTGAAGAGGTCATCGGCCAGGAAAGTGTCGTCCGGACGCTCAAGAACGCGGTCTCATCGGGCAGGATCGGCCACGCCTATCTTTTTTCCGGCCCAAGGGGGGTCGGAAAGACGACAATCGCCCGCATATTCGCCAAGTGCCTGAACTGCGTCAAAGGCCCTGCCTCCGAGCCGTGCAACGCGTGCGGCATGTGCAAGGCCATAACAAGCGGCCATTCCGTGGACGTCCTCGAGATAGACGGCGCGTCCAATACCGACGTGGATAACATAAGGGAACTCAGGGAAAGCGTCAAGTACGCGCCTGCCGAGGGTAAGTACAAGATATACATAATAGACGAAGTCCACATGCTTTCCAAATCCGCCTTCAACGCCCTTCTTAAAACCCTCGAAGAGCCGCCGCCTTTCGTGGTATTCATGTTCGCCACCACCGAGCCTAATAAAATTCCCATGACCATACATTCGCGCTGCCAGAGGTTCGATTTCAAGCGCGTTCCGGTAAAAAAGATTCATGACCGGCTGATTGACATAGCCAAAAAAGAAGGCATCAAGGCCTCTGACGACGCCCTGTATCTCATGGCAAGAGAGGCCGAGGGGAGCATGAGGGACGGCCAGAGCCTGCTCGAGCAGGTAATATCGTTCTCAGGCGCCTCCATAGGGCGCGAGGAAGTCCTGGACGCCTTGGGCCTCATGGACAGGACGGTCATATTCAACCTTTGCGAGGCCCTTCTCAAAAAGGACGCGAAGGCGTGTCTGAATATTGTTGAAAAGATGCATGTTTTCGGTTATGATTTTAAGAAGGTAATCACCGAACTTCTCGAGCAGGTAAGGGACCTCGCGGTAATAAAGGTTACCAACGGGGCCTCGTTTCCGGACCTTCCGGAAAGCGAGATGAATATACTGAGGGATATGGCCGGGCTTGCCGGGCTTGAGAGGTTACAACTCCAGTTTTCGGTTTTAAGCAAAGGCTACGAGGAACTCGTAAGGTCAACGACCCCGAGGTATTCACTCGAGATGACGCTCCTGAAGGCGCTCCACACGGACGACGTGACGCCGATGAGCGAGATAATCTCGAAAATAGACGCTTTAAAGGGAGGTTCCGCGACTCCGGCGCCTTTGGTAAAAAAAACTTTCGCGATTGAAAAACCCGCAACAGAGGTCAAGGAAAACGCGCCGGCCGTTGATTGCGCCCCGGTTAATTCGAGGCCTTTGGTTAAGCCGGACGCCGTTTCGCCCGACGCTCCTGATGTTGCGGTAAAGACGGGACAAGCGGTTTCCCCCCTACCCACGCCGCTTCGGGGTACCACGACGGGAAGCGGGGGGATTGCTGACGTAATTCCTGATTTTCTGGATTACCTCAAAGAACGGGACAGGCTTACGTTTAATCGTCTCGAATCCCAAACAGTAAGGCTCGAAGGCGGAACCCTTATCGTGGAGGCCGGCGCGGACGGCTTTGGTTTTTTGCAGGTTAAGAAGGATATTTTGTCGGAAGCGGCCGAGGATTTCTTCAAGAAGAAGATGATTGTAGTGGTCAATAAAAGGGAAGATTCAAAACCAACGAAGAAGACCGTCGCTTTGCCGTCCTCGGGCAAAGATCCGGTGGTGATGGACGCCGTTACGACGCTCGGCGCGAAGTTGATAGACGAAAGAATAAGGTGATTGTGAAGGATATCTCGAACATAATGAAGCAGGCGCAGAAGATGCAGGAGAAGCTCGCTCTCGCGCAAAAGGAACTCGCGCTCCGCGCCTACGAGGCATCGAGCGGCGGAGGCATGGTGAAGGCGGTCGTGAACGGGAGCCACAGGGTCGTTTCAATCAAGATAGACCCCTCGGTCGTTAATCCGGACGACGTCCCGATGCTGGAGGACCTTATCGTCGCGGCCGTGAACGAGGCAAGCAAAAGGGCGCAGGAGGACAGCGCGGAGGAGATGGGAAAAATCACATCCGGCATGGGCATAAACATACCGGGGTTATTTTAGGCGTGAGATACGCGGAGCCGATATCGAGGCTCATAAAGGCTTTTTCAAGGCTTCCCGGCATAGGAGAAAAAACGGCCGGCCGCCTCGCTCTTTACGTGCTGAACGCGAAGGAGGACTACGTAAAGGAACTCGTGGAAAGCCTCCTTGACGTAAAGGAGAACGTGAGGCTTTGTTCGGGGTGCATGAGTTTTTCGGAGGCAGACCCGTGCAGGCTCTGTTCCGACCCTTCGCGCGACGGAACCGCGATATGCGTGGTGGCGGATTACAAGGACATGATCGCCATAGAGGCGGCCGGTTCTTTCAGGGGAAGGTATCACGTGCTTCACGGCGCAATCGCCCCTCTTAAGGGCGTAGGGCCGGACGAGATAAAGTTCGAGGAACTCGTCTCGCGCGTAAGAGACGGCGGCGTAAGCGAGGTGATACTCGCGACCTCGTTCGACGCCGAAGGCGAAACAACGGCGCTTTACATCAAAAAGGCGCTCTCGGGTTTCGCGGTCAAAGTGTCGCGGATAGCCTCCGGGGTTCCGGTCGGCGGTTCGATAGAGTATATGGACCCCTCGACGCTCGGAAGGGCGATGGACGGCAGGAGAGAGGCTTAGGTTTTCATAAAAAACAATTCAGGCGGCGGGGTAGCAGGATGAAATATACCGAGGTAAGATGGCACGGAAGGGCGCAGCAGGGCATGGTTACCGCGGCTAAGCTTCTCGGAGAGGCGGCGCTTATGGAAGGCAAATACGTTCAGGCCTTCCCTGAGTTCGGCCCGGAGAGAATGGGTGCGCCGGTAAGGGCGTTCAACAGGGTCTCAAGCGAGCCCATAAAGATGCACTGTCAGGTTACGAATCCGAACATCGTTCTCATAGCCGACCAGACCCTTATAGGAATGGCGCTTTCGGGCGGCATGGAGTCGTTCGGCTCGGTAACGAGCGGAACGGAAAAGGACGGCATCTTTATCGTAAATACGCCGAACTCGCCCGAAATCATGAGAAAGATGCTGTCTCTTGCCGAGGGCTTCGGCAAGGTCTATACGCTTGACGCCTCCAAGATATCGAGGGAGACGATAAAAAGGGAGATGCCCAATACCCCCATGCTTGGCGCGGTTGCCAAGGTGACCGGGCTCATAAAACTCGATTCTCTCATAGAGGACTTCAAGGAAAACTACGCCAAGAAGTACTCGGCTCAGGTAATCGAGGGCAACGTGGCGGCCATGAAGGCCGGTTTCGAAGGCGTGAAAGGGGAAAAATAGATGAAAAAGGGAGAGAAGGACTCTTTGAAGGATAAAGAAGGCGCTAAGAAAAACGTTCCCCTCGGAGGAGTTATTTCTGTCGCGGGGAACGCCGACGAATATGTGACCGGCGGCTGGAGAAAGATGCGCCCGGTGCTCGATAAGGCTAAGTGCACCAATTGCCTTATATGTTGGGTGATGTGTCCGGACTCGGCCATAATAGTGAAGGACGGGAAGATGGTCGGCTTCGACATGGAGCATTGTAAGGGGTGCGGCATATGCGCGGTCGAGTGCCCGGACAAGGTGAAGGCCATAAAAATGGAAGAGGAGAAGGGCGCATGAGCGCGATAGCGAAGGAAAAAAAACAGGTAGGGCTTACCGGCAATTCCGCCATAGCCTACGCCATGAAGCAGATAAACCCGGACGTGTGCCCGGCCTATCCGATAACGCCCTCGACAGGGATTATTGAGGAGTTTTCCAATTACTACGCCGACGGCGAGGTGGATACGGAGTTCATAACGGTCGAGAGCGAACACTCGGCCATGAGCGCGTGCGTCGGGGCCTCGGCCGCCGGAGCGAGGGTCATGACGGCCACGAGTTCTCAGGGACTGGCGCTTATGTGGGAGATGCTCTACGTAGCCTCGGGCTACAGGCTTCCGATAGTCATGACGCTCGTCAACAGGGCGCTTTCCTCTCCGATAAACATACACTGCGACCACTCTGACTCCATGGGCGCGAGGGACTCGTGCTGGATACAACTCTACTCGGAGACCGTGCAGGAGGCCTACGATAACCTGATTCAGGCCGTGAGACTCGCGGAGCATCCGAGCGTGCTTCTTCCGGCCATGGTTTGCATGGACGGGTTCATAACGAGCCACGCAATAGAAAATTTAACGCTCATGGATGACAAGGAAGTGAAGGACTTTATCGGCGAGTACAAGCCCGTTCATCCGCTCCTCGATACGGATAATCCCGTTACCATGGGAGCCATGACGCTTCCGGATTCGTACATGGAATTCAAGTTCGCCCAGTCCGGGGCAATGGCGAGGGCGAAGGACGCGGTTATCGAGATAGGAAAAGAATTCGGAAAATTAACCGGCAGGGAATACGGCCTCATGGAGAGTTACGGGTTGGATGACGCGGACTGCGCGATAGTTGTCTTGAATTCCGCCGCCGGCACGACCAAGGCCGCGGTTGACGAGCTCAGGGCAAAGGGGAAAAAGGTCGGTATTCTCCGGCCGAGGCTCTTCAGGCCGTTCCCTCACCAAGAGATTAAGGACGCGCTCAAGAACGTGAAGGCGATCTGCGTCCTCGACAGGGCGGACGCCATGAACGGTTTCGGCGGACCTCTTTTTTCGGAAGTCCGCTCGGCCCTCTACGGCGTTGAACAGGCCCCGAAGGTTATGGGCCGCATATTCGGCCTCGGCGGAAGGGACTACACGGTTAAGGACGCCACGGCGGTTTTCCTTGAGTTGTATAAGGTTTTGGAAAGAGGCAATATAGAGAAACTTACCGGCTATTTAAACTTCTAAAATAAAAAACGGATTCCCGCTTCCGTCCGCTCCGCCTCAGGCGGACGGAGCGGACGGGAATGACAGAGAAGGAAACCGGACATGGCTACCTTAAAAGAACTTTCAGCAAGGCCGGAACTCTTTACCGGCGGTCACAGGCTCTGCACCGGGTGCGGCATACCGCCGATAGTGAGGCTTGTCCTCCGGTGCGCTAACGGTCCTGTCGTCGGCACGACCGCCACCGGATGTCTTGAGGTCGGCACCACCATATATCCCTACACCGCGTGGAAGATACCGTGGATACACTCGGCGTTCGAGAACGCCGCCGCCACCATAAGCGGCATAGAGTCCGCGTACAGGGTATTGAGGAAAAAAGGCAAGATTCCGGACAGGGACGTCAAGTTCGTGGCGTTCGGCGGCGACGGCGGGACATACGACATAGGTTTTCAGGCGCTTTCGGGCGCTCTGGAGAGGGGGCATGAGTTCCTCTACGTGTGCTACGATAACGGCGCGTATATGAATACCGGCATACAGCGCTCGGGCGCGACCCCTTTCGGCTCCGCCACGACGACCGCCCCGGCCGGAAGCGTAAGGCCGGGCAAGCAGGAGTGGAGAAAAGACCTGACGAGAATCATAGTCGCGCATAACATCCCTTACGCTGCTCAGGCGTCCCCTCATAACTGGAGGGACCTCGCCAATAAGGCCGAGAAGGCGTTTAAGGCCAAAGGGCCGACTTTTCTTAACGTCATATCCCCGTGCCCGCTCGGCTGGTACTCCAAGCCGGAGATAAGCATGGAGGCCGCGGAACTCGCGGTGGACACCTGTTACTGGCCGCTTTACGAAGTGGAAAACGGGGTCTTGAGGATTACGCACAAACCCAAGGAGAAGAAGCCCATCGAGGAGTGGCTCAAGGTGCAGGGCAGGTTCAAGCATCTCTTTAAGCCGGAAAACAAGCGGCTTCTCGAAGAGACCCAAAAAAGGATTGACATGGAGTGGGAGAGACTTCTTGAAATGGACGGGAAAAGAGTATTTTAGTTTGTCGATTTCGCGGGATTGCGCGGTTAAACGGGAGGTAGTATGGTTCAAGCATCTCTGGTGATGTTTGAAGACGAGTCCAAGGAACTTTGCGAGATAATAGGGAAGCTTCTTAAGGAGGCCAACGCCAAAAGCATTTATCTCGTCGATAAGGACGGCCAGTTGATAGCGGCAAGCGGAGAGACGCAAAACATCGACGCCACGAGCCTGGCGTCCCTTACGGCCGGGAACATTGCCGCCACCGGAGGGCTCGCCCAGCTCATAGGGGAGAAGGAGTTCTCCATACTCTTTCACGAAGGAGAGAAGGATAACCTCCACATCTCGATAGTCGGGCAAAGGGTTATCTTGGTCGTGATATTCGACAACAGGTCGTCTTTGGGTCTCGTGAGGCTCCGGGTGAGGAAGGCCGGCGACGAGATAAATTCCACCATACAGAGGATACTTAAGCGCGCGGAGGCTTCGCAGACCGCGGCCGACAACCTCCTTGAAGAGATATCAGACGACGATATAGAGAATCTTTTCAAATAAGACGCGGCAGGCGGCACAAAAAAACAACGTGAGAGACTTAATATGTCATTCATAAATTATTCGGCGCGGGAAATAAACTGTAAGATTGTTTACTACGGCCCGGGCCTTTGCGGAAAGACGTCGAATCTGAGTTTCATATACGGCAAGACCCGGCCTGATTCCAAGGGTAAGATGATATCCCTCGCCACAGAGACCGAGAGGACTCTGTTCTTCGATTTTCTCCCGCTCGCCTTGGGCGAGATAAAGGGCTTTAAGACGCGTTTTCACCTCTACACGGTTCCCGGTCAGATATTCTACGACGCATCGAGAAAATTAATCTTAAAGGGCGTTGACGGGATAATCTTTGTCGCCGATTCTCAGGTCGAGAGGATGGACGCCAATATCGAAAGCCTCGAGAACATGAAGTCGAACCTCGAAGAACACGGCTACAATATCGCCAAACTTCCCTACGTGATACAGTACAATAAAAGGGACGTGGCCGACCCCGTTCCGTTGGACGAGATGAAAAGAGTTCTTAATCCGGAAGGCGCTCCTGATTACGAGGCCATAGCCGTCAAGGGAGACGGAGTTTTCGAGACATTGAAGACGGTCGTCAAACTCGTCTTGGCGGAACTCAAGAAAGGGACTTAAAAAGTGGGACTCAGGCACAGAATCGCGGAAGACGTTACAAAGGCCATGAAAGAGGGCGACAAACTCAAGACCAATGCCCTTCGCATGGCCTTATCGGCGGTAAAGTATATCGAGATAGAAAAGAAAAGGGAACTCGACGACGAGGAAACAATCGGGGTTCTTTCAACCCTCGGTAAGCAGAGGAGAGAATCCATCGAGCAGTTCAAAAAAGGCAACCGTCCCGACCTCGTCGAAAAAGAAGAAAAAGAACTCGCCATACTGACTACTTACCTTCCCGAACAGATTTCCGAAGACGAATTATTGAAGATAGTTAAAGAGAGCGCGGCCGAGTGCGGCGCGACAGGCCCCAATGACATGGGCAAGCTCATGAAGGTTTTGATGCCGAAGGTGAAGGGCAGGGCGGACGGCAAGGTTGTGCAGGACATGGTAAAAAAGGCGCTTTCAAAGTAGGTTTGCTTAAGTTCCATCTGTCACCCTGAACTTGTTTCAGGGTCTATCTTTAATTCAAAACGAGATGCTGAAACGATACTGAAACAAGTTTGGTGCGTCATCTATATGAAGATAAAAGACATATACCTTAAGGCCGTCAAAAGAGGCATGGAGCTCGACCCGAGGGGACGCGTCGAGGTCGAGGAAGACCTCCGCAAGGCCAAAAAAGAATTCGACGACTTGAAGGACAAGGATAAACCCTTCTTCGACTCGGAGCGGCTCGTAAACCCCTACTCCGACACGCGCGTTCTTTACGGCGACCCGGAGCGCGAGGTTAAGACCGCGCTCGTGGGCATAGACATGGAGGTCGGCGAGATACTCCTCGCCGAAAGGCTCAAGCAAAAGGGCGTCCCAATAGACCTCGTCATCGCGCATCATCCGGAAGGCAGAGCCATGAGCGCCCTTTCGGACGTCATGGGCATGCAGTCCGCCATACTCGTAAAATACGGGCTTCCGGTGCACGTGGCCGAAGACCTCATGGACGAGAGGATAAAAGAGGTCGAAAGAAGGCTTCTTCCGGCCAATCATACGAGGGCGGTCGACGCGGCGCGTCTTCTGGACGTGCCTTTCATGTGCGTGCACACGCCCGCGGATAACGCGGTGGCGACTTATCTTCAGAAATTTCTGGACGATAAGAAGCCTGTTTACGTGTCCGACGTTTTGGACTCTCTTCGCGAGATACCCGAGTATAAAGGCGCATCCGGCGAGACAATCGGGCCGAGACTCGTTACGGGTTCGGATAAGAGGAGAGCCGGCAAAATCTTCGTGGACATGACCGGCGGCACCGGCGGCAGCAAAAATATATACCAAGGGCTTTCCTCCGCCGGCATCGGAACCATAGTCGGCATGCACATAAGCGAAGACCACAGGACCGAAGCCAAAAAACACCACGTAAACGTCGTGATAGCAGGACACATCTCAAGCGACAACCTCGGAATAAACCTTCTCTTTGACGACATCATGGCCGGGGTGGAGGTCTTGGCCTGCTCCGGGTTCAGGCGTATTCCAAGGAAAGGCCAGTAGGCCTTTTTTTGCCGAATCTCGGAAAAACCCTTACTCTTCTCTAACGTGGACGACATTACTTTAGAAGCGCTTGAGTACGGCCTTGTTTTGAGGGAACTCTCGGGTCTCGCGTCGAGTCCGGCCGGAGCCGAACTCATCCGCGCCATAACGCCCTCAAGCGACCTGTCTTTCGTGGAATCGGAATACAGGGCGTTAAAGGAAGTCGTTGCCTTTAACAACGCGAAAGCCGAGTTGCCCCTTGCCGGCCTTGTTGACGTGAGGGAGGGGTTAAAGCGCGTAAAGCCCGGAGGGTATTTCCTTCCGTTGGAACTGCTTCAAATAAAAAGCACGGTGGATTGCGTAATCTCCTTGAGGAATCTCTTTTCCGGACGCGTGAGCAAGGACTATCCGGTAGTCTCTTCGATGGTGAGTTCCTTTTCCACGCCGGGCGGGATTTCAGGGGAACTTTCCGCCATAGTGGATGAAAAGGGAGAGATAAAAGACGGCGCGACGAAAAAGCTCTTTGGCATAAGGCACGGGCTTCATTCGCTCAGGCGGAGCCTGAGGTCCCTTATCGAGGACATCGTAAAGAGCAAACATTTAAAGGCAAGCCTCCGGGACGAGTATTTTACCTTGCGGGACGACCGCTACGTGCTTTGCGTCTCGGCCGGGCGCCACGCGGAATTTCCGGGCGTCGTGCACGGCAGGAGTTCGAGCGGAGGGACGTACTTCGTGGAGCCATTTCAGGCCGTTCCTTTCAATAACAAGGTCTCCATATTAAAGAGGGAGGAAAAAGAGGAAGAGATAGAGATACTCAAGAGGATAACGCTCCGCATCCTCAAGGAAAAAGACTCCATAATCAAGGACATCTCGATGGCTGCCCGCCTTGACTCGCTTCAGGCGAGGTCGCGTTTCAAAAATCGCGTAAAAGGGGAACTCCCGGCGATAAGTAAAGACGGTTCCGTCAGGCTCATCAACGCGAGGCACCCGGCGCTTGTTTTTCGCGAGATTAGCGGAGGGTATAAGGTGGTTCCGGTCGACATAACGCTCGGGGAAGCAGTGTCGGTCATGGTCATATCCGGAGCCAACGCCGGAGGCAAGACCGCGGCCTTGAAGACCCTCGGGCTTTTGACCTTGATGGCTTGCTCCGCCATACCGATACCGGCGGACGCGTCGAGCGAAGTGGTCTTGTTCGAGAAGGTCTTCGCCGACATAGGGGACCGCCAAAACATAAGCGAGGATTTGAGCACGTTCTCCGCGCACCTAAAGCGCTTGAACTCGATACTTTCCAATTCGGGAAAAAGAACGCTCGTCTTGATAGACGAGATAGGGGTCGGCACCGACCCGAAGGAAGGAAGCGTTCTTTCCCTCGCGGCGCTGGAGTATTTGAAAGCGAAGGGAGCCAAGGTCGCGGTAACGACGCACCTGAATCTTCTCAAGGCGAGGGCTAACGTTGACAAGAGTTTTCAAAACGTTTCGGTTCTCTTCGACGAAAAGACCCTGAGTCCGTTCTACACGCTTTGCTACGGGACTCCGGGCGCGAGCATGGGGCTTAAGGTCGCGAAACTTTACGGGCTTCCCGGTGATGTGCTCGCGAGGGCTACGGAGATGCTCGGCACCGAAGAGGGCGTTTTCGTCGAGTCGATAAAGACCATCGAGGAGGAGAAGGAAAAGCTGAGGAAGCTGAACTCGCGGCTCGAAAGCATGGAGAAAAGGAGAAGCGAAAGTCTGGAGAGGCTCCGCGCCGAGAGGGGCCGCATGAAGAACGAGGCGCGGGAAAAGGTCGAAGCCCTTGTCAAGAAGGCAAGGGGCGAGATAGACGCGATAATAAAAGAGGCCGGTTCGAAAGCCCTCAAGACTCCGAGGCAGAGAATAATGGAGGAGGTTAAGGCGGCATCGCGAAAGGCAATGTCAATACTCGGCCATGGCGAAGTTGAGAAGGAGCCTTCGGTCGGAGACGATGTCGAGGTTATCGAAGGGGGCGCGAAGGGGGTCGTTACGAAGGTTTCAAGGGAGAGGCGGCTCGCGGAGGTTTCCTCCGGGAGCTTGAAGATATGGCTTCCGTGGAAGTCCATACATAAGAGAGCGTCCGCTTCGCGGGATTTTTCGTCGAAGGCCGATTATTCGTTCGAATCAACCGGAGTCCGGACGAGCGTCAACCTCATAGGCATGAGGGCCGAAGAGGCATTGAAGAAGGCAGAGAAGTTGTTGGACGAGGCGCACCTTAACGGGGTGGAGAAGGTGGAACTCATACACGGGCTCGGCACAGGGAGGCTCAAGAAGGCGATAGACGGGTATCTCAAAGAAAATAATCTCGTCAAGGGTTTTAAGACTGCTCCTCCGGAACAAGGCGGGGACGGAGTTACGATAGTGGAGTTGAAATGATACCTCGGCAGGTAGTGGAGCGCGTAATAGAGAGGGTAAGCATAGTGGAGGTAATCTCCGACTACGTGCCTCTGCATGGACGAGGGCGGGGACGGAGTTACGATAGTACGATAGTGGAGTTAAAATGATACCTCGGCAGGTGGTGGAGCGCGTAATAGAGAGGGTAAGCATAGTGGAGGTAATCTCCGACTACGTGCCTCTTAAAAGAAGGGGGCAGAACTACGTCGGACTTTGCCCGTTTCATTCCGAGAAGTCTCCGTCTTTCACCGTGAACGAGGATAAGCGTCTTTTCTATTGCTTCGGTTGCCACGCCGGAGGGGACGTCATAGGGTTTTTGGCGAAGCACGACGGCATGGGTTTCTCGGACGCGGTAAGGAGTCTCGGAAAACGTTACGGCATAGAGGTTACGGAGGAAAAAAAGCGCGAGCAAAGCGGCGAGGTGGAGGAGATTTTCAAGGTCAACAAGGCCGCGCTCGAGTTTTTCGTAACGTCCCTTAAATCAGCGTCCGGCGTTCCGGCGAGGGATTACCTGAAAGAGAGGGGCTACGAGGGGGAGCCGGCCGAGAGGTTTCGGGTCGGTTACGCGCCCGGAGCGGGAAGTCTCCTTTACGCGTATCTCAAAGAAAGGAACGCGAACGTGGAGCTCGCGGTAAAGATAGGGCTTTTAGGCAAGGACGCGAATCGTTATTACGACCGTTTCAGGCAGAGGCTCATATTCCCGATAACCGATTCGCAGGGCAGGGTTATCGGTTTCGGCGGAAGGAGCATGGACGGAAGAGAGCCGAAGTATCTTAATTCTCCGGAGTCGCCGGTTTTCAGGAAGGCCTCGACCCTTTACGGCCTGTACAGCGCGAAGGGAGCCATCGGAAAAGAAGGTTCCGCGATAATCGTCGAGGGATACTTCGACCTTCTTTCTCTCCGGAAGGCCGGTTTCACGAACAGCGTCGCCACCATGGGCACGGCCTTGACATTGGAGCATTTGAGGAATATCAAGCGTTACGCCAAGGCCGCGTACGTGTTGTTTGATAACGACGAGGCCGGAAAGAAGGCGGCCTTGAGGGGTCTCGGCTTTTTCATGGAAGAGGGCATGGCGGCAATGGTCGTGGTCTTGCCGGAAGGCAAGGACCCGGACGATTTCCTTAAAAAACACGGCCCCGCCGGGCTTAAGGAGGCGATCGGCTCGGCCGAGCCTTTGATGGATTTCTTTTTAAAGGAACTGAAGAAGAGGTTCGACGTGGCGACGCCCCGCGGAAAGACCTCTTATCTCGAAGAGGCCTTGCCGTACGTGGCGAGGACGAAAAACGTGGCCGAAAAAGACCATTACGCGGGCAAGCTCGGCCGGGTCCTGGGCATAAGCATGGATGCCGTGTATACGGCCCTGAACAGGTTCGACAAAGAGGGCAGGGTTCCGGGCGAAGTTGTCGGAAACGTCATAAGGTCTTCGACGATGAAGGCCGCGGAATCCATGCTTTTGAAGGTTCTCTTGAGAAACCCCCGGCTCTGCGACGAGGACGTCCTCGCCGCTTTGGGTAAATTCAAGGACCCCGTGTTAGAGGCCGTTGCCGTCTGCGTAAGCGCGTGTTTTAAGGAGGGAGTCATCGAGCCGTCGGCAATCATGGAACGGGCTTCGGCCGGGGAAGTAAAGGATTTTCTGGCGGGGGTTTTTTTCAAGGAAGAAAACGGCTTTATGGAATCCCCCGAAAAGATGCTCAAGGACTGCGTGGGAAAGCTTCTCGGCGAAAGCAAATTGAAATGGAGTCATTACGAAGACAAGCGGCGCGGCCTTTAGTAAGCCTTGAAGATAAAGGATAAAAGGAGAGACTCGCTATGACCGGAAGCCATGAGTTCGACGAAGAGCCGATTTCCGCCCGCGAAGGCGGGAATGCCGAAGATATTCAAGACGGCCTCCGCGAAGAAGAGACCCCGGAAGAATTTTCTTTTAAAAGGCTTCGCCGGGATAGAGCCTCGCTTGGCGTCCGGGATGCCGTTGATTTCGATTTTATGGACCCGGTAAAGAGTTATTTCCGCGAGATGCGCGGCGAGTATCTGCTCACGAAGGACGAGGAGGTCGAGATTTCCAAGGCCATAGAGTCGGCCCGGCACGGGTTGATACGCGAGTTCCTGAAGACCCCTTTCTTTATCGAGGAACTTGATTTGCTCGGCCTCAGGTTGGCGGAAAGCGAATCACTTTCCGAAGACGACGAGCGAGAGAGGGAAAAACTTCTTAAAAACATAAAAGAAGTCCGGCGCCTTTGCGCGCCGCTTCGCGGCGCGACCCGCCCCGGCGTTGCGGCAAAAAAGGCCTCTCGCCTCTTGCCTCAGGATGGCCGGCTCGCGCAACGGTTGCTCCGCCTTATAGACGATATCGCGAAGAACTCGGATATGATTTCGATTTTGTCGGGGCGGATTACGGCGAATGCCGTTATTGCGAGGAGGCTCAAGCGAAGGCTCGTCTCCATCGTCTCCGCCGCGGCAACAAAGGGCAAAGGTAAAAAGAAGCCGGAGATTCAAAGGCTTAAAAAAGAACTTAAGTCAATCGAAAGGGTCATGGGGCTCGATTGCAAAGGGATATTCGACGTCGTAAAGAGGATGAAACAATTGCGGCGGAATGCCGATACGGCGAAAGACGTGCTCGTAAGGTCCAACCTCCGGCTCGTGGTGAGCATCGCCAAAAGGTACGCCAACAAGGGTCTGCATTTTCTCGATCTCGTGCAGGAAGGCAACATCGGGCTTATGAGAGCGGTCGACAAGTTCGAGTATAAAAGAGGATATAAATTTTCCACTTACGCGACGTGGTGGATAAGGCAGGCCGTAACGAGGGCCATAGCCGACCAGTCGAGAACCATACGCATACCCGTGCACATGACCGAGACGATTAACAGGCTTAGCCGCGTTTCGAGGCAGTTCGTCCAGCAAAACGGGCGCGAGCCTGCCGCGGAAGAGATAGCCGCGGCCATGGGGCTTTCTCCGGACAAGGTGAAAAAGGCCCTTAAGATAGCGCGCGACCCGGTCTCTTTCGAAATGCCCGTGGGAGACGACGACGGCATTTCACTCGGCGAGTTCATAGCCGACATGAACGCCATTTCCCCGGCCGATTCGCTTTTAAGCGCGAATCTCGTAAAATGCATGGCAGAGGTGCTTTCGACCCTTTCCCCGAGGGAAGAGAAGATACTTCGCATGAGGTTCGGCATAGGCATTGACACCGATTATACGCTCGAAGAAGTCGGAGCGCATTTTAACGTTACGCGCGAAAGGGTGCGCCAGATAGAGGCAAAGGCCATAAGAAAGCTCAGGCATCCGAAGAGAAATAAAGCGATAAAATCCTTTTCCGATTAGGCCGGGCGCGCCCCGCACCACTTTTCGCTGTGAACACGCACTGTTGAGGCAATAATATTTGTTACAGGTATACGTATTACTGATGCGTTAATATTGAAAAGTGGTGCGGGGCGGGGGGTTTAAAAGTGAAAACTCAAGACAAGCCGAATACGATTGATTCCGGAAGAAGAGGCCGCGTGCACGTCTATACCGGCGACGGCAAGGGCAAGACGACCGCCGCCTTCGGACTCGCCTTGAGGGCCGCGGGCGCCGGCATGAGAGTCCTCATAGTCCAGTTCTTCAAGCCCGAGGAAGACCCGTCCGGAGAAAAGGACATGATAAGAAACCACATAGATTCAATCGAGCTTTTGCGCCAGGACGCGAGGCATCCTTATTTTACGGGCGATTCCACGGACCGCGAAGCCGTGGAAAAAAGCGTAAGGGAGATGTTCGGGATCGCGAAGGCAAGGGCGGGCGAGGGGTTCGGCCTTTTGGTCCTGGACGAGATAATAGGCGCGGTGAACGAGGGATTTTTGAACGTCAACGAGGTCGTATCGTTTCTCGACGAGCGTCCGGAAGGCCTTGAGGTGGCGCTTACCGGAAGGGACGCTCCGGCGGAACTCGTCAGAATTTCCGATTACGTGACCGAGATGTTAAAGATAAAACACCCTTACGACGAGGGCGTTTCGGCGAGGAAGGGGATAGATTTTTGAAGGCAAATTCGACAAGGCTTTATCTTGCCCGTCACGGGCAGGTCATGGGGCACGACGAGTTCCGCTACAACGGGCACTCTGACGTTGACATAACCGAAACGGGCGTAAGCCAGATGGAGAATCTGGCCGGGTTTTTGTCCTCCAAACCGTTAAGAGGAGTTTATTCGAGCGACCTCACGAGGGCGAGCAGAGGGGCGGATATAATAGGCGAAAGGCTCGGCGTTCCGCGCCTCCGGTTAAGCGCGCTTCGCGAACTCCACCTCGGAAGGTGGGAGGGCTTGACGCGCGAGGAGGCCGTCGTAAAATACCCGGAGGATGTCCGTTTCAGTTTCAGGTCTTTAGCCAAAGAGAAGGTCTTCGGCGGAGAAACGCTCGAGGACTTGAGGCTTCGCGTGATGCCGGCCGTGGGGGGCATTGTTTCGTCCTTTGCCGGCGAAAGCGTTCTTATAATGGCGCACGGCGGGGTGAACAGGGTGGTTTTGTGCGAGGCCATGGGGCTCGACCTCTCGAACTTCTTCCGCATAGAGCAGGACTACGGGTGCTTGAACATAATAGATTATTTCGACGACGGCGTCTCGGTCGTGAAGGTTTTGAACGGCGGGCCTAATCAGGAAATGGGCGCGAGCAAAATATACTGACGGAGACGGCTTACGGAAAGGGTTTTGAGGGATGCTTGCAAGGATTTTCACAACGAGCATAACAGGGGTTGACGCCTCTATGGTGGAGGCGGAGATTGACCTCTCGCGGGGCATGCCTTATTTTTCGACCGTCGGGCTTCCGGATAACGCGGTCAAGGAAAGCAGGGAGCGCGTTAAATCGGCGATAAAAAACTCCGGCTACGAGTTCCCCGACGGAAGAATTACGGTAAATCTCGCTCCCGCGGATTTAAAAAAAGAAGGCACGAGTTTCGACCTGCCCGTGGCCATAGGGCTGCTTAAAACCATGGGCGTCATAAAAAGTAAAGACCTTGACGGATTTTTAATCCTTGGAGAACTCTCCCTCGACGGAGGGGTAAGGGCCGTGCGCGGCGCGCTTTCGAGCGCGGTGCTCGCCAAAAAACTCGGTAAAAAAATAATAGTTCCGGCTGAAAACAGGGAAGAGGCGGCGGTTTGCGAAGGCGTGCCGGTTCACGGGGTCAAGAGCCTCGGGGAGTTGGTGGAGTTTCTGAACGGAACCAAGGACATTCCCGAAACGAGCATAGACATAGAGTCGTACTTCGCTTCGGCTTCGGGAGAAGGCAACGACATAAGCGACGTCAAGGGGCAGGAACACGTGAAAAGGGCGCTTACGGTCGCGGCCGCGGGAGGGCATAACGTCCTCATGATAGGGCCGCCCGGCTCCGGCAAGACGATGCTGGCCCGGCGCCTCACCACGATTCTTCCCGACATGACGCTCGACGAGGCGATTGAAACGACAAGAGTGCATAGCGTCGCCGGAATGCTCGTTAACGGGAATGCCCTTGTGACCGCGAGGCCGTTCCGCTCCCCGCATCATACCATATCGGACGCGGGCCTCACCGGAGGCGGCCATATACCGAGGCCGGGCGAGGTGAGCCTCGCTCATAACGGGGTGTTATTTCTGGACGAACTGCCTGAGTTCAAGAAAAACGTGCTTGAAGCCCTGAGGCAGCCGGTCGAGGACGGCACGGTAACCATCGCCCGCGCCGCGGTAACGTTGACTTATCCGGCGAGTTTTATGCTCGTTTGCGCCATGAACCCGTGCCCCTGCGGGCATCTCGGAGACATCTTGAAGGAATGCATGTGCACCCCTCCGATGATACAGAGGTACCGCTCGAAGATTTCCGGCCCTCTCATCGACAGGATTGACATACACGTGGACGTGCCGAGGGTCAGGTTCGGAGAACTCCGCGACGAGAGAAAGGGCGAGACGTCCTGCGAGATAAGAGACCGCGTTAACGCGGCGCGGAGCCTTCAGGCAGGCCGGTTTTCCGGAACGGGCATATATTCGAACAGCAGGATGAGTTCGAAGCAGTTGAAAAAATATTGCCGCGTGGGCGAGGAATCGGTAAGGCTCCTTGAGAGCGTGGTGGAGAAACTCGGCTTTTCGGCCCGCGCCTACACGAGGATACTGAAGGTGGCGCGCACCATCGCGGACCTCGAAGGCTTGGAGGCGATACTTCCTTCTCACATAGCCGAGGCGGTTCAGTACAGGACGCTTGACAGGGCGGTTATCTGAAAGGTTTCCCCCTTTTACAAAGAGGCGGGGTACTCCGCCTTAGGCGGACGAAGCATGGGTCGGAGGGATTTAGTGGACGGCATAACGTTTCTGGGTCTGATAGCCGGAACTCTTACGACAATATCTTTCTTACCGCAGGTCGTTAAGACGTGGAAGACAAGGTCGGCGCGGGATTTTTCTTTGATTACCCTCGTGCTTTTGGAGGTGGGCATAGCCGTCTGGATAGCGTACGGGTTTATGATAGATTCCCTGCCCATAGTGCTCTTTAATTTAATGACGTTCGTCCTCGTCGCCGTGCTGTTGGCTTTCAAGGTGAGGTATAAGTAGGGTGCTGCTTACACCGTTAAAGCCGTTCGTCCTGAGTAGTGAGCTTGTCGAACTATCGAAGGACGAACGGTGTTCTTTTTCCATCTTTCCTCCTCTTGCGGACTTATTCCCCTCCGCTATACTCGACATATAAGCCATGCCGAACAGTAAGTAGGGTGGGCTGTGCCCGCCATTAAAATTATTTCAAGAAGTTATTTTAGAAGTTTTATGAATTCTTCGACTGAAAGGCTTGTCTGGCGGATTATGGCGCGAAGAGTTCCTCTGTCGAGTTCTTTGTGGTTAGGCACCGTAGTTTGAGCAAAAGGATTGTCGCGCGAAAGGCGGATATGGCTTCCTTTTTGACGCTCGATTTTAAAACCTGCTTTTTCAAGGGCCTTGACGCATTCACGGCCCGAGATTTGTGGCAGTTTCATACGGCAACGAGCACGGCGTCGAAATGGTCTTTTGGCACGGAAAGGCCTTTTTCTTCAAGTCCTTCGATGTAGAGCTCGATGGCCTCTTTTATGTTTTCCACGGCCTCTTCTTTTGTCTTGCCCTGGCTTATGCATCCCGGAAGGCTCGGACATTCGGCGACCCAGTAGCCGTCTTCGCCGGGGTAGATAATAACTTGTCTCATGCGCTACCTCCTTGTTCTTAAGCGCATTATACAACCTGAGCGATATTTTTGCAAACCTGCGTTTTTTAAATAAGTAATACGAGCGACGCCCTCTATTAAAATCGTTCGTCCTGAGTAGTGAGCTTGTCGAACTATCGAAGGACTGACGGTTCCCCCCCCTCACCCCTTCGACTTCGCTCATGGCAGGCTCTACCCTCTCCCGTAAAGGGGAGAGGGGTAAAACCTTATTTCCCCCTCTTGCGGACGCTTCCCCGTCGGCTATACTCGACATATAAGCCATGTCAAACAGACTCGCAAAAGAAAAAAGCCCGTACCTTCTCCAGCACGCCGAAAATCCGGTTGATTGGTATCCATGGGGAATCGAGGCCTTCGAGAGGGCGGAAAAAGAAGACAAGCCGATATTCCTCTCAATCGGATATTCGAGTTGCCACTGGTGCCACGTGATGGAAAGGGAATGCTTCATGGATGAGGAGGTTTCGGCGCTCCTCAATAGCGCCTTCGTTTGCGTAAAGGTTGACAGGGAAGAGCGCCCCGATATTGATTCGGTTTACATGACCGCCTCTTACGCCATGACAGGCAAGGGCGGATGGCCTCTTACGATGATATTGACTCCGGATAAAAAACCTTTTTTCGCGGCCACTTATTTGCCGAAAGAAGGCGGCATGGGAGGCATGGGCTTAATGGAACTTATTCCCGAGCTGGAAAGGGCGTGGAAAAACGAACGTCAAAACGCCATGGATGCCTCGGACGCGGTAATCGCGACGCTTTCGAAGATTGAAGATTTTAACGTTCCTAAAGACGCTCCCGTCGGAGAGAGCGAGCTTCACGAGGCGTTTCGCGAACTGAAGGAGAACTTCGATTTCCGTCACGGAGGGTTCGGCGGCTCGCCGAAATTCCCTTCGGCTCACAATATATTTTTTCTTTTAAGATACTGGAAAAGGAGCAATAACGTTCATGCCCTCGAGATGGTGGAGGCTACGCTCAGGGGCATAGGCCTCGGAGGCATACGCGACCATATAGGAGGCGGGTTTCACCGCTACTCTACCGACGCTCAGTGGAAACTTCCGCACTTCGAAAAGATGCTCTACGACCAGGCCTTGATATCCATGGCCTCTGTCGAGGCGTATCTCGCCACCGGCAACGCGTTTTACGAGGACATGGCGAGGGACGCGTTCGATTACGTTTTGAAAGACATGACCTCGAGCGAGGGGGGCTTTTGGTGCGCGGAGGACGCTGACAGCGAAGGCGTGGAGGGCAAGTTTTATTTATGGGGCGAGGAGGAACTTCGCGACGCCTTGGGCAAAGACGACGCGGAATTCGCCGCTAAAGTCTTTAACGTCGAAAAAGGCGGCAACTTTCCGGACGAGGCAACAGGGGAGAAGACCGGCAAAAACGTCCTTTACATGACAGGGACAATCGAGGAAAATGCCGTTAAGTTCGGTATGGCAATAGAGGATTTTAAGGTTAGGTTTTCTTTTGTGCGGGAAAAACTTCTCGCGAAGAGAAGCCTTCGAGCGCGCCCCGTGAAAGACGATAAAATATTAACCGACATGAACGGACTCATGATAGCGGCCATTTCCATGGGCGCGAGGGCTTTCTCCGTGCCGGGGTACGCGGCCGCGGCAAAGGCCGCGGCAAGGTTCGCGCTCGAAAACATGAAGACAAAGGGCGGCGGACTGCTTCACGTGCGTAAAGACCTTCCGGCCCCGGTCGAAGGGTTCCTTACCGATTACGCGTTTTTAGTCTGGGGGCTTCTCGAACTTTACGAGACAACCTTCGAGGAAGAGTTTTTGTTCGAGGCCATGAGGCTTAACGACGTTGCGATAAGCCGCTTTTTCGACAAGAGAGGCGGGTTTTATCTTACCTCCGACACCGCGGAAAGAGTCCTCGTGAGGCAGAAGGAATTTTACGATGGCGCGTTTCCGTCCGGGAATTCGGTAACAGCGCATAACCTTCTCAGGCTCTGGCTCACTACAGGCGACAGAAACCTTTTGAAAATCGCCAAGGACGCCGTGCGTTTCGCGTCCGCGAGGATAAAGGAGGCGCCGTCGGCGCACCTGCATCTTCTTTCGGCAGTGGATTTCATGCTCGGGCCTTCCTATCATATCGCGATAGCGGGACAACGTGGCGATTCCGACACTGAAGCGCTGATTACGGCCCTCTACGGGAGTTTCGTTTTGAACAAAGCAGTGCTTTTCATGCCCTCAAGCTTCGAGTCGGAGCGCCTGTCGCGACCCGCGCTGTTTGGCGCGGGCGCCCCGTTTCTTTCAATAAAGGGCTTGTCGCGGGTTGAGGGCAAGGCCGCTGTTTACGTGTGCAAGAGCGGGGCGTGCCTTCCGCCCGTAACCACCGTCGAGGAACTTTTGAGAATTCTTGACGCGCCCCGCACCACTTTTCAATATTAACGCACCGGCAATACATATGTCTGCAATAAATATTATCGCCTAAATAGTACACGCTAACAACAAAAAGTGGTGCGGGGCGCGGTAAAATAGTTTTCCCACAGCCTTCCCCGCCGTATGGAATCCGCCAAAAAGATATAGCCCTCCAAAAAACTCCGTGTTATCATGGAATAATTCAAATAACCAAAAGGTGATTTTATGATATATCTCGATAACGCCGCGACGTCTTTTCCCAAGCCCGATGCCGTAGTTAAGAGGATTAACGAAGTCTTGAGGCGCATAGGAGGAAACCCCGGACGCGGGAGCCACAGGATGTCCGTAGAGGCGGGGAGGGTGGTTTTTTCCGCCCGCGAGTCAGTGGCGTCTCTCTTTAACATCGCTGATTCGTCCAGAGTCGTTTTCACGAAAAACGCGACCGAGGCAATAAACGTGGTTTTGAAGGGACTCTTGAAAAAAGGGGACCACGCGATAACGACTTCATTCGAGCATAACTCGGTTGTGAGGACTCTCGCGAGGCTTGAAAGAGAAGGGGTTTCGGTGACCAAGGTTTCGGGCAAGGTTCCGGGCCTTGTTGTTGCCTCGGACATAGAAAAGGCCATAACCCCCAAGACCCGCCTTGTCGTAATGGTGCACGCCTCGAACGTGATAGGCGCGATACAGCCGGTAAGGGATATCGGACGGCTCTTAAAGAAAAAGGGCATAACCTTCGTCGTTGACGCGGCCCAGACAGCCGGGGTGATTCCCATAGACATGGATAAGGATAACATGGACGTTCTTATCGCCACCGGCCATAAAGCCCTTTTCGGGCCGCAGGGCACGGGATTTTTCTGTTTGAAAGAAGACATTGATTTCGAACCCTTGCTTGACGGAGGCACCGGAGAGGCCGACGTGATGTTGGACGTTCCGGACAGGTTCGAGACAGGGACGATAAACACGCCGGGGGTCGGCGGGCTCGGCGCGGGAGCGGAATTTGTGTTGAAAGAGGGAGTGAAAAAGATAAGGCTTCGCGAGACCGCTCTTATCGCTCAAATACTCGACGGGTTTAAGCGTATGCCCGGAATAAAAGTCGTAGGGCCGCGTGATGCGAAGGAGAGGGTTTCCCTTGTGTCGTTCATCGTCGAAGGGAAAACCGCGGTTGATGTCGGCGCCATGCTTGACGCTGATTTTGCAATCATGATGAGATGCGGCATACACTGCGCGCCTGACGCCCACAGAAACGCAGGAACTTTTCCCCATGGAACAGCGAGGGTGAGCCCCGGGTATTTTAACACCCATGAGGAAATCGAGGAGTTTTTAAAGGCAATGGCCGGGATAGTAAAGGGATAACAGGCGATGCTCATACTCGGAATAGAATCTTCGTGCGACGATACGGCCTCGGCAATAGTGAAAGACGGAAGAACGGTGCTTTCGAGCGTCGTCGCGTCTCAGGACGCCATACACTCCGCCTACGGCGGGGTCGTGCCCGAGCTCGCGTCGAGGCGGCATATAGAGATGATTATTCCGGTAGTCGAGGAATCGCTTAAGAGGGCCGCGGTCTCGCTTTCTGACATTGACGCCATAGGAGTAACGCAAGGGCCCGGCCTCGTTGGCTCCATACTCGTCGGGCTTTCTTTCGCCAAGGCCGTGGGCTACGCCAAGAAAAAACCTTTTGTCGGGGTTAATCACATATCTTCCCACGCCTTGAGCGCGTTTCTCGAGGACGGCGAAAAAAAAGAAGTTCCGGATTTTCCGTTCGTCGCCCTCATAGTGTCCGGCGGGCATACCGCGCTTTTGTCGGTTGACGATTATACTGAATTTAAAATCCTCGGCCAGACCAGAGACGACAGCGCGGGCGAGGCGTTCGACAAGGTCGCGAAACTTTTGGGCCTCGGATATCCGGGGGGCGTTGAGATAGACAAACTCGCGAAACAAGGCGACCCGTCCGTTATAGAATTCAAGCGCCCGATTATCGCAAAGGGAAGCCTTGAGTTCAGCTTCAGCGGTCTTAAGACAGCCGTGCTTCAGAAGGTAAAGGGCGCGGAGTTGAACGAAGATACGAAGCGTAACATAGCGGCCGGTTTTCAGGAGGCCATAGTGGACGTGCTTGTCGAGAAGGCGATGTGGGCAATCGAGGCTACGGGCGTTAAAAATATGGTGGTCGCCGGAGGCGTTGCCTGCAATTCGAGGCTGAGGCAGAGGATCTCCGAGGTTGCCGTAAAAAACAACATAAGGCTCTTTATTCCTCCTCCGCGCTTTTGCAGCGACAACGGAGCCATGGTCGCGCTTTCGGCGTATCATATCATTAAGAAAAAAGGCGCCGGCGCGTTTGGAAATTTAAACCTTAACGCCGACCCTTCATTAGAATTCTGACATGAAGCATATTGGGACGCGCCCCAAAAAACGCTTTGGCCAGCATTTCCTCGTTGACCAAAATATCGTAAGGAAGATACTCGATGTGTCTGAGGTCGAGAGGGGAGACGTCGTCCTTGAGATAGGCCCCGGATTAGGCGTGCTTACGGAGCGGCTTCTGCAAGCAGGGGCAAAGGTCTTTGCCGTTGAGATAGACAGGCGCCTCTGCGAAGCCCTTAAGGAGAGGTTTCCGGGGGAGCAGGGGCTTGAGGTCATAAATAAAGACATCCTCGACATTCCTCTGTCGTCGTTTTTTGAAAAGGCGGGGAAAAAGATAAAGGTCGTTTCCAATCTTCCTTATAATATTTCAGGGGCCATACTGGCCAAATTCATAGACGAGAGAAATGCCTTGAGCGACATGACCCTCATGCTCCAGAAAGAGGTGGCAAAGAGGCTTATTGCCAAGCCCTCTACAAAAGACTACGGGATTCTTTCGGTTCTTGCTCAGGCGTTTTTTGAGACTTCTTACATGTTTGAGGTGTCTCCTATGTGTTTCAAGCCTCCGCCCAAGGTAATGTCAGGGGTTGTTCGGCTTAAGGTTCTTTCGTCTCCCCTTATAGACGTCTTGAAAGAGGAGTTTTTTAAAAAGGTCGTAAAAACCTCTTTCGGCAAAAGACGGAAGACCATTTTTAATTGTCTTAAAGGGCTCGGCGTCGGAGATAAGGCGTTGCGCGAGATACTTTCGGATTGCAAAATAGACCCGAAAAGAAGGGGCGAGACGCTCGGGCTTTCGGAATTCCGCGCGCTTGCGAACGCCCTTGATTTTTGCGGCTCTTTGGGTTAATCTTTTTATTCATGGATACTTCCAAATACATAGCGGTCGAGGGCCCCATAGGGGTCGGCACCACGAGCCTCGCCGAGCTTCTCACGAACGAGATAAAGGGCAAGGTCATTCTCGAAGAGGTTGACGGGAACCCTTTCCTCCCAAGGTTTTACGCCGATACGAGGAAGTTCGCTTTCCAGACCCAGCTTTTCTTTTTGCTTAACCGTTATCAGCAGCAGAAGGAATTGAGTCAGAGAGACCTCTTCGCCAAGACCGTCATATCGGATTATCTTTTCGCCAAGGACAGGATATTCGCCTATCTGAATCTTGACGAAAACGAGTTGTGTCTCTACGAGCAGGTTTACGTGCTCCTTGACGCGAGCCTTCCGAAGCCGGACCTCGTCATATATCTTCAGGCATCGAGCGAGGTGCTTATGGAGAGGATAAAGAAAAGAGGCAAGGTTTACGAAAAGGACATAAGCGAGGATTATCT
>DASRUI010000016.1:0-57314 GCA_035655515.1 Thermodesulfobacteriota bacterium
ATGTTGCCCTGTATGGCGAATTCGTATCCTATCGTCTTCCACGCGGCATCCAGCCTTACCTTCCAGTCAATGCCCATGACGTCGCCCCCCGCCTGCCTCACGATGTCAAGGTATGTTCCTGTATTGGTCGAAAAGTTTATCACCGGTACGGGGGGCACCGAGCCTCTTACCGATTGAACGGCCTTTTTTGTGTAGGGCAGAACAAACTCCCCGTAATCTCCGGGAGAGAGGCATCCGGCCCAGCTGTCGAAAACCTGCACGACGTCAACTCCCGAGGCGACCTGCGCCTTAAGATAAACCGTTATGACGTCCGTGATTTTCGCCATGAGCTTATGCCAGAGCTCGGGCTCGTTGTACATGAGGGTTTTCGTGTGCACGTAATTCCTCGACCCTCCGCCCTCTATGATATAGCTCGCGAGGGTAAAAGGCGCGCCGGAAAAACCTATGAGCGGAATCCTGTCGTTGAGTTCTTTTTTAACGAGTTTTATGGCCTGAAGCAGATACGGAACGTCCTCTTCGGGATTTATGACGCGGATGGCCTCTATGTCCTTTTTTGTCCTGACGGGATTATTAATGACGGGGCCGTCGCCTTTGGCGAACTCCAGATTTATGCCCATGCCCGGAAGGGGCAGGAGTATGTCGGCGAATATTATGGCCGCGTCCATCTCGAAGGCCTTTATGGGTTGCATGGTTACTTCGCAGGCTATCTCCGGATTACGGCACATCTCCAGAAAAGAATGCTTCTCTTTTATGGCCATGTATTCCTTCATGTAGCGCCCGGCCTGTCGCATGAGCCAAACGGGGGTGCGGGACGCGGGTTTGCGAGCGCACGCCCTCAGGAATGTGTCGTTTTTTATCGGCATAAGACTCCTTTCAAAAGATTTTTATTATATTGATAAATACCGCAAGTTGCAAGGGGTTTGAATAACCCGGGGAGGATGTTCGCGGCACGGCGATATTTTAATTATTTTTGAATCGTGCTAAAATCCGCACAGGATAAAGAGACGATGCCTTTGGACATAAATAAAATTTCGACGAACCTCTCGCCTTCGGACTCGGGCATCTGGTTCTCCCGCTCCACAAGGAAGATTTCTTATCCGAAGGAAGGAAACGCCCTTTGTTTCGGCATAGAAGAAGAATCCTTCTGGTTCAGGCACAGGAACAGATGCATAGTCGAGGCGGTCAGGCGCTATCCTCCGGGGGGGACGATATTTGACGTAGGCGGAGGGAACGGCGTCGTATCCATGGCGCTTCAACGCTCCGGCGCGGAAGTCTGTCTTGTGGAACCGGGCCTGCAAGGGGCGTCAAACGCGATAAAACGCGGCCTTAAAAACGTAATATGCTCAACTCTCGAAGACGGCGGTTTCAAAAAAAATTCGCTCCCCGCCGCCGGCATTTTCGACGTCCTCGAACACATAGAGGATGACGACGCCTTTTTGGAAACGATAAGAAAGGCGCTCGTAAAAGGCGGGAGGCTCTTTGTCACCGCGCCCGCGTATAATTTCCTCTGGTCGAAAAACGACGAACGCGTCGGGCATTTCAGAAGGTATACGATAAAGGATCTCAAGAAAAAACTGGCGCAGGCCGGGTTCTGCGTTGAATACGGAACGTATTTTTTCATGTCCCTGCCCGTCGCGATATTGCTTTGGAGGACGCTTCCGACCAAACTCGGCATATACGGCGACATAACGGCGGAGGTCGTCCGTAAAGAACATGACATAAAAAACGGGACGCTCAACGCGGTTATGGACTGGCTTTCGGAAAAAGAACTGTCATGCATCAAAAAAGGCGGGGCGCTCCGTTTCGGAAGCAACTGCCTTATTGTGGCGAAAAAAACCGGGGGGAAAAGATGACGGCCTTTCATCTCTATCTCTTTTCAACGGACGAAAAAATGACGCGGAGCGCCTCCTGCGGCGGGCTCTCCGGCATTGTCATCGACTGGGAGAATAAAAACAAAGCCGAGCGCCAGGCGAACAAAGACACGCAGATAAATTACGACACGGCGGACGACCTCAGGCGCATGAGCGCGCTTGCCGGTTCCGCGGTAATATGCAGGGTGAATAAAATCCGCGACATTCGGGAATCCCGGCGGGAGATTGACATGGCTCTTGAATGCGGCGCCGGCGAGATTCTGCTGCCCATGGTAAGAACAATCGACGAGGTCGAAGACGTTTTGAACTGCGTCGCGGGCAGATGCGGCGTGGGCGTCATGATTGAGACCGACGAGGCCGTGAATCTGGCAAGGGAGTTGGGACAACTGCCCCTGTCGCGCGCCTACATAGGGCTGAACGACCTCGCGATTGACCGCCGCAAGACAAATATCTTCGACTCGCTCGAAGACGGAACGATCGATTATGTGAGGGAATTCATTAAAGCGCCGTTCGGGTTCGCGGGGCTTACGTTGCCTGAACTCGGCCACCCGATCCTCTGCCGCCTCCTTATAAGCGAGATGGCAAGGCTTGAGTGTTCTTTCACATTTCTAAGAAGGTCGTTTCTCAGGGACGTCAAGGATAAAGACCCCTCCGTTGAAGTCCGAAGGATTTACAAGGCCGTAGAAGAGGCGTTCCGCAGCGGGGATGAGGAAAAAACGGCCAACAGGGAAGATATCAAGAAAATAATCAAGGAACACCGCCTTTAATCAGGACACCCCCCGGAACACTCCGGCACGGCTCTTGGCATTTTCCTCCTCGCCCTTTTTTGGCGCGTCTTTCTTTACAGAGGCAAAACGCGCGCCGATGAGCGCCTTGATTCCAACCTCTTCGTTGCGGCCGGAAAGAGGCCCGGGCAGGCGCAACTTGTGATAAAACGCCTGCCTTACGGCGCTAAAACCCATTCCAAGCCGCATGCGCGCGCTGTATGCCGATTTGCCGGCGACTCTTCTGTCTCTTACGACAGGAACGGAAACAAGCGGAAGTCCGATAAGCCCCATCATGGCCACAATATTGGGTTCGAACCAATCAAAGGCAAGCAACCGCTCAACCATCCGCCTATCCATGGCGACAAAGAGGCCCGCGTCCGGAGGCGTCCCGCAAAGAATATGTAAAAACCTTTTGTATATGCGCGAAGTAAGAAGCCTTGTGAGCGACTCGTATCTGCCGCATCTGCCGGCAAAAACGGCCGAGGCTCCCGTCTTCCTCATCATGTCAATCAGTTCCGGTATGACCTCCGGCCGGTCCTGAAGGTCCCCGTCCATTATAACGGCAGTTTCCCCCGCGGCATGCCTTAAACCTATCAACACGGCCTTGTGCTGTCCGCCGTTACGTTCAAGCGCTATCACCGACACGCGCGAGTCGCCTTTGACCAGGTCCTCAAGCGCGCGAAGAGAGCCGTCGGGACAGGCGTCGTCAACAAATACTATTTCGTAAGGGTTGTCTCCCATGGCGCGCCGGACGCGGCCGGAGAGTTCACGAAGCGTTTCCTTATGCCTGTAGACCGGCACGACTATGCTTATCACGATGAGCCCTCCCGCGCGTAGCGGTCGCGGTTGATATCGAACCACGCGATTGTCTTTTTAAGCCCTTGCTCGAGCGTATGCCTCGGCTCCCATCCGAGAAGTCTTTTCGCCTCGCTTATGTCAGCCTCCCAGCGCTTTACGTCAAAAGGACGCAAAGGATATTCCCCTGCCCTCACCGCAATCCTTTTCCCTGCCAAGGTTTGCACCGTCTCGACGACTTCTTCGTTGCTCCATTGCCGTCCGGTCCCGATATTAAGAACGCGGCCGAAGGCCTCCTTCGAATCTGCGGCCATAAGGCACGCCTCGCAGACATCTTCCACAAAGACATAATCCCGTCTGTAACCGGCGGGCGTGACGTCCATGCCGCCGCCTTGAAGGGCGGCCATGACGGAAACCGGTATAAGGCGCGTCCCTACGTCCCACGGGCCATAGACATTGAAAGGCCTCAACACCACGATGGGGCGGCGGTTTGCCGCGGCGGCTTGCAGGCAAAAAAGCGTTGACGCCGCTTTGGTCGCGCCGTAGAAAGTCGCCGGCTCGAGGCAATCGGATTCCTTCATTGGACTGTTTTTGGGGCCATACTCGGTGGAACTTCCGAGATGAACGAGACACTCATGGTCGCGGGTCTTTGCCGCCTCCAGAAGATTTACCGTGCCGAAGACGTTTACCCGCAAGATGTCGCAAGGGTCTTCATTGTATGTGCGCATTCCGCGCACCGCCAGATGAAAAATAATCTCGGGACGGACTTGGTCGAGGATTTTTTCAATCCCACCGCGGTCGGTCAGGTCGGCGCAATGGAGGCCAATCGCCGAAGCGACGTCCGAAAGCCTCCACAAACTCGAGGAAGGCCTGACAACCGCGTGCACCGTCGCGCCCCGGCCGAGAAGTTGGCGCGTAAGGTTCGAGCCGATGAAGCCCGCCGCTCCGGTGATAAGAACACGCTTGCCGTTGAATTCCATAAAAGCCGGCAAAAACTATATCACCTGTCAAAAAAAATTACAACGGAATATTAAAACTATTGCGTTTCAAGGGAGATTTTCATAATATACGCGGTGGGCATATGAACCGGACGAAAAAAAAATTCAAGAACCATAACCGCGCGCAGATTAACTATTTCAGTGGAACAATCAAACAAACGATGGTCCCCGCGCCCACGCCCTACCTCCTCAGGCATATTGACGAACTCGTGCGGTTCGCGAACATCAAGCGCGGAGACAAGGTGATTGAGGTGGGGTGCGGCATGGGACGCTATACGCTTAATATCGCCGCACGCGGGATTGACATCGAGGGGCTGGACCTTACGCCGTTCCTTCTCGACAGGCTCAGGGAATACGACGGCGGCCGCCACAATATCCCTTTGCATTGCGCCGACGTTCTGGACCTGCCGCCGGAACTTTGCGGCCGGTTCGACGCAGTAGTCGGATTTTTCGTGCTGCATCACTTCCATGACGTCCGCGCGTGTTTCGAGTCAATGACGCGGCTGGTTAAGCCGGGCGGGACGATAGTTTTCCTGGAACCCAACGCCATAAACCCTTTCTATTACGTCCAGATATTGACCACGCCCGGCATGACATGGAAGGGCGACGGAGGCATCGTAAAGATGAGGAAGGGATTGATATTCAACGCCATGCGCGAGGCCGGCCTCGCCGGGCTCGAACTTCTGAGGTTCGGTTTTTTTCCGCCGTTCATATACAACAGGCAGTGGGGCGAAAGGCTTGACCATTTTCTCGAGCGGACGCCTTTTTTAAAACCCTTCCTTCCGTTCCAGCTATTCAAGGGCGTAAAAAGTGAACGATAAGCTCCGCTCATTCCCCGGCTCCGCCCTCTTTCATATAGCGATACTGGCAACGGTCTCCACCGCCGTTTTACTGCGCTACGGCCTAAGCGAACAACCGATACTCGGCGACCGCGCTTACTTCGTTTATGTGTCGCAGGCCGTTTCCAAGGGCGACCTTCTCTACGGCTCCACGACCTTCGGCTACACTCCATACGGGCCTTTCCTGTCGGCGATGACAATGCACATCGGCGATATATTCAACGTGCCGTCTTATCTCGCGCCACGGTATCTTTCTCTGCCGGTTTACGCGGCCTCCGCCGCGCTGCTCTACCTTGTGGCGCGCAACGCCTCCGGCAGCGCTCTTGCGGGGATATTTTCAGGGTTGACCTTGTCCGGGTTCGGCGCCATGAGCGTGCTTTGCGCAAGCAATCTGGAACCGAAGGCAATGGTGATGTTTTTCATGCTTGCCTCGATGCTCGCCCTTCAAAAACGCAACTGGCTCGTAACCGGCTTCGCTTCCGCGATGGCCGGAATGTTCTGGCAACCGGCGGCAATAGCGGGGCTCTCGATGTTTATGATATTGGCATTCACCGACCGCGACAAATTACTGCCGAATTTTCTCAAATTCTCGGCGGGCATGCTTTTGGGGATGCTCCCGGCCATTCTGTATCTTACGGCGTTTGCAGAGTGGCACAACTTCTACGAGATGGCCGTCGTGCGAAAGGCCGCGCTCAGCCTGCCGGACGCGGCCTCGACGCCGTTTAAGTGGATGGCAAAGGGGTTCAAGGCTTACCGGAGCGAAGGCTTCGTATTTTTCTCCGCGCTGGCGGGATTCTCCTATTTCATGATAAAGAACGGAAGAAAGACCTTTAACGCGTTGACGGACAGGAAAGACGGCGGCATGCTTATCCTTACGCTTGCATGGTTTTTATTCAACGGCATTGAGTTTAACGGGGCGCCGGACCTTATCCCGATGCTTCCCTTGATGGCGTACTGGTCTTCGCTTTTTGCCGCAAGGCTGATTGAAGGCGTCTCTTTTCTGGCCGGCCGGATTGCCTCCAACCGCTTCGTTCTTTTAACCGGCTTTATTTTTGTTAACGGCCTTTTATTCACGGACGCCATTACCTACAATCTTCCCTCTACGCTTACCGAACAGAGGCTTCTGGTTGAAAGCGTTATGGGCAAGGCAGACCGCCGGTTTATCGCGCTGAACGCCGAGGAATTTTACGTGCTAAGCGAAAAAAAATCCCCTCTTCGTTATACGCGGATGGAACGCTGGGTCGATACGGTTATAGAAATGACGGAACCCGGAGGCAGTGACGGATTTATAAAAAGACTGGAAGAGTCGATGCCCCCTCTTGTGATAATAAAAAAACGCAAGAGCGCCAACCTGAAGAGGATAGAAAACGAATTGCTGGCCGGCTATGACGTAACCGTTTACAATAAAATACCGAAGCATAATGTCGAAAAAAGAAAATCCCATGAGGATTTATACGTATACGAAAAACGCCCATAGATAAAAAACGGTTAAATCTTCTCCTCAATCCTCGTAAGTATGCCGCGGAGCATATTGACTTCCTTTTCGACAAGAACCGTCCTTCCGAAAATCTTGCGAAGGTTTCTCAAGAGTATCGGCATGAGGTAGCCTTTTTTAATCTCGTCCGCGTAGCCTAATTTTTCAAGCACCCTCTCGATATGCTCGTGCATGGCCTCGACCTCTTCCCTCGAAGCGGATTTAAGGGTCAACTCGACTACGCAAGAAGCCTCGGTCTTAAAGAGCGCGTGACACACGGCAAATACCGCGTGAGAAAGATTTAAGGACATCATGTCCCTGTGGGCCGGGATCTCGAAAAGAATGTCGCAGAAAAGGGTCTCCTCGTTTTCAAGCCCGCGGTCTTCCCTTCCGAAAAGTATTGATACGGTATTTTTCTTTGAAACGGAAAGTATCTTCGGCAGGGCCTCGTCCATGGTAAACACGGGAAACCTCGCGCCCCCTTTTCTCCTTGTCGTGCCGACTATGAAGTGAGAATCCTTCACAGCCTGTTTTAAGGTCTTAACCTCTTTTGCCTTAAGCAAAACGTCGGATGCCGAGCAGGCCATTGAAAAACCTTCGTCGTTTTTATATTGAACGGAATTCACGAGCACGAGATTCCGGAAGCCCGTGTTTTTCATGACCCTCGCAACGCTCCCCACGTTTCCCGCGCCCTTAGGCTCGACAAGCACGATAGAGATATTTTTCCGCGCCTTACTTTCCACCCATGCGCTCCAGAATTCCTTTCGCGGCCATGACGCCCGATACCGATGCCTGCACGATGCCCCTCGTTACCCCTGCGCCGTCTCCCGCGGCAAAGAGGTTTTTTACCTCTGTCTCCATCGTTCCCGTAAGTTTTAACCTCGTGGAATAAAACTTCACCTCAACGCCGTAAAGAAGCGTGGAGGGAGAGTTTATGCCCGGCGCGACCTTGTCCATTGTCTCGAGCATCTCAAGTATGTCCGACACATAGCGGTAAGGCAAAACAAAAGAAAGGTCTCCCGCGGTCGCGTCAAGGAGGGTGGGCTTGACCGGATTCTTCGCGACTCCCTCCCGTGTCGAGCGCCTTCCGTGAAGCAGGTCCCCGAGCCTCTGCACTATTATGCCCTCGCCAAGGAGATTCGCGAGGCTCGCTATGTATCTTCCGTAGGCAATCGGCTCTTTAAAAGGCTCGGTAAAGGTGGTTGAGACGAGTATGGCGAAGTTCGTGTTTTCCGATTTTTTAACGGAAAAACTATGGCCGTTCACCGTGCAAAAGCCCTTGTATTTCTCCTTTACCACGACCCCGTACGGATTCATGCAAAAAGTCCTTACCGGGTCGTTGAACACCTTTGAGTTATACATGAACTTGGCCTCGTACACCGCGTCCGTTATCGAGCGGAGTATGGAGGCAGGAACCTCGACCCTCACCCCTATGTCCACGGGGTTAATCGTGGTTGAAAGCCCGAGCGTTTTCACGACGTCTTCGAGCCAGCCGGAGCCCACCCTTCCGGGACAAAGCGCGACAAAATCCGAATAAAACGCATCGCCGTCCGTCGTGCTTACGCCCTTGACGATTCCGTTTTCAACGATTACGTCCTTAACTTCTTTGTTGAAACAGAATTCGATTTTAGCATCAAGGTCTTTTCTTATGTTTTTGAGAACTCCGGCGCACCTGTCGGTTCCGAGATGCCTTATGCTGAAGGGCACAAGCCGAAGACCGGCCATTGCCGCGGCCTCCGAAAGAGCGGCCACCCCTGCTTTGTCTCCGCCCTTGAGTTCCCTTGGCGCGCCGTAGTTGAGATAAAGTTCGTCCACATAGCGGATGAGTTCCGAAAGTTCCTGATGCCCGGCGTAGTCGGCGAGAAACCCTCCCACCTCCGAGGAAAGATTAAGTTTTCCGTCGGAAAAAGCCCCCGCGCCTCCGAAGCCGTGGAAGAGGTCGTCCCGCGTCCGGGTCGTGATGTCGCGGCCCATCTCAAGGAAAAGGACCTTTAAACCCTTTTCCTTCGCGAGTTCGAGGCCAGCGAATATCCCGGCTGGCCCCGCGCCTACTATTATGACGTCGTAATTCACGATTGAAAGTATAGCAGAAATGCCGCGGCCCAGCACCACTTTTCACTATTAATACGCATCTGTTTATGCAATGGTATTTGACACAAATACGCGCATTGCCGGTGCGTTGGCATCAAAAAGTGGTGCTGGGCGCGACCTTCAAAAGGCAATAAAAAAGCCGGCGGATTTTACAAGTTGCCCGCAATAAGAATACTTGCTATAATATCTTCCACGAGGGTAAATTAATGATAGTAGAAACCGAAAAAGAAAATGACGGCCGTTGGATAGCGGAGATCCATGAGTTGCCGGGTGTCCTGACCTATGGAAAAACCCGCGAAGAAGCCATTTCAAAGGCTAAAGCCCTTGCCTTGCGGGTCATGGCCGACCGCCTCGAACATGGCGAAACTTTGTAGGGCGGGCTATGCCACCCTACAAAACTTAGACATGTTTTCCAAGAGAATGCAGACGTAACATGGCTTGCTCAATTGGTATTCCCCGCTCTCGAAGAAATTGTATTAATCCCTTATTAGTCTTCATCATGTTGCAGGTTGAGCAACACCAGATAAGATTTTTTACAATGCTTAATCCACCCGTGTCGACAGGATAGATATGATCAAGGTGCGGATTCATTCCCAACTCAGAACCACAATAAGGGCAGTCCTTTGTTTTCTCGACTAAGCGTTTAAGGCTATCAGCTCTATTCCTCGTCCGATTATTGACCGATGCGACTTTTGCGAAATCTTTTCCGTATTTTGCTTCGTAACACTCAACTGCCGCCTTCTTTTCTTTGGCGAGTAATAATTGTTTCCTGATTTCTATAACGCGGTTATCGTATTTGCACAACTCATTAGCTGCTTCTGTTAAAATCCTGAGTGCGTCTTCGATTGCTGGTATTTCACGTGAAAGAACAAGATATTCGTTCTTGGCCTGCTCACATCTCCGTATAGTATCGACATAAACTTTCGAGGTGAATAACGAAACCCAAAAGCTATTGGTAACTCCTTTTGCCTGAAATTCAGCAAGCTCCTTTTCAGTTTGCTTAAGTCTGAAACGTATTTCACCTACTATGCCTCTCCTATTACACAGTCGGAGCAATCTTAAGAAATTAGAGATCGATGTGCCCGAGCTGTAAATCTTCAAGGGTTCGAGTTCATTGAGACATAGGATGGAATACTCAGCAAAAGTTTTAAAAGTTTTTTTACAGACTGTGTGTATTAACGTTACCGCTACTAAAACTCGAGCAAAATCAAATTGTTGCAAATGGTTGCGAATACTCTCTATTTCGGCTTCCCATTCAGGAATACGGCGCAAATCGACTTTGAGATTTCTTTTTTGTTCATCGGATCGTTCTGGTTTTCGGGCCAAAATCGCGCTCCTTTTCAAGAAAAAACCCTGCCCCTTTTTCTATTCTTTTTTATTATAAGCCTAACGCCTGCTTTATCAGCCGCGGCGTAGCCAGTCGGCTACAAGCAGTTATTATACCGATTTACGGCACAGCAGCAATTGCCCACTTTTGTTAACCAGTCTGTATCTGACTCTATTGTCTTCATCGATTTCATAGACCGCTTCCTTTCCTCCGGCGATTCGCTCCGCTACACGTTCTGAATTCGACCAACTAAAATCTTTGCACCCTTTCGCCTCATATTGTTTTTTCAATTCTGAGGACTCCCACCATGCGTTATTAACTTCTTTCTCTTTCTCGGTCCATTGCTGTTTCTCGCGCCGTTTATCGCGAAAATAACCGACTGCTGCTATGCCACCAAGTACGGTGGCGATACCAAGAACCAAAACGATAACTTTGGTCATGATTTCTTTTAAGAGAAGAATCCATTCCGTTGACACCATATTTAATTCCGTTAACAATCCATATTCTTTACCTTCTCACATCATTTATTTCCTTATCCATCTTTTTCTCGACAGCGATAATCTTTGCCTTTTTCTTCGGAGCCCATCCGTGCTTGTGGGGCTTGCACAACGCGCAACCCTTTGATTTCTTATCTCTGTAAACCCTTCCCATTCCTCACCTGTACACGCTTCCTCTAAAATCAACTATATCAACAAAGATGCTTCGTGATGCGCTGTCAACCTTTAAAACTATTCTAACATGTCCTTTTCTGATGCGATAATAACCCGCCCACGCACCTTTTAATTTCTTGACGTCTACGTTTACGTTTGAGCCTGTTATCTTTAAGATAAAGCTGATAACGGAATCCTTGACCTTATCTCTTATTCCGTGCCCTTCAATGAAATCATTCGCCCTCTTTGAATATTCGATGTTCCACTTCATAGTTCTATCTTCTCTGTATGCGCCGGTTTCCTTCCCGGCTTTTCATAGCGGCTGACAATATCCTGCATCTCTTTACCGGAGACTTCGGGAAAGAACATAAGGCGCATCTTTATTAACTCCTCTTCCAGCGCCTCTTTCACGGACTCTTTGATAATTGTCTTTAGTTTCTCTTGATTTGCAACCTGCATTTTCAATACCCCCTTTCCCGAAAACCTCTAATTTACAAACGCACCTGTTAAAACTCCGTCCTGTTATAGACCATTGCCTCGAGCCTCTTAACCCTCTCCTCTATTGGCGGGTGGGTGGAGAAGAGTTTCATGACCGCGCCGCCGCTCAATGGGCTTACTATGAACATGTGGGCGGTCGCCTCGTTCGCGTTCCGCATGGGGATTCTCTTGTTGTAATACGCGAGTTTTTTCAAGGCCTCGGCGAGATAAAGAGGATTATCGGAAATCTTCGCCCCTCCCGCGTCCGCCCCGTACTCCCTCGAACGCGATATCGCCATCTGGATAATCATGGCGGCCAAAGGCGCGACAATCATCATGACTATAAGGACAATCGGGTTTCCTCCCTCTCGGTCGTTCCTGTTGCCCATGCCGAACCACATGGCCATGTGAGAGAGATAGCTTATGGCTCCGGCAATGGTCGCGGCAAGGGTCGCGATGAGTATGTCCCTGTTTTGTATGTGGCTGAGTTCGTGCGCCAGAACGCCCCGAAGTTCGTTTTTATTAAGAAGGCTTCTTATTCCGGTCGTTACCGCGATTGCGGCGTGCGAGGGATTTCTTCCCGTCGCGAAGGCGTTCGGCGTGTCGTTCTCCATTGTATAGACCTTTGGCATGGGAAGCCCTGCCTTCTGCGAAAGGTCTCTTACCATGGAGTAGAGTTCAGGCTCTGTCTTCTCGTCAACTTGCTTGGCCCTGTACATGGCAAGCACTATCTTGTCGCTGAACCAGTACGTGCCGAAGTTCATCACCCCTGCCATGACAAGCCCTATTATCGCGCCCTGCCTGCCTCCCATGAGGCCTCCCAAAAAGACCAAAAGGGCCGCAAGAGCCGCCAAAAGTATCGCTGTTTTAAGATAATTCATGTTGTTCTCGTCTCCTTTTTTAAAAAATCCGGCGCATGTCAACCCTGAAGAGTTGAGATACAATGTCAACGTAACTCAAGGCTTTAGCCTTGAGAACACGCCATATTGATATGATAGGTAAAACATCTCCGGCTGTCAAGGCCGCCCCTTTTTCCCCCTCACCCCGACCCTCTCCCGCGAGGGGAGAGGGAGATAAACTTGTCAAGGCAGGCCCATAAAGCCGGGTAACGAATCATCTGCACCCTGATGCATGTAGGGCAGGGCTTTAGCCCTGCTCAAAGACGCAACCCTTCCGCCTCAGGCGGAGGGTTGCCCTACGAAAACAAAACTGAAACCCTAAGCCGCCTCGCCCAAAAGCCCCTCTATAGCCCCTTTTATGTCGTCTATCTCGACCCCGGTCTGGGCGCAGTATCCGAAAGGCCTTTTATTCACGATAGTAACCACCGGAAGAGGGTATGCGTCCTGAACCCCGCTCGTCAGGTCCCTCTCGCACGCGACCGCTATCACCGCGTCGGGCCTGTACTCGAAAAGCTTTCTCCTCGCCACCGTGCCTCCCGTAAGGACAAAGAGATTCAACCCAAACCTCTCGGATAAGGCGACGAGTTCGCCTATCTCGCACCTTCCGCACCCCACGCAGTTCTTGACGTCCTTCGTAACCTTAATCCTGCAGTCCTCGTACTGGATGCAATGAGGCATGAGTATGACTATCTTCTCGGGGCTGAAGATTCTGCCTCTCTTCACCATGGCCCTTACCATGCGGTTATTTAAATCAAGAAACGCCTGCTCTATCTTTATCTTCTTTATCTTTAAAATCCCTCCCATGAGAACCATGGTCGGCAAAAACACCTTCACCAGCACCCACCTGAAACGGGGAGACGGGAGAGCATCCTTGCCTCTTATAAGCGAGACCGCCATGACCGAAACGCCTGATAGGACGAAAAGCCCGGCGCCGAAGACAATCGTTCCAACCGCGTACGGAAGAACCGGGTGAATGCTCCGAAGCCCGACTGTCGGCACGTACCACAATAAAAACCCCGCGAAGACCACGCCCGCAACCGAGATTAAAAGGAGGGTTATCGCAAATAACGGAGAAACCCTGTAGGCAATGCTCTCCGTGCCTTCTTTGATTTCAACGCTATTTTCCGAGGACTTCATTTTCGACCTTATGCCCCTTTAAAAAAGCCTCCGTGCTCATCCTATTTTTGCCTTCGAGCTGGAGTTCGGTCACGATGAAAATATCTTTGCCGCATTTTATGGCTATGCCTTCTTTACCGGCCTCGATTACGGTTCCCGCGGAAGTCCCTCCGCTATTATCCGGCAAAACCTTTCCCCTGTAAATCTTCAGAACCTTCCCTTTAAGATAAGTATAAGCGCCGGGCTTCGGACAAAGCCCCCTGACCTTGTTCTTTATCTCTCCTGCCGAAAGACTCCAGTCGATAAGAGCGTCTTCTTTTTTAAGGGGCAACGCGAAGGTGGCTCGATTTGAGTCCTGCGCCAGAGGGGTGATTTTACCTTCGGAAACAAGGCGAAGCGTTTTCACGAGAAGCTCCGCGCCTATCAATGAAAGCCTCCCGGAAAGTTCCCCCGCTGTTTCATCTTCCCCTATCGTTGTTTCTTCAATAAGAAACACAGGCCCTGTGTCCATGCCTCTGTCCATGAGCATGGTCGAGACGCCGGTTGATTTATCCCCGTTCATTATGGCCCTGTTTACGGGAGAAGCGCCCCTGTAAAAAGGCAGTATGGATGCGTGAACGTTCACGCATCCCATTGGCGGCACTCTCAATACCTCCTCGGGCAATATCTTGCCGTAGGCCACGACAGCCATGACGTCAGGCTTAACGGAGTTGAGTTCACTCAAAAATTCGGCGTTCTTTTTCATGCTCGAAGGCTCAAGCGCCGGAATCCCTTGCTTTAACGCGAACTCCTTCACCGGGGTCTTTGACACCGCCCGTCCGCGTCCTCTTGGCTTTTCGGGTTGCGTGACGACGGCCGCTATGTCGAACCCGGCTTGAAGCAGAGCTTCGAGCGAAGGGACCGAAAATTCGGGAGTGCCCATGAATACTATGCGTAGCCGCCTCATGAATCGCCCGTTACGAGGCCGTCTCCAAAGAGGACATCTCTCTCTTATATCTTCGAACCACGAATTCCCGTTTAAGCCTGCTCAATCTGTCTATGAAAAGAACTCCGTCAAGATGGTCTATCTCGTGTTGCAAGGCCACGGCAAGAAGGCCGTGGGTGTTTATCTCGATTGCTTTTCCGTTTTTATCCATTGCCCTTACGATGACCCTCGCCGCCCTCTTGACCTCGGCGGTAATGCCCGGGACGCTCAGGCAGCCTTCTTCGTATTTTTGCTCTCCCTCCGAAAAAACTATTTCCGGGTTTACGAGTTTGAAAAGTGTTTTCTTTTTAATCTCGCCCTCTTCTTCGTCTGCTTCCGAAAACTCGGGCACTTCCAAGACTATAAGCCTCTTGCCTATGCCGATCTGAGGCGCGGCAAGACCAATGCCTCCGGCCTCGCGCATGGTATCGAGCATGTCGTCGAGGATTTTTTTTATCTCCGAATCAACGGCCTTGACGGGCGCGGCCTTTATCCTGAGCAATCGGTTCGGGTATGTAAGTATTTCGAGTCTCATAATGTAATTATAACTCAAACCGCCTTATTATTCCATCACGCGGCGCCGCCACGGGCGGCCCTTCATGCGATACGAGCATTATTGCCGTAAAAACGGCAAACGCAATGGTTTCGCGCATACTATTCCGGTCACACCGTGCTTACAGGGTCAATGTCCATGTATACGGCCACTCCGGGTTGTTTTAAAGCTAAAAATTCTTTTTTAAAGGCCGCGAGAAACCTGTTAAGCGCCGTAGCATCCTTGCTCTTTATGAGCATATGAAAACGATAGAGCCCTTTAAGCCTCGGTATCGGGGCAGGGGCCGGGCCGAGGACGCTTATGCCTCTCGCGTTGGTCGCGAGCCTTTGAATTATGACGGCGGCCCGTGAAGACGCCCTCTCGACCGCTTCTTCTTTAATCCCCTCCATCCTTATTCCGGCGAGCCTCAGGCAAGGCGGGTATCCGGCGTCCTCTCTCGCCTTGAACTCCTCTTCGAAAAATCCGAAATAGTCGTGCGCCGCGGCCTTTTGGAAACAAAAATGCTCCGAATTGACGGTCTGTATTATGACGCGAGCGCCGTGAGTCTCCCTTCCGGCCCTGCCGCTTGCCTGAGAGACCAATTGAAACGTGCGCTCCGCGCTTCTGAAGTCCGGCATGTTCAAAGACGTGTCGCCCGATATTATGCCCACTAAAGTTATGCCCGGGAAGTGATGCCCCTTGGCGACCATCTGGGTTCCTATGAGCACGTCAACTTCCCGCTTCTCGACGGATTCGAATACCTTGCGCCCGGCGCCCTTTTTTGACGCAATATCCCGGTCGAGCCGCGCCGTCCTTATGCCCGGGAAAATCCTCCTTACCTCCTCCTCGACCTTCTCTGTGCCGACACCCGGGTCTTTAAGATTATGGCCGCCGCACTTCGGGCAAACGTCCGGTATGGGAACGCCGTGGCCGCAGTAATGGCACTTCAAAAGGTTCTCCCCTTTGTGAAGCGTGAGGCTTACCGAGCAATTAAGGCACGTTACCGTGTTGCCGCAGTCCCGGCAGGTAAGAAGCCTCGAAAAACCGCGCCTGTTCAGAAAAAGAAGCGCCTGCTCGCCCTTACCGACGGTTTCCCTGATTGCCGAGATAAGCCTTTCCGATATAACCTCTCCCTTATTTTTCTTCATGTCGAGAACTTCAACGTCCGGCATGGTTATCCCGCCGACCCTTTTCTTGAGATACACGGCGGTAATCTTTCCTGTTCTCGCGTTATGAAACGTCTCGATTGAAGGGGTCGCGGAACCCAATACAACCGGTATGTCCAGAATCTTTCCGAGCATCAAGGCGGCGTCCCTCGCGTTATACCTTACGCCTTCTTCCTGCTTGTAGGACGGGTCGTGCTCCTCGTCCACTATTATGAGGCCTAAGCCCCCTGCCGGAGAAAAAAGGGAACTCCTCGCGCCCACTATGACGTCGAACTCGCCCTTTAAAATCTTCTTCCACTCTTCGTACCTCTCGGCCGAGGTAAGGCCGCTGTGCAAAACCCTTACCCTGCCGGGAAACCTCGAAAGAAGATACGAAAGAGGCCGCTCGGTTAAGGCTATCTCGGGAAGAAGATACATGGCCTTTTTCCCGGATTCGATTGCCTTTTCTATGAGTTTCAAATAAACGAGGGTCTTGCCGCTCCCTGTTACGCCGTAGAGAAGATACGGCGAAAAACCTCTTCCCATGCCGCGGCTTATCTCCTCTATCGCGTCCTCCTGCTCCTTGTTCGGGGCAAAGCCGTAGAGACGCGGCGACAGGTCTTTTAATGGATTCCTTGCCTTTTCTTTCTTGATAATGTCTATCAGGCCGCGTTTGAAAAGTTTTTTTATCGCGGCGGCCGTACTGCCCGATTCTTTTTTAAGGAGCGAGAGAGGCGTTTCGCCGTTTTTTTCAAGAAAGGCGATAACCGAGTTTTCCTTGCAGGTAAATCCGCCGGCCGGAACTTCGCGGAAAGGACGAAGCGAGACAAAGTTTTCGAGCCGGGTCTTCCTGCTCTTCAAGAACATGTCTTCCTCGATAAGCCCGTCTTTCTTAAGCCGGAAAAGGGTCGAGTAAAGAGAGCCCTTCTTGAACTTTTTCGCAAGCGAGGGAAGGCCGGTAAAGTCCTTGGTCGCGGAAAGAATCCCGATTGCAAGATTTTCGGAGCCGGAGCGCGGGGTTTTCGCGGAACTCAGGAATTCCCTTCCTTTTTCCGTTATCCTGAAACGCCTTTGGCTCTTCACGTCCGCTTCGGAAGGATGAGCCAGGGAAAAGACCTCTCCCGGAGGGGCGAAATAATAAGACGCGAGCCACTGAAAGAACTTGAGCCTTTTCGCGTCAAAGAGCGGAGAGTCGTCCAAAACGTCGAGCACTTTCTTTATTCCTTTGACAGGGCTTTCCTTTTCCAAAGCCACGACATAGCCGGTAACAACGCGGCGGCCGAAAGGCGCCAATACCCTCGTGCCGGGAATAATCGAATCCTCGAGCTCGCCCGGAACCTCGTAGGTAAAAAAACCTTCCACAGGAAGGTTCATCGCGACAAGCGCGTATTTTTTGGGACTAAGTTCCATGAGGGCCGTTGACTCTTAAGGAAGGATATTTATACGATACCGCAAATTCAGAGCGTCAGAACAGAGCACGGGTCACCCGCCCCGATGTGACATCGGGGTCGGGGGAAAGGGGATAAAAATACCCTCTCCACGATAAACCGGCAAGTTTTGCGTCAGACGAGGCGGAAAATGTTTTTGAAGATTCTTCGCTTCGCTCAGAACAGGCTCCGGCGTATCCGTAGGATACGTTGAGTAAGCCAAAATATTTTCCAACGAAGTATCACGCAAAAATCGCCGGTTTCCCCCGCACCCAACCCGCTACTCGACCCACTCGCCGTGTATTGCCCCGTAATCCACCTGCGCGTGGTCTTCGAACCTCGCGAGGTGGCGCAGGAAAGTCACCTTAACTTCGCCCGTCGGGCCGTTACGCTGTTTGGAGACCATTATCTCGGCGCTGCCCCGCACGCCGCACGTGCACGAATCCTTCGGACAATCGCAGTCCTTGTAAACGCTCTCCCTGTAAACGAACATCACGACGTCCGCGTCCTGCTCTATGGCGCCGGACTCGCGAAGGTCCGAGAGCTGGGGCTTGCTCTTCTCTCTTTGTTCCGCCCTCCTCGCGAGCTGCGAGAGGGCCACGACCGGGATGTCGAGTTCCTTGGCGAGGGCCTTAAGAGACCTCGATATGTCCGATATCTCCTGCTCCCTGCTTTCCGCCCTCGCGCGTCCGCGCATAAGCTGAAGGTAATCCACGATTATGAGCTTAAGACCGAGTTCGTTCTTCCATCTTCTGGCCTTGGCGCGAAGCTCAAGCACGGTCTGCGCCGGGGTGTCGTCTATGTATATGGGCGCCTCGAAAAGCGTTCCCACCTCTATCGAAAGCCTCGACCAGTCCTCGTCCGTAAGGCGTCCTGTGCGGATTTTTTGCAAATCAACCCTCGCCCTCGACGCGAGCATCCTCTGCGTCAACTGCTCTTTGCTCATCTCCAGCGAAAACACCGCCACCGGCACCCCGCATTCTATCGCGGCGTGTTCCGCGATATTAAGAGCGAAGGCGGTCTTTCCCATGCTCGGGCGTCCCGCCACTATCACCAGATCCGAGCGCTGCAACCCCGACGTTACCCTGTCCAGGTCCTTAAATCCCGTCGGCACTCCGGTTACGTGCCCCTTGTTCTCGGCTATCTTTTCAATGGTATTCAGCGCGGCCTTCACGAGGTCTTTCATGGGATAGTAGGACCTCTTGGCCCTCTCCTGCGCGACCTGAAATATTATGCGCTCCGCGTCGTCAATGAAGTTCTCCACCGATTCCTCGGACTCGTAGGCGCGCCCGGCGATTTCAGTCGAGGCGCTTATGAGTTTCCTGAGGAGCGCCTTTTCCCTCACTATCCTCGCGTAATAGGTTATGTTGGCGGCGGTCGGAGTGGAGTCGGCTATCACGCCGAGGTAAGACACCCCTCCGACGGATTCCAAGAACTCCGCGTCCCTGAAGAGGTCGGTTAAAGTAATCATGTCTATGGGAACGCTCTTTTCGAAAAGCGCGACCATACCCTTAAAAACCCTGCCGTGGACGTCGCTGTAAAAATCGCTCCCGTCCGGGGAAAGCGTCTCAAGCGCCCTGTTGACGGCCTCTTTATCAAGGAGTATGCCGCCCAAAACCGCCTGTTCGGCGTCAAGATTATGAGGAGGGATCCTGTGCAACGGAACGCCCGAGGTTCCTGAATTTATGCCGGTTTTCCGGACTCTCTGCGTCATAGGAAGGGGTTGGAAGATTTAATGTTACGGGAGGGAAAAAATCCCCTCCCGTTTTAGCTGAGCCCTTGACCCGTAATGCCTTAACTTGCGTCGCGGTATGCCTATTGCCGAGGCCTATTGATTCATTATGCCGTCCGCAAGGACTTATTCTTTTACTACCGTTACCTTTATCTCAACCCTGACTTCGGGATGGAGTTTGACTCCGATTGAAAACTCTCCGACGTGCCTCAAAGACTCCCTCATGTGAATGTTTTTCTTTTCTATCTTGAAACCCTTTTCCTTAAGCGCCTTTTCTATGTCCATGGCGGTAACAGAGCCGAAGAGTTTTTCCGCGCCTTCCTCTTCGCCGGCCTTTCTCTTGAACTCGAGCGTAACGCCCTGCAAAGAGGCGGCCACCTTCTCGGCGTCCTCCTTGAACTTGGTAACCTTCTTTTGCCACGCCTCGCGTTCGGCGCCGAGTTGAGCTATGTTGCCCTCGGTCGCCAAAAGAGCCAACCCTCTTGGCATAAGATAGTTCCTCGCGTAACCGTCGGCGACCTGCACCACGGCCCCGAAGGTTCCGAGGTTTTCGACATCGTCTCTCAATATGACCTTCATCCGAAAACTCCTTTTCGATTAGGCTCTGCCCGGTAATCAAGGACAGTAAAGTACCGTTCGCAGCGTTTCCCGGTTTTTTTACGTAGGGCAACCCTTCAGGGTTGCATCAATTAAGCAGGGCTGAAGCCCTGCCCTACACGTTCCATATCTTGTCGAACTGCCCTATGACGGACGGCAAAACTAACCCGCCTCTTATTCCTCGAACCTCGAAGACGCGAACGGCAGGAGCGCGAGGTTTCTCGCGCGCTTCAGGGCTATCGCAATCTCCCTCTGGTGCCTGGCGCAAGCGCCGCTGATGCGTCTCGGGGTTATCTTGCCTCTCTCGCTTATGAACTGCCTCAAAACTCTGGCATCCTTATAGTCTATGAAAAGTTCCTTGTTCTTGCAGTAGGCGCAAACCTTCTTCCTGCCGAAAGGACGCCTCGACGCGTCTCCGCCCGGCCTCCCCGGTCTTTCGCCCGGCCTCGCCCCGCCGTATCCCGGCCTTCCGCCCGGTCTCGGCGCCGGTCTCGTCATCGGTCTCGTTGCCGGTCTTTCACTGCGAATTTCGTCAGCCATTTGCGCCTCCTTCTACCTGAGGAGCCTTGGCTTCTTCAACCTTTGCCGGAGGAGCCTTGACTTCTTCAACCTTCTTCTGCGGCCTCTTCTCGACCCTCACGGTCTGATAGCGGATAATGCCCTCGTGGTATCTGAGGGCGAGTTCCACTTCCTTCTCGATGTCAGGCGGCATGTCGTAAGAAAAAAGCACGTAATGGCCGCTCGTCTTCTTGGCTATGGGGTAGGTCATCCTCTTCCTGCCCCAATCGGTCACCACGAGAGCGGTGCCCTTCTGCTTCTCGATTACCCCGCTTATTTTTTTGACGATTTCCTTGGCCGCCTCTTCACCAACGTCGGGGTTGATGATGCAGACGGTTTCGTAATGACGTTCCTGCATTGAATTGCCTCCTTATGGATCCCCGCGACTTTTCCGTCCGGGTTCGCTCCCTAATCCGGGAACAAGGGATTTGAGTCCTCTAAAGCGAGGACTTTTGTGAAATATATTTTATATCAGACCTCGCGAATAAAATCAAGAACAATCAGACATTGAACCTGAAATGCATTATATCCCCGTCTTTTACCGCGTATTCCTTGCCCTCGACCCTGAGTAACCCCTTATCCTTGCAAGCCGCTTCGCTCCCGCAAGCGACAAAGTCGTTATAGGCCATGACCTCGGCCTTTATGAAACCCTTCTCGAAGTCGCTGTGTATCACGCCCGCCGCCTGAGGAGCCTTGCTTCCGTTCTTTATGGTCCATGCCCTGACCTCTTTTTTCCCGACCGTGAAAAAAGTTATAAGCCCCAACAACTCGTAGGCCTTCATCGTGAGCCTGTCGAGGCCGGATTCATGAAGTCCGAGGCCCGTCAGGAACTCGGCCCTCTCCTTATCGTGAAGCTCCGAGATTTCAACCTCAATCTTGCCGCAGATGACGACAAACCCGGCGCCTTCCTTGTCCGCCGCGGCCTTTACGGCCTTCGCGTATTCGGACCGGCCGTCAAGGTCGTCCTCGCCAACGTTCGCGACGTAGAGCATGGGCTTCGCCGTAATAAGGTGCAAGTCCGCCACCGCCTCCCTCACCTCTTGAGGAAGAAGCCTCGCGGGAACGCCTTTTTCCAAAGATTCTTTGACAATAGACGCCGCCTCGAACATTGCCTTGGACGCCTTATCCCCGGATTTGGCCGTCTTCTCGGCCTTCGAGAGCCTCTTCTCGACCGAATCCAAATCAGCCAGCATAAGCTCGGTATTTATGACCTCTATGTCAGAGAGGGGCTCGACCTTGCCGCTTACGTGGACAATACCCTCGTCCTCGAAACACCTGACTATGTGGGCGATTGTGTCAACGCTTCTTATGTGCCCCAGAAACTGGTTCCCAAGCCCCTCGCCGGAACTCGCGCCCTTCACGAGCCCTGCTATGTCCACGAACTCCACCGAGGTCGGCAAAACCCTCTCGGGCTTGGCTATGCCCGCCAATACGTTAAGCCTCTCGTCACGAACAGGCACTATGCCGATATTGGGATTAATTGTGCAGAAAGGATAATTCGACGCCTCTGCTCCGGCCTGAGTCATGGCGTTAAAGATCGTTGACTTGCCAACGTTCGGAAGCCCCACTATGCCGCAATTGAATCCCATTTAATTGCCCTTTCGACCTGAAAATTAAAAAAGGGCCGGCTTTGCCGGCCCCTCGGATAAAACAATGCCGCAGAGCAATCAAACAAGCAGAGGCGCGATTATTAAAGCCACTATGCTCATGAGTTTTATGAGTATGTTCATTGCAGGGCCCGTGGTGTCCTTGAACGGGTCTCCTACCGTGTCTCCGACGACAGCGGCCTTATGGGCGTCCGAGCCTTTACCGCCGCCTTCGCCTTTTTCTATGGCCTTCTTGGCGTTATCCCAAGCCCCGCCGGCATTAGCCATGAAGAGCGCCAAGAGCACCCCTGTTACGGTCGCGCCGGCTAACATGCCTCCCAAGGCGGCCGGGCCGAAGGCGAAGCCTATTATGACGGGACTTACCACAGCTACGACTCCCGGAAGTATCATCTCCCGAAGCGCGGCCGTCGTGCTTATGTCAATGCACTTGGCGACGTCCGGCTTGACGCCCTTTTTACCTTCGAGAAGGCCGGGAATTTCCCTGAACTGGCGCCTTATCTCGTTAACCATCTTATGCGCCGCCTTGCCGACGCTCGTCATGGTAAGGGCGCCGATAAAGAAAGGCAATATGCCGCCTATGAAAAGACCTACTACCACGTACGGATCCGTAAGGAGCATGATGAAAGGCTCGCCGAGATTAACTTCTATGGCCTGTCCGAAAGCGGCAAAAAGAGCCAAGGCGGTCAACGCGGCCGAGCCTATGGCAAAACCCTTGCCAATGGCGGCCGTGGTGTTGCCGAGGGCGTCGAGAGAGTCGGTTATCGAACGGACGTCTTTGCCGAGTCCGCTCATCTCGGATATGCCTCCGGCGTTATCGGCTATCGGGCCGTAAGCGTCAACGCTCATTATTATGCCTGTGGTGGCCAACATACCCACGGCGGCAATGCCTATGCCGTAGATACCTGCGAAGTGGTTTGATACGAGTATGGCCGCGGCTATGGCAAGCACCGGCAGGGCGCAGGATTCAAGCCCTACCGCTAATCCTGTTATTATGTTCGTCGCGGGGCCTGTCTGGCTCGCCTCGGTTATTCTCTTTATCGGGCTTGCCGAGGTGTAGTGCTCGGTTATGAGCCCTATGGCTATTCCCGCGACACAGCCCGCGAAGACCGCCCAGTAGATGCCGTCGTTCACGTCTATGATATCAACCACGAAATATCCGCCTATGAGAAAAAGGCCCGCCGCTATGAATGTGGCGTAGCGCAAGGCCGCGGCCGGGCTTCTGGATTCGAGAAACTGCATGGCCCCGATGCCCAATACGCTCGCCACAAGCCCGGCCATGGTAAGCACGATGGGAAGAGCCATAAGGGCGGATGATGTTCCGAGGTTGGCCACTTCGCTTCCCGCAAGGGCGGTGGCGCCTATGGCTATGGTGGCGACTATCGCGCCTACGTAGGATTCGAATATATCAGCTCCGAGGCCTGCCACGTCTCCGACGTTGTCTCCGACGTTATCGGCTATGACGCCGGGGTTACGCGGGTCGTCTTCGGGTATTCCCGCCTCGATTTTGCCGGCGAGATCGCTTCCCACGTCCGCCGCCTTGGTAAATATGCCGCCTCCGACCCTCGCGAAAAGGGCTATGCTCGACGCTCCCATTGCGTAACCGCTAATTATCGCCGCCTCGGACGGATCTCCGAAAATTATAAAAAGGACTCCGACGCCCAAAAGTCCCAAACTCGCGACCGAAAGACCCATTACGCTTCCGCCCAAAAACGCGGTCGAAAGGGCCTTGGCCGCGTTAGGCTTAAAGAGGTTCGCGGCCTGAGCCGTCCTTACGTTCGCCTTTGTGGCGCCCTTCATGCCGAAAAACCCGGCTAACATGGAAGACACCGCGCCGCCTATGTACGCGATAGCGGTGTATTTGTCTATGAATATCGCAAGAAGCGCAACGGCTATTATTATGAAAACTACGAGTATCGTATATTGCCTCTTGAGATACACCATCGCGCCGTCGTGTATGAGGGCGGCTATATCGCGCATCTTCTCGTTGCCGTCCGGTCTTTTTTTGATGGAAAGATAAATAAAGAGAGCGAGAACCAAGCCGCCTATTGCGAGAAGCGGAGAGAATTTAACCAAACCTTCCATGTTTACTCCTTTCGTCCCTGTTTAATATTTTTTATTGCCGGGCGTTGTGCAGGTTCATCGCGAAGTCGGCTCCGTTTTTTATTATATCCGTAAGAGCCGCGGCGGCGCGTTTTAGTTCGTCCTCGAAAACTTCTTTTTCTTCCGGTCCGAACGGAAGCAAAACGTAATCAGAGAGTTCCGTTCCCGAAGGAGGCCTGCCTATGCCGAGCCTGAGCCTTAAAAAATCAGGGGTCCCGAGACGCTCCATGATAGAGGCGACGCCCCTGTGTCCGCCGCTTCCGCCGCCTTTTCCTATCCTGAGCCTTCCGAGTTCCAGATCGCAGTCGTCATAAACGACTATAAGGGATGCCGGGCTTCCGCCGTAAAGGCGCAATAACCTTTCGGCCGCGCCGCCGGAAAGGTTCATGTACGTAAGGGGCTTGGCGAGCGCTACTTCCTCTTCCCCGACCCTGCAAACTCCGCACACGTAACCATCGCCCTGCCGGTCAATCTTAACGCCGGATTCGGAGGCCAATAAATCAATTGCCATGAACCCGGCGTTATGCCTTGTTTTCCCGTAAGACTGCCCGGGATTACCGAGGCCGAGGATAACAAACAAAGGCCTGCACCCGCCTTACTTCTTCTCTTTCTCTTTTTCTTTCTCTTTTTCCTTCGAGCCTTCCTCTTCGGGCTTTTCCTTCTCGGCAAAGCTTTCCTTAAGCTCGGCCTCTATCTGCTCGGCCGTCTTCACGACCTCTTCGGCCATGGGCGCGCTTACGAGGACGACCGTGTGCTTGGCGTCGTCCAGAATCTTCACGCCCTCCTTGGCCAATATGTCGCCGACGTGCAGCGAATGGCCGATGTCCAGATGCGTAACGTCAACCTCTATGGAATCGGGGATGGCGTGGGGCAAACACTCTATCCGGAGGCGCCTCGCCTCCTGATGCAGTATGCCTCCCCTTTCGATGCCTATTGCCTTGCCAATGAGAACCACCGGAACCTCTACGGCAATCTTACGGTCTTTAAGGATGTTTATGAGGTCTATGTGAGAAAGCGTATCGCTCAAGGGATGCCTCGTAATGCTTTTAAAGAGCACCGTCATCGGCTTCTCGCCCTCCACCAGAAGGTTAACGAGCACGTTCGTTCCCGCGTGAGTGCCGAGCACCTTCTCGACCTCTTTGGCCAAGAATTTGAGCTTAATGTTTTCCTTCACGCCCGGGCCGTAAAGCACGGCAGGCACGAACCCCTCTTTCCTCATCCTTCCGGAAGGCCCTTTGCCGGAACCCTCCCTCGCGTAGCCTTTCATCTCCACCTGTTCCATTTGTTTCTTCCTCCCGCTTATTTATGTTCCGTTACAATCTCCTCCCCTTAACAAGGGGCTGGGCTCCCGTTGCCGCGAAGCGCAATGCAACGGGAAGTGGTGGGGTTTTAGAAGCAAACTAACCTCCCCGACCCATCCTTCGGATGGGTACCCCGCCTCCTTGGCAAGGAGGGGAGAAAAGAATAATTTCCCTTCTATATTTTACCTGAAAAGGGAACTTACCGATTCCCCTAAATGTATCCTTCTTATGGCCTCGGCCATAAGCGGCCCTATGGAAAGATATTTTATCTTCGCCGACTTATTATCGTCCCGCCTCGGAATGCTGTTCGTCACGACCACTTCCGTTATGCAGGAGTTGTCTATTCTTTCTATAGCGCTTCCCGAAAGCACCGCGTGCGTGCAACAGGCATAGACCTTTGTGGCGCCTTGCTTCAAAAGCGCATCCGCGGCCTGCGTAAGGGTTCCGGCGGTGTCCACCATGTCGTCAAGAAGAAGCGCCGTCTTGCCGTCGACCTCTCCTATTATGTTCATCACCTCCGAGACGTTCGGCTTCCGGCGCCTCTTGTCTACTATCGCGAGCCCCGCCTGAAGCCTCTTCGCGAACGCCCTCGCCCTCTCCACCCCTCCGGCGTCCGGAGAAACCACCACTATTTCGTCCTTGAAATTATCTTCCGCGTATTTGGAAAGCACCGGAGTGGCGAAAAGATTATCGACCGGGATGTTGAAAAACCCCTGTATCTGCCCGGCGTGCAAATCCAAACACACGACCCTCGTGGCTCCGGCGACCGCGATAAGGTCGGCTATGAGCTTCGCCGATATGGGAGCCCTCGGCGCCACCTTCCTGTCCTGCCTCGCGTACCCGTAATAGGGTATGACGGCCGTTATGTTGCTCGCGGACGCCCTCTTTAAAGCGTCCAGCATTATGAGAAGCTCCATCAGGTTGTCGTTGCACGGCATGGAGGTGGACTGCACCACGTAGATATCCATGCCCCTGACGCTCTCCTGAATGTCAACGCATATCTCGCCGTCGCTGAAGCTCTTGACCTCGCTCTGGCCGAGAGACACGCCGAGCGCGGCGCACATCTCGGAGGCCAAACCGGCGTTGGAATTGCCGCTGAATATCTTTATCTTATCCACCACGATATCAATCCTTTAAAGATTCAGAAGATAAAATTCCGGTTCATTGCCGGTCCGGCGCTTACGGCGCGCATGCATGGTTGGGGCGGGAGGATTCGAACCTCCGGATGCGGGGATCAAAACCCCGTGCCTTACCGCTTGGCGACGCCCCAGCAAATCGGTTACCGGTAATTACTTCCCTGCCGCCGAAAAAACCTCGCATCCGGCCGGGAGTTTTCCCTTTAGCCGCGTTATCGCCTCCGTTGCCTCGCGTTCCTCGAAGAACAAACCGAAAACCGTGGAGCCGCTCCCGCTCATGAGAGCGCCCTTGGCGCCGGCCTTTTTCAAAAGACTCTTCAGCACCGCTATGACCGGATACTCGCCCATGACCGCGCCTTCGAGGTCGTTTTCGAGGAGTCCGGCTATCTTTTCTTTGGACCCGGCCAAACCTTTTGAAACAATCAGGATATTATCTTTGGTTTTCTTTGTCAAGTCCAAATTGCCGTAGGCCCACGCGGTCGAGATATGCAAGCCGGGATTAACGAGGACGTAATAAAGGCGCGGCAGGGTTACCCTTTCCAATATCTCGCCCCTGCCGTAAACAAAGGCAGGCCCCCTTAATATGAAAAAAGGCACGTCCGAGCCGAGCCCTGAGGCCATTGCCTTAAGCCGTTCCTCGTCAAGACCGGCGCGGAGAATTGCATTCAGCCCGGTCAAAACCCCTGCGGCGTCGGAACTTCCTCCGCCGAGGCCTCCTCCCGAAGGTATTCTTTTCTTTAAAATAATCGAAACCGCTCTTTTTATTCCGGTCTCCTTTAAAAACAAGGCCGCGGCCTTCCACGCGAGGTTCTCCTCACCGGAGGGAATGGAATCGACGTCGCATTCAAGGGTTATCCCGTCTCCCTTCGAGACCGTAAGGATAACATCGTCAAAAAGCTCGACCGGCTGCATGAGGGAGCGTATCTCGTGATAGCCGTCGCCGCGCTTCTCCATGACCTTGAGAAAAAGGTTTACCTTGGCCGGACAGAGTATGTTGAGAGAGTCGCTCATGGAAAGAAAAGCCTTTAAGAAAGGAGAAAGAAGAGATTCAGGAGCACAAGAAGCCCTACGAAGACGGATACCGCGTAATCGTGCACGAGCCCCGTCTGTATGCGGCGCAAAACCACCGACAACCCTGTCATGAGTTCAGCGGCGGCGTTCACGAGCCCGTCAACGACCTCGACGTCGAACTTGAACGACATGCCGCAGAGCCGGTCGCTGAGTCTCAAAGCGAGAGTCTTGGCGGCGCTTACGAACCCGTCAACAATCTCTACGTCGAACTTGAACGACATGCCTGAGAGCCAATTGCCGAACTTCAAGACAAGGGTCTTGTAAGAGTTGCCGACCGCGTTGTCAACCGGCGCAATGACGTTTGTGTCCCACCACATGAAAATTAGCGCGCCCTTTCTGTAAAACCAGTCCGTGTCGAGGCTTACCACCGGCTTGGTGCCGAGTTTCTTTATGTACAGATAGAAACCGAGCCACGTAAAGAGCAGTATCTCGAATGTCCACACGAGATGTTCCGCCGTGTAAGAGGCGTAATGAATCGGATAGGGGAGCATATCGTATAAAAACTTCGGATACAGCCCGATGAATACGCACATAAAAGCGGCCATAGCCATGCCAATCAGCATATTCAACGGCGGGTCCTCGGTCTTGATTTTCTTGTCCTCGGCCATGAAGGCGAGATAAGGGAGTTTCAGGCCTACGGAAAGGAAAGTTCCTGAGGAAGCGAGCGTCAGAAACAACCACGCATAACTAAGATGCTCTTCGGCCGCCGCGCTCACGATTACGGATTTGCTCACGAAGCCGCTGAAAAACGGCACGCTCGATATGGCAAATGCCCCGACCATGTAAAGGATAAACGTATAAGGCATGGTCTTGTATAGCCCGCCAAGTTCGGAGAGTTTTCTCTTTCCCGTCATATAGATGATGCTTCCCGCGCCCATAAAGAGAAGCCCCTTATAGAGTATATGGGCAAAGGCGTGGGCAACGGCCCCGTTTATCGCCATCTGAGTGCCGATGCCGACCGCAGCCACCATGTAGCCGACCTGGCTTATGATGTGATAGGAAAGCAGCCTTCTTATGTCGTTTTCCAGAACCGCATAAACAACGCCGTAAACCGCCATGATGACGCCGAGCACTATAAGAATGTCCGTCCCGGCGAAACCCCTCGCAAGGGCATATACCGCGCTCTTTGTCGTGAACGCCGACATGAAGACGGCGCCGCTTATCGTCGCCTCGGGATAGGCGTCCGGAAGCCATGCCCCGAGCGGAGGCACGGCGGCGTTAATGATGAAAGCAATGAGTATGAGCGCGGCGCCGGGCCCCGCAAGTTCCATGGGGTTGAAGGCGAAGCTCTGAGTCTGCGCGTAATACATTACAGCCCCTCCTATGAGGCATACCCCGCCGAAGATATGCACCAATATATATCTGAACGCCGCCCCGTAAGCCGCGTCAGTCCTCCGGTAAAGTATCAGGAATACCGAAGAAAACGCCATGAACTCCCAGAATAAGACGAGCGTAAGAAAATCCCCTGCGAGCGCGACCCCGATGGCGCTCCCGGCGTAAACAAAACCGGCTATATGATGGCCGTCTTCTTTGAGATTCAGCCCGTAGCACATCGAAATAAAAGCCGTAAGCGAAAATATGTATGAAAACACGAGCGAGAGTTTGTCGACCCTGCCGAATATCAGTTCCTGCCCCATGATGTGATACGCCCCGTAGACACCCTCGCTCATGTTCAGAACGCTTAAAAACGCGAGCGCGGGCAATAAAAGCAGATACGCCTGCTTTACCCTGCCTTTAAAAAACGGGATCAAAATGGAGCCTGCTATCAATACCGCCCCCGGGTGAACCCAATCAATCATAATAGTCCTCGCTTTTCTGCAACCATATTTTCCCTATAAATTTTGACACCACTATAATTGCAACGCACGAAATAAAGCCGTATGCGGCGCTGAAGCCCGGGATTTCGTCCCACGGGAATATCGCGTGATGCTTCGGTATTATGAAATCACCGATTACCAAAAGCCCCATGGCAACGTAGACAACGGTCTTGAAAACCTTCTTGCCATGACCTTCGAGTATCTTTTCGAGTATCATTTTATCCTCTCTATGATGGACAGGAAAAAGTCGGGCCATACGCCTACTATGACCGTTATTACGGCGGTTATCATTATCGGCGCTATCACGAAAGGAGGCGCCTCCTTGACGTTACGCACGTGACTGTCTTCCGACGGTTCTTTGAAATACGCCCTGAAGATAATGGGGAGAAAGTAGGCCGCGTTAAGAACCGTGCTCGTAAGAAGCACCACAAGCGCCGTTCCGTTTCCGGCCTCGAGCGCGCCCTTCACGAGATACCACTTGCTCGTGAACCCGGCGACCGCCGGAACGCCTATCATGGAAAGAGCGCCTATGGTAAAGGCCGCCATGGTGTAAGGCATCTTTTTCGCTATGCCGTCCATCTGGCTTATCTTCTTTATGTGGGAGGCGACGAATATGCTTCCGGCGCAGAAAAAGAGCGTTACCTTGGAAAACGCGTGATTCCCTATGTGAAGTATGCCTCCCAGAACGCCGCTCGGAGTAAGGAGCGCCACTCCTAATATCACGTAAGAGAGCTGGCTTATGGTCGAGTAGGCGAGCCTCGCCTTAAGGTCGTCTTTCGTGAGGGCTATGACCGAGGCGGTTATTACCGTAAAAGACGCGAAGAGCGCGGTCGGAAGTCCGAGCCCGAAGTAACTCATGACGTCCAGCCCGAACACGAAGAGCATTATCCTCACCACCGAAAACACCCCTACCTTAACGACAGCGACCGCGTGCAAGAGAGCGCTGACGGGCGTGGGCGCGACCATGGCGGAAGGAAGCCAATTATGGAACGGCATCATGCCGGCCTTGGCTAAACCTATGAGGAAGAATATGTAGGTAAGGGTGACCAGTAGCCTCGGCATCTCGGTCGTGAATATGCCGCCCGGCTGAAAATCGAGGGTCCCGGTTATCATGTAGGTCATGATTATCGCGGCAAGCAAAAACACCTTCGCGAGACCTACGAGATAGACGACGTACTTTTTGCCGCCCTCCCACGCGTCCTTGTCCTCGTGGTGCGCGACGAGCGGATAGGTCATTACGCTCAACAACTCGTAAAAGAGATACAGGGTAAAGAGATTCGCGGCGAACGCGACGCCTATGGCCGAAGAAAGGGCTATGGCGAAACAGGAAAAAAACCTCGTCTGGGAGTGCTCGTTAAGGGACCTCATGTAGCCTATGGAATAGGCCGTGGCTATAATCCAGAGGAAAGAGGCGCTCAAAGCGAAGAATATGCCCAAGGGGTCCACCCTGAACTTCAACTCTATCCCGGGTAAAACGGTAAATACCGTGTACTCGACGACCGCGCCGGAAAGTATCAACGGGAGCATGGATACTATCAACGCGAATTTTACCAAGGCCGCGGCAAAACTCCAGCCCTCTCTCAGGTTCGGGTATTTTCCGGACGCCACAATCAAGGCGACCGATATGCCCGACACTAAAACGGCTAAAAGAGGCTTTATCGAAACTATGGTTTGAAATTCCATGCGCCCACCCTTATTCCGAGATTACCTCAAAGACCCGCTCAATGACAGTCATTGCGCGGAGATTTTGTAACTCAGCCCTCCGCCTGAGGCGGAAGGGCTGACGTGTATCAGGGCTAAAGCCCTGAGTTACGTAAACAAGAATACCTTAAAGTCCGAACGCCTTGCTTGAGGCCATACGGACGAATTCTATGACGTGGTTCGGATACACTCCCAAAGCCAATACCATAACCATCGAGACAGCCAGGGCGTAAGACACTCCCTTGCTCGGGGCCGTCTCGTGAACGAAGGCCGGCTCTTTCATGTACATGAGCATGATTACCCTTATGTAAAAATACGCCGCTATCGCGCTCATGACCACCGCTGCCACGGCGAGACCTATCATGCCTTTATGGATTAGGGCCATGAAGACGTAGAACTTGCCCATGAACCCGGCGGTAGGCGGAATGCCGGCCAGGGAAAACATGAATATCATCATGAGGAACGCCAGAAGCGGATGGGTCTTCGAGAGCCCCGCGTAATCCTCGATTGTTTCCCCCTGCCTGCCTTCTTTTCTCAGGATAATCACTATCGCGAACGCGCCGAGGGTCATGAACACGTAAACGAGGGAATAGAACATGACGCTTCCGGCGCCCTCGCCGGTTCCCGCAAGCACGCCCAAAAGCGCGTAGCCGGCGTGGCCTATGCTCGAATAGGCGAGCATCCTTTTAATGTTCGACTGCGCTATCGCGGTTATGTTTCCGTAGAACATGCTCGCGACGCTCACGACCGCGATAAGCACGAACCACTTATCGTAGGCCGGGCCGAGCCCTTCCATGAAAACCCTTATCATGGCGGAAAACGCGGCGGCCTTGCTCGCGACCGATATGAAACCCGTAATCGGCGTCGGCGCTCCCTCGTATGCGTCCGGCGCCCACATGTGAAACGGCACTCCGGCCACCTTGAAGGCGAAACCGCACGCCAGCAAAACCAGCGCTATGCTGAGCGAGGGGTTCTTTAAAACCTCGGGCGTAAGGGCGGAGGCGACGGCGTGGAGTTCGGTGGTTCCCGTAAGCCCGTAGATGAAGGAAATCCCGTAAAGCAGTATCCCCGAAGAGAACGCGCCGAGTATCACGTATTTCATCGCGCCCTCGCTCGAGCGCGAATCGTTATGAGCGAAGCCGGCGAGAACGTAAACCGGTATGCTCATGAGCTCCAGACCTATGTATATGGAAAGGAGATCCGCCCCCGACGCCATGACCATCATGCCGCTTAACGAAAAAAGCATGAGGACGTAGTATTCGCCGGAGTTCGCGTCGTCGTCTTTCATGTACCGGAAAGAAATAAGTATCGTAAGGACGGCCGCGAAGTAAAAAACGAACTTAAAGAACGTCGAGTAGTCGTCCGCGACGAACATCCCTGAAAAGAACGTGCCGCCGGAAATATCGGACGCGAAAATGCAGGCCGAGCCGACGGCCGCGGCGACTACCAGCAAAAACGCGAGAGTAGCCGTAACAATCCGCCTCTTTTCGCCCAAGAGGAGGTCGAGCAAAAGAAGCACGCTCGCCCCTCCCGCCACCGCAATCTCCGGGCTTATCGCGAGTACGTCTTTTATGCCTATTACGCCGACGCCTGTCATCATGTCTCCTTAAAAACCCGCCACGGGCGCGCCCGTTACCTGCGCCAGCAAGTTGGCGACCGATACGTGCATCACGTTGAGAAAACTCATGGGCCTAAAACCAACCCAGAATACGAACACCAGAAACGCGACGAGAGCCGCGGCCTCCCTCAGGTTTATGTCGCGGACATCGCCGTGGCCGTGCGTCTCCCCATGGCCGGATTCATCGCCATGCTCCGCGTGCGATTGCCCGAAACTTACCCTCTGATACATGGAAAGCATGTAAGCCGCGCCGAGCGCTATGCCCGCGAAAAGGAAGAACAAATAAAACTTATAGCTCGCGTACGCACCCGCGAGTATCAGAAATTCTCCGATAAATCCGTTAGTGCCCGGAAATCCCAGAGACGCCAGAGAGAATATCAACAAAAACACCGCGTAAATCGGGATGCGCCTTGCCGCCCATCCGTAGTCTTTGAGGTTTCTCGTGTGCGTCCTCTCGTATATCAACCCGACGCAGAGGAACAGCGCCCCTGTCGTTATGCCGTGGTTGAACATCTGAAGCATGCCGCCCTCGACCCCGTTCTTGTTAAGAAGAAATAACCCCATGGTGATGAAGCCCATGTGGCTTATGCTCGAATAGGCGATGAGTTTTTTCATGTCCTCCTGCGAAAGAGCGAGGAACGCCCCGTATATTATGGCTATTATGGAAAGGATTGCAACGGGGGTTGTGAAATAAATGCTCGCGTCGGGGAACATGGGGAACAAAAACCTCAGGAATCCGTACGCGCCCATCTTCAGAAGCACTCCGGCGAGCATGATGCTTCCGGCGGTCGGAGCCTCGACGTGCGCGTCGGGCAGCCAAGTGTGGAACGGAAACATGGGAACCTTTATGGCGAAGGCGATGAAGAGCAAAATAAACACGAACGCCTGAAAGCCGAAGGCGTATTGCTTTGTCATGAGAAGCGGTATGTCGAACGTCCCTCCGGAGGTGAAATAAAGGGCTACGATGCCGACAAGCATGAATTTGCCTCCGACCCATGTGTAAAGGAAGAACTTGATCGCCGCGTATATCCTCCTCGGGCCGCCCCAAATCCCGATTATGAGACACATCGGTATGAGCATGGCCTCCCAGAATATGTAGAAGAGGAAGAAGTCGAGCGAGGCAAAAACCCCCATCATGGCCGCCTGCATCAAGAGGAGCATTATCATGAACTGTCTTACGCGCTTCTCTATCGACGTCCACGAGGCCAAAACGCATATCCACCCGATGAGGCCGGTAAGGAACATGAATATCACGCTTATACCGTCCACTCCGAGGTAGTACTCGATATTAAGGCTCGGTATCCACTCGCCTCTTTCAACGAACTGCATTGCGGCGGTTCCCCTGTCGAAGCGCAAGAGAAGAGGTATGGTAAGGATAAAGTCCGCCACCATAGCAACGAGCGTTATCCAGCGCGAGGCCGAAGCATTTTTCACGAAAAGAAGCGCGACCACGGCAAGAAGCGGCAGGAATATTATGACGCTCAAGATATGGTCTTGAATCATAGGCAGATCGAGAAGAAACTCCATGCCTTAAATCCCCCTGACCTCTTTGTGAAAGATAGTAACCTTAAAAGCCCGCCACGGGCGCGCCCGTTACCTGCTCCAGAAGATTGGCGACCGATACGCGCATCACGTCAAGAAAACTTGCGGGCCACAAACCAACCCAGAATACGAACACCGTAAACGCGACGAGAGCCGCGGCTTCCCTCAGGTTTATGTCGCAGACGCAGCCCCGCCCCGCGCCGTCGCCGGGCTCCGCTTGAGCCGTGTCGAAGCTGAAGCATACCCTCTGATACATGGAAAGCATGTAAGCCGTGCCGAGCGCTATGCCCGCAAGAAGGAATAACAAATAAAACTTATAGCTCGCGTACGCGCCTACGAATATCAGGAATTCTCCGATAAATCCGTTAGTGCCCGGGAATCCCAGAGACGCCAGAGAGAAGATAAAGAGAAATCCCGCGTAAGCAGGCATGAGCCTTCCCACCCATCCGTAGTCTTTGAGATTTCTCGTGTGCGTCCTCTCGTATATCAACCCGACGCAGAGGAACAGCGCCCCTGTCGTTATGCCGTGGTTGAACATCTGAAGTATGCCGCCCTCGACCCCGTTCTTGTTGAAAAGAAATAACCCCAAGGTGATGAAGCCCATGTGGCTCACGCTCGAATAGGCGATGAGTTTTTTCATGTCCTCCTGCGAAAGAGCGAGGAACGCCCCGTATATTATGGCTATTATGGAAAGGATTATGACGGGGGTGGCGAAATAAATGCTCGCGTCGGGGAACATGGGGAGCGAAAACCTCAGAAATCCGTACGCGCCCATCTTCAGAAGCACTCCGGCGAGTATGATGCTTCCGGCGGTCGGAGCCTCAACGTGCGCGTCCGGCAACCAAGTGTGGAACGGAAACATGGGAACCTTTATGGCGAAGGCGATGAAGAACAAAATAAACACGAACGCCTGAAAGCCGAAGGCGTATTGCTTTGTCATGAGAAGCGGTATGTCGAACGTCCCTCCGGAGGCGAAATAGAGGGCGATGATGCCGACGAGCATGAGTATGCTTCCGGCAAGCGTGTAGAGGAAGAACTTAATCGCCGCGTAAACCCTCCTCGGCCCGCCCCAAACCCCGATTATGAGATACATCGGTATGAGCATGGCCTCCCAGAATATGTAGAAGAGGAAGAAGTCGAGCGAGGCGAAAACCCCCATCATGGCGGCCTGTATAACGAGGAGCGTTATCATGAACTCTTTTACGCGCTTATCAACTGACGTCCACGAGGCCAAAACGCATATCCACCCGATGAGGCCGGTAAGGAACATGAAGAGAACGCTTATACCGTCTATTCCGAGGTAGTACTCGATATTAAGGCTCGGTATCCATTCGCCTCTTTCGACGAACTGCATTGCGGCGGTTCCCTTGTCGAAACGCAAGAGAAGGGGTATGGTAAGGATAAAGTCCGCGACAAGCGCCGCGAGCGTTATCCAGCGCGAGGCCGAGTCGTTTCTCACGAAAAGAAGCAGGGCGACGGCCAGAAGCGGCAGGAATATTATGACGCTCAGGATATGGCCTTTAATAATAGGCAAATCGAGAAGAAACTCCATGCTTACCCTTTCAAAGAATCCATTTCGTCGGCATTGAAGACGTTGCGTTGCCTCATGAGCGCTATCAATATGCCCAGGGCAACGGCGACCTCGGCCGCGGCTACGGTTATGGTGAAAACCGCGAACATCTGCCCCCTCATGTCGCCGAGATAGTACGAAAACGCCACGAGGTTTATGTTCACCGAGTTGAGCATCAGCTCGACGCTCATGAGCATTATTATTATATTCTTCCTGAGCAGCACCCCGGACGCCCCTATGACAAAAAGCGCGAGCCCGAGCGCCATATACCACGTAACTGGAATCATAACCTCAGTTCCACCTCTTTTTCGCCATGACTATCGCGCCGACCATCGCGGCCAGCAAAAGCACCGAAACAACCTCGAACGGAAGAAGATAATCGGTAAAAAGGGCCTTGCCGAACTCTTTGACCGAGGTCTCGGCGGAGGTCGGGGGCAACATGTCTTTAAAGGCGCTGCCCCATATTACGATAAAAAACTCGATGGCGACGAGCGGGCTCACCACGTAGGCGAACCACCTGTTAAGCCGCGGGAAGACCTCAAGCGCCGCTTTTTCCATGTCCAACACCAAAACGACGAAGAGGAAAAGCACCATGACCGCGCCGACGTATATGAAAAGTTGCGCCGCCGCGAGGAAAGGCGCGCGGAGAAGCACGAATATGCACGCCACCTGAAAAAACGTCACCATGAGCGCGAGGGCGCCGTGCACCGGGTTTTTCAGGCTTATCACCGCCAGCGCCGCGACTACCGCGGTAACCGCGAACATTATAAAGAATAATTTTTCCATATATCCCGCAATTCCCGCTTCCCGTTGCAATGCTTTACCGGGGTACCCATGCGAAGCATGGGTCGTGGAGCCCGGCCCCTTTGAAAAAGAGGAAAACGAAACTACTTCGCCTTTAACCACCAATCGGGCTTTTGTTCTTCAAAATACGGCACTATGACCGGCACGCCTTTAATCTTATCCCTGCCGAGCCGCGCCTTCACGATGACGCCTCCCTTGAAATACTCCGGGGTGCGCTGAGGCACGAGCAGTTCTTCCTTCGTGAAAAACGTGCAACTTTTGTCGGAGCAGGCAAGCTCGAAGTCCCTGCCGAGCCGGACGGCCGTCGTCGGGCAGGCGTCCTCGCAGTATCCGCAGAAAAGGCACCTTACGAGGTTTACCGTCCAGACCGCCGCTACCCTGTCGGATATGCCTCTTCCGTTCTTGTCCTCGACCGGCACCACCGTTATGCAGTTGGTCGGGCAGGCCTTGACGCAAAGTTCGCACGCGACACAGAGTTCCTTGCCTCTCTCGTCCCTGTTCAACGTGTGCCTGCCTCTAAACCTCCTGTACGGCACCCACTTCTCCTCGTCCGGATAGCGAAGCGTTACGCTCCTCGACACGTTATGCCGGAAGGTAGTGGAAAGCCCCTTCAGAAAATCCAAGAAGAATATCCTCTTTATCAAATCCGCTATGCCGAAAGGTTTTTTCATGGCACCCATATCTTTAAGAATCCGGTAACGAGAATGTTCGCCATCGAGACCGGTATCAATATCTTCCACCCTATGTTCATGAGCTGGTCATAGCGGTAGCGCGGTATGGTAAACCTTATCCACATGAAAAAGTAGATTAACACCGCCACCTTGCCCATGAGCCAGAATATCCCCGGCAAAATCCCCGTGCCGAACGGGTCGTCCCAGCCGCCGAGGAAAAGAATGGTCGTAAGCGCCGCGATGGAGGTCATGGCGATGTACTCGGCCATGGCGAAGAACGAAAACCTCATGCCGCTGTATTCGGTGTGGAACCCCGCCCCGAGAGTGCCCTCGTCCTCGGGAAGGTCGAACGGAATCCTGTTCATCTCGGCCATCCCGGCTATCACGAATATCACGAACCAAACAGGCCCGACCGGAAGGTAAAACACGTTCCAATGGAATACCCCTCCGTATTGGCTCCTTACGATGTCCAATAGGGAGAGGGAGCCTGATATCATCACGACCCCTATCACCGCGAACGTGAGGGACACCTCGTAACTGATCATCTGGGCCGCGGAACGAAGCCCTCCGAGAAGGGCGTACTTGCTGTTCGATGCCCACCCTCCTAACATCAATCCGTAAACCGAAAGGCCGGAAACCGCGAGCACGTATAAAATCCCCATGTTCATGTCTGAGATGTAGAGGGTTATCTCTTTATCCACGTAGGGAAGATTAACGGATTCCCCGAACGGCATCGCGACGAATATCAAGAACATCGGCACAAGCGCTATGAGGGGCGCGATCTTAAAAAGAAACTTATCGGCCTTTTCCGGAACGATGTCCTCCTTGAGGAGCATCTTTATTCCGTCGGCGACGGGCTGGAGTATGCCGTGCGGGCCGACCCTGAAGGGCCCGAGCCTCGACTGTATGTGCCCTGCCACCTTCCTCTCTATCCACGTAAGAGGTATGGGAAGGTTAAAGAGCACTCCGGCCACTATCATCACCTTTACGATGATTATGACGACCTCTGTCAATACCGCCGTATCCATTGTCATGCCTGTCTTATCTCTTTCTTCCCCACATGTAGTTTATCATCTCCATGTAGCGCGTGTTCATGCCGCGCACTATGGAATGCACGGTAAAAACGACGTTCCGCATGAGCTTATACACTATCCACGGGTGGGTTTCCACCACCCTCTCGAAGTCTTTCCTCTCAAGAACCAAAACCTCTATGTCGGAGACCGCGACGACGGTGGCGGAACGCGGCCTTCCGTCGAGAAAACTCATCTCTCCGAATATCTCCCCCTCTTTCATGAGGGTCAACGTGAATAGTTCCCCGTCGGGAGAGACCTTGCAGGCCTTTACCTCGCCTTTTTTAAGCACGTAAAGCGATTCTCCGTCCTCGCTCTCTGAAAATATAGTCTCGCCGCGCTTGTACTCTTTCTTTCCGAGCATCTTCGCGACCACCTCGCGCTCTTTATCGTTAAGCTCGGTGAAGAAAGGGATGTTCCCGAGTATTTTCGGATCTACCATAAAACGCCTCCTTTTACTTTCAAGGGCATATTAGTCATTCCTTGAAACCCGCTATGTTGACGACCGGTATAGGTTCGCCTTTTCTGAAAAATCTGTTCACCGGAGCGTCATTGAAATTCTCCGGTATGAAACAAACGTCTTTCATGGAATTCGCCTTGACCCGCAACGCGAACTTGGCGCTGAATCCGTTTCCGCTCACAATGACCTTGTCTCCGTCCGAAAGGCCGGCCTCGTCGGCCCTGAGTTTGCTTATCTCGACAACAGGCTCCTTAAGAAGCCCGCTGAGTATGGACGACCTGCTTGAAAGTCTGCCTGAATAATAAAGGTGATTTCCCGTAACGAGAATATAAGAGTTGACCTTGTCGGTCTTGAACGGAACGCCCGGCTCCGGTTTATCCCCCGCGCCGGAAAGCCTTTTATCCGAAGCCTTTACCATGACGCCCTTGGCGCCGCCCGCCGATATCTCCGCTCCGGCGTAAGACGAGACTTGTTTTTTTATCTCCTCGAAAACCGAAGCGCTCGAACCGACGGTCATCGAAGCCGCGGCATCGAGAAGAGAGGCTATTATGTCGAAATCCGTCTTAACATCGCCCGGGGGCTTGACAAGCGGATAAACCGCCTGAATACGTCCTTCCTGATTCGTCACGGTGCCGCTTCTTTCGACGAACACGGCCGAAGGCAATATAAGATGCGCCAACTTCGCGGTCTCCGTCATGAAACTCGCCTGCACCGCCAAAAACTTGACCTTTGAAAGGGCGCCCCCGGCAAAGGCCTCGTCCGGGTACATCGCCGCTATGTCCTCTCCGACGACGTACATAGCGTCCATCTCTCCCGATGCCGCTTTCTCCAACATCTCCCCGCACGACATCCCCCGCGACACGGCTTCGTAGCCGGGGCCGAAAACCGGACTTACTCCCATGTCCCAGGCGCCCCTCTGGTTAGACCTGTCGAGAAGCGGCAATACCCTGATTTTCTTGCCCATCGCCTTGAGTGAAGCGATAAGAAGCCCTAACGCGAAAGAGCCTTCCTTATATCTTAGAAAGTCCGTGCCGGCCATGATGCTTATCGTCTCGGCTCTTTTGAAACGCTCTATAAGGGCGTTTACGTCCGGGGCTTCGGCGCCGCATGTCTGCAAGAGTTCTTCGATCGAAGCGGCATTTATTGCCTCCATGCCCTTTACGGCGCTCAACTTGGCGGAATTGTCCTTATTAAGCAAAGAGACCGCCGCGAGGAGAAGGCTTCCGACACGTCCCGGAAGATGCCTTATCCTCAAATGCGCCGAGGAATCCAGCTTCATGGAGCGCGGAGACGCTATGACCACGGCCTTCCTCGCGCTCGCCGAAACATACCTTACTATGTAATCGGTAACCGGATTTTCATCCGATATCTGGGAGCCGACTATGAAAGTCATGTCCGAGTCCATGCACTCGTAAACGGCGGAAGGGCCTTCGGCCATGCCCGTGGCCGATATGAACGAGGCGACGGCCGAGGCGTCCCACCTTGAAGAAGAATCCACGTTAGGCGTCTTTACGACTTGCCTCATAAGCTTCTGAAAAAGGTAGAGTTCCTCGTTCGTAAGACGCGCCGAGGCGACGCCTCCGACCTTTTCCGGGGCCGGCCTCATGAGGGCTTCCTTAAGAACCTCTATCGCCCTCGCCCACGATATCGGCTCGAACCTGACGCCGACCTTCAAAAGAGGCGTTGTGAGCCTGTCGGCGTTGTTGCTTATGTCGTAACCGAACCTGCCTCTCGCGCAAAGCATGTTCGCGTTGAATCCGTTGGAATTGCGCGCTATGGAGCGCACCACCTCTCCGTTACGGGACTCGACGGTTATCCTGCAACCGGTCGCGCAATAAGGGCAGACCGTGGCGGAACTTTTCAAATCCCACGGCCTTGCCTTGTACCTGTAAGGCCGCCTCATAAAGCACCCTACAGGGCAAACCTCTATGCACATGCCGCAGTGGTCGCAGTCGAGTTCGGTCTTCCAAAAGCTCGTCTCCTCCTGATGCGCGCCCCTGCCCATGACACCCAGAACTCCCCTTCCGACAATCTCCCTGCAGACCCGGACGCACCTCGTGCACTGGACGCAGCGGTTGGAGTTCTTCACTATGACCGGACTTAAAACGTAATCTTCCTCGTGGAAGCGTATCTTGACCTCGTCGAATCTTCCGTTCCTCGGCCCGTGCTTGTAAACCATGTCCTGCAACTCGCACTCGCCGGCCTTGTCGCAGACCGGGCAATCGAGGGCGTGGTTCGAAAGGAGAAACTCAAGCATCGCCGCTCTCATAGACGAAATCGAGCTTGACTCGGTAAGTATGCTCACGCCGGGTATTACCGGGGTTATGCACGCGGGTTGGAGCTTTTTCTGCCCCTCTATCTCTATAAGACACATCCTGCAGCTTCCGAGTCCGGATATCCGAGCCTGATAGCAGAAGGTCGGGATGTCGAATCCGGCTTCTTTGGCCGCGTCCAGAATAAGCGTGCCGTCATTCACGGTTATCTCTTTATTGTTTATCTTTAAAGTTATCATCTGCCGATTCCCTTTACCTTTACCCTTTTGTCTTTACCTCCTCTCCCCGACGGGGAGAGGATTGAGGTGAGGGGTCTTTAATTTTCTTTTCCTATAACCCCTAAGTCCCCCCTCGCCCCAAAGGGGAGAGGAAGAAAAAGATAAAACCATTGCTTCTTCTTTACCCTTTACCTCTACCCTGTCCTTACACCATGCACTTCTTATTTTCTACGTGATACACGAACTCTTCCCTGAAATTTTTAAGCGCGCCGCGAAGGGCCATCACGGCGCCGTCAGACAAGGGACAGAACGTCCTTCCGAATATATTTCCGCAGAGGTCTTCCAAAAGCTCCACGTCTCCCTGCCTTCCGGTGCCGGACTCGAGACGCCTTAATATCTTGGTCATCCACGTCGTGCCTTCCCTGCATGGAGTGCATTTGCCGCAGGACTCGTGGCTGAAAAAGCGGTTTATTATGTAAGCGGTCTTGACCATGCAAGTCGTTTCGTCCATGACTATGACCCCTCCGCTTCCGAGCATGGTGCCTTTTTGCGCGAGGGAGTCGAAATCCATGGGCGTATCCAGATCCTTCTCGATAAGAAGCGGCGCGCTCACGCCTCCGGGTATTACCGCCTTGAATTTTCTTCCGTGCCTTACGCCTCCCGCGTGATCATAGATTATCTCGCGCAAAGGCGTGCCCATCGGAAGCTCAAAGATGCCCGGCTTATTCACGTGCCCGCTTACGCAGTAGAGTTTCGGGCCCGGGCTTTTTTCGGGCCCTATGGTTTTAAACCAGTTCGCGCCCTTGGATATTATGAAAGGCACGCAGGCCAATGTCTCGACGTTATTTATGACGGTCGGCTTTGCGTAAAGGCCGCTTAAAGCGGGGAACGGCGGCTTTTTCCTCGGCTGGCCCCTTAATCCCTCTATGGACTCGAGCAACGCGGTTTCCTCGCCGCAGATGTAGGCTCCGAAACCCCTGTGCACGTGCATATCGAGCGAAAAGCCGCTCCCGAAGATATTTTTACCGAGGTATCCCTTGCCATAGGCCTCAAGAATCGCCTGTTCGAGAATCTTCGCGCTCCGCGCGAACTCTCCCCTTATGTATATGTAAGCCGTGCCGGCGCCTATTGCGTAGCTCGTTATTATCATGCCCTCGATGAGAAGGTGCGGGTCGTTCTCCATTATGACCCTGTCCTTGAACGTGCCGGGCTCGCCCTCGTCGGCGTTACAGCAGAGGTATTTGGCGAGGGTGGGATCCTTTGGTATGAAACTCCACTTAAGGCCCGTCGAAAAACCGGCTCCTCCCCTGCCCCTTAAGCCGGAATCCTTGATACGCTGGATAAGTTCGTCGGGAGTCATCTTGAACGCGTCCGCGACGGCCTTGTAACCGCCTCCTGCGAGATACGCGCCTATGGTGAGGGAGTCGGGCTTACCCACGTTTTTAAGAAGAGTCTTTTCCATCAGCCTACTTAAGACCTCTCAGTATGCCCGTTACTTTTTCTTCGGTGAGGCCTTCGTAATAATCGTCGTTTATCTGCATAATCGGAGCCGTGCCGCAACTTCCGAGGCACTCGACGAGCGATAACGTCACCTTGCCGTCCTTTGTGGTCTGCCCCGTCTTTATGCCGAGCGTCTTTTCCATGTGACGCACGAGATGCTCGGCGCCGAGAAGCGAGCACGAAAGATTTCTGCAGACCTGCACGTGGTTCCTGCCGACCGGCTTCTCGACGTTATACATCGTGTAAAAAGCCCCGACCTCCTCGACCTCCACCGGCTCCATCTCGAGGAGCTTTGCCACGTCCGCCATGTCGTCCTTCGACAGAAAACCCTTCTCCCGCTGGACGGACTGCATCGCGGCCATACAGGCGGACTTTTTCGAGTGGTATCTCGCCTGAATCTTTTTTATCTCTTCGATCATTTTTTCGCTCAGCATAATTGCCTTATTCCATTTGGATTACAGATAAAAATCAATAACCGTCATTCGTCATTGTTTGTTTTCGTAGGGCAGACCTTTAGGTCTGCATCTTTACGCAAGGCTAAAGCCTTGCCCTACGTAAAAATAACCGCCCTACTTGTCGCACTCTCCGAACACGGGGTCGAGGCTCGATATGACGGCTATGACGTCCGCGAGATAATGCCCTCTCGTCATGAGGTCCATGGCCTGAAGGTTCGAAAAACTCGGAACCTTTATCTTTATCCTGAAAGGCTTTTCGCTTCCGTCGCTCACGATATAGAAACCGAGTTCCCCCTTGGGGGACTCGACCGCGGAATACGCCTCGCCCTTCGGCACCTTGAACCCGGAAGAGACGTACTTGAAGTGATGGATAAGGGCCTCCATGTTCTTGTAAACGTCCGCCTTCGGAGGCGGCACGACCTCCGGCATGTCCACGTTAATCGCGCCGGAAGACATCTGCTTCAGGCACTGCTCTATTATCTTCACGGACTGCCTCATCTCCTCCACCCTTACCGTATAACGGTCGAAACAATCGCCATTTTCGCCGAGCGGCACATTGAAGTCCACCCTGTCGTAGAAAAGATAAGGCTCGTCCTTCCTCAAATCCCGATTAACGCCGCTTCCGCGGAGAACCGGGCCGCAAAGCCCGTAGTCAACGGCGTTCTCCGCCGATATCACCCCGACGTCCTTATTTCTCTGTATCCATATCCTGTTCCCGGTTAAAAGCCTCTCGTACTCGTCTATCTTTCCGGGGAAGAGTCTGCAGAACTCGGCGCACCGCTCCTCAAACTCCTTTGTCGCGTCGTAGCGAAGCCCGCCGACGCGGAGATAACTCACTGTAATCCTCGCGCCGCAGAGCATCTCGAAAAGGTCGAGTATCATCTCCCTCTCCCTGAACGTATAAAGAAGAACGGTCATGGCGCCCAAATCAATGCCCCACGCGCCGACGCTCACGAGATGGCCTGATATCCTTGAAAGCTCGGCCGTTATCATGCGGAGATACTTGGCGCGGTCCGGCACGCCTATTCCCATGAGCTTCTCGACCGTCTGCACGTAAGCAAGGTTGTTGCTCATGGCGCACCAGTAATCGAGCCTGTCCGTGTAAGGGACGAACTGGTGATAAAGGAGGTTCTCGGCTATCTTCTCCGTGCCCCTGTGAAGGTAACCTATGTCCGGCTCTGCCCTCATTACGACCTCGCCCTGCATGTCGAGTATCAGATGCAGGACTCCGTGCGCCGCCGGATGCTGGGGACCGAGACTTAACGTGAATTCTTTTGTGATTATCTCCGTATCGTTCATTGGAATAAGCCGGCCTTACTTTTTCTTTTCTTCGCCAAAAGGGTTATATTGGTCTTTATAACCCTTAAGCGGGTAATCCTTTCTTAAAGGGAAACCTTCCCAATCCTTGGGCATGTATATGCGTTTTAGATTCGGATGATTGTCGAATACGATTCCATACATGTCGTAGGTTTCTCTCTCAGGCCAATCCGCGCCGCGCCACACCGCTGTTACGGAATCAATGGTCTCGCCGTCGGAAAGCCTTGTCTTAAGCCTGAGCCTTATCTTTCTCGTTACGCTCACGAGGTTATAGACCACCTCGAATCTCGGCGTTTCGGGATGATAGTCCACCCCGCATATGTCGGAGACGTAGTTTATCTGCAAATCGGATTCGCTTTTGAGAAAACGGCAGACGTCAAGAAGCGAGCCCTTGTCTATGGAGAGGTTTATCTCACCCTTGGACACAAAGGCATCCGACACCACGGTCCCGAACCGCGCTCTTACCGTATTTATTATCAATAGTTCTTTAGCGCTGTCCATGAATCCCCTCGCTTCCCGTTGCAATGGCTTCGTCCGTCCGCCAATCAGTAAGGCGGAGCGGAAGAGCCCTGCCCCTTTAAAAAAGGGGAGAACCCTGATTACCGTTTCACCACGAGACGCGACTTGTCGCTTTTTATTTTTGCCTGAAGCTGTAAAAACCCGTATATGAGAGCCTCGGGCCTCGGAGGACAGCCCGGAACGAAGATATCGACCGGAATGACGAGGTCCGTTCCCTGCACCACGGAATAGGTGTTATAAGGCCCTCCGGCCGAGGCGCACCCGCCCATGGCTATGACCCACCTCGGCTCCGCCATCTGGTCGTAGAGCGTTTTTATGGCCGGGGCTATCTTCTTCGTCATTGTGCCGGCTATTATTATCACGTCGGATTGTCTCGGAGAGGGGCGGAATATGACTCCCATGCGGTCGAGGTCGTAGCGGCTGCACCCGGCCGCAATCATCTCCACGGCGCAACAGGCGAGGCCGAAGGTCATGACGAACATGGAGGAGGCCTGTCCCCACTTGAAGACCGCGTCGGATACCGGGTTCGTCTTCAAGAACTCCTCTATGCCCGCGACGGTCGTGAACTGCGCCACGCCCTCGCAAGAGTTTTCCTTTATGGTCATGCGCGATTCCTCTTCGTCATTTTATCCAATCCAGCGCGCCCTTGCCCCACGCGTAAACAAGCCCCGCGGCGAGGATGCCTATAAAAACGAACATCTCCGCGAATACGAGAACCGATATGGCTTTATCGGTGATTATGACTGCCCATGGGAAAAGAAAGAGGGTTTCGACGTCGAATACTATGAAGAGGATGGCTATGACGAAGAAGTGAATCCTGAAGTGCCCGGTGGAGGCGTCTCTGATCGGCTCCATGCCGCACTCCCATGGGGAGAGCTTGTTGGCGTAGGGATTCCTCGGGCTCAGCACGCGGTTAACGAATAAAACCGCGTACACGACAAAGATAATGTAGCCAGCCATTATAAGGACCGGTAGATAAGTCGAAAGCACGAGACGCTCCTGCGGTTTATTCTGTCCGGCTACATATAGCAAGGAAAATAAAACAACTCAGGCCGTTTGTCAAGGATAAAGTATACTGTATACAATGCGGATAACGCGAAAATCGCATTGCCGGACGAAATAAATTCAATTCGAGAGACAGTCCCCTGCCCATCCTCCCGATGGGTACCCCGCATAAATCCGGGACAGTCCCATCTCCCTAATACAACTCAACTCTTCTGTCTTTGAAAATATCGTTTAAGGGCGTAATTTTTTTATCCCTCGCCTCTTCGGGATTTATCTCGACGATTTTGAACTCGGGTTTAGTCTTTCCGGCTTTGCAAAGAACCTCACCCTTTGGCGAAACCACCTGGCTCTGGCCTATGAAGGCAAGCCGCTCTCCCTTTATCCTCGCCTCTACGCCCACCCTGTTCGCGGTTATTGCGAATACCCTGTTCTCGAGGCATCTCGTTATCATGGCCTTCGGACAATAAGGCAAAACAAGATTCGAAGGGTGCGCTACGACGTCGGCTCCGAGGAAAGCGAGACGCCTCGCGGCCTCCGGAAAAAACCAGTCAAAGCATATCATCATGCCGACCTTTGCTTTGCCTATATCGTAAACCTTAAAGGCCGTGTTGCCGGGGGTGAAAATCTTTTTCTCGCTCCGAAAAAGGTGCGCCTTCCTGTATAGGCCGATAAAACCCTTGGGTCCGACGAGCACAGCCGAGTTGTAAATGTCTTTCCCGTGCTTCTCGGCCATGCCGAAAACAACGTGGCAACCGGTTTTCTTCGCAACCTCGATGAGCCTTCTCGTCGTCGGCCCCGAAGGCGCGTCTTCCGAGAGTTTCCTCGCCTCGGCCTTTGTCTTGAATTGATAACCCGTGGAGAAAAGTTCGGGCAAGACAATGAGGTCCGCTCCTCCGAAACTTTTCAAAGTAATTTTTCTAACGGCACGTTCGACGTTTTTTTCGACCTCCCCGAATACCGGAGAGGTCTGCATAAAGGCGGCCTTCACTTAACGCTCCTTTTTTTTCGTCTTCAATGTAGGGCAGGGCTTATGATGAATTTTCTCACCTTATTCCCTCCCCACTTGTTGGGGAGGGCAGGGTGGGGCAGCCCTGCTATTTCAGTTTTGCTTAAAGACGCAGACCCCCGCTTAAGATTGCGGGGGCAGGCTCTAAAGGTCTGCCCTACGAAAATAAGACGGGACATTCCCTTTTTTATTATTCCCGCAGTATTTGACGAGATTTATACGTTTACCAAAAAGAAAGGGGGACAATTGCTTGCCCCCCTTTTTTTAAACTCGTTTGATGCTCGCAATTACTTGCAACAGCGCGACATCTTTTTCTTGGCCGGTTTCTTTGCGGCTGCCTTCTTCTTCGCCGGAGCCTTTTTCTTCGTCGCCATCTGAATTACCTCCTTGGATTTTCGTTATGAACGAGAAACATCTTATGAATAAATTTACCAGTAAAATTTATTTCTGTCAACCTTTATCGTGCAGTCACCGGAATAATGACTTCTTCGTTTTTACACAGAAAAATTGACATTATCGACAAGAAAAAAGTTGCGCTACTCTGATTTTTAATGACATAATAGATGCATTGGGACTTAGGCCATATCAAGAGTAATATCCCTTAAGAAAGCATCTACGGGACTCCCGTGTATTTCAAAAGATTCTTTGTCTATCGTTTCTGTTCCTTTAACTACTCGCGCATGGCAGAAGAAAAAAGAGAGGCAACTAACTTGGAAAAAAGGGAATGCGCCTTCGATTCATTTTCGTTAGCCATGGCCTTTGTTTTTTTGCTGCTTTTTATCATTCCTTCAGGGGTTGCAACGTATAATAGGAATTACCAATGGAAAGACGAATTATCATTTTGGGAGAATACAATTAAAAAAAGTCCTTATAAAGAAAGAGGTTATCGCGCCCTTGGCCTTGAATATTATAATCGAGATCAAACAATAGCGGCTATCTTAATGTATAAAAAAGCCATAATACTATTTCCTGAGTATTTTCGCAGCCATAATAATCTCGGAAACGCATACTTAAAACAAGGTTTAACAAATGAGGCTATTGAGGAATATAAAAAAGCAATAGAAATCGCATCCGATGAATCACTGCCTCACTATAATATCGGAAACGCCTATTATATGCTGGAACAATTTAATGATTCATTATTGGAATACATGACGGCCACCGAACTGGAGCCGGAGAATGCATCGTATCATTATGGGCTCGGATTGGTTTATTACAATTTGGGCAACATGAATGACGCCGTCAAAGAATATCAAACCGCCATAGAACTGCAACCGGATTTTCCGGATGCTCATAATAGTCTTGGAGCTCTTTATGCCACGTCGGGATTGACCGATAAGGCGCTTGAAGAATTTAAGACGGCAATAATTCAAAAATTCGACCATCCTCAAGCCCATTACAATATCGGACAAGTTTACGAAACCCTCGGCCGTTACGAAGATGCCATCCGGGAATACTCCGTAGCCATAGGGTTAAAGGCCGATTACGCGCAGGCATATAATAATCTCGCCAATATCCACGCCATGTTCGGCGATTATACCGGCTCCATTCAGGAATACGAGAAGGCTATAAAACTAAATCCTCAATATCCCGCCCCATACTTCGGCATCGCTTCTTCGTATGAAAAAATCGGAAACTATCAAAAGGCCGGAGAGAATTACAAGAAATTCGTCGAGAAATCTTCTAAGGAAATTTATTACGCTTCTTATATAGAAACGGCGAAAAAGAAACTAAAACACTTACGGTAAATTATCCCTGCATCCCCCGGGTCCGCCTGCGTATTTGACGGTGTATAAATCATAGTTAGCGCCGTTGTAAGATTTCCCGGTTACAATAACATTGCAGAAAGGATCAACTGCGATCCCACTCGGCACATCATGCGCATTTGCAATTCCCTTAAAATCCTTTTCCCAAAAAAGTCTACCCGCCAATCAGTAAGGCGGCACGATGAATTAATAAATCCTTGCGGCGCGCATACCCCTGCGCAAATTAAGACACTATGAGTGCGGAGCCCGACCCGCCCTATGGGGCGGGTACCCCGCGCAATCGGGGTACCCATGCGAAGCATGGGTCGCGGGGAGGTCACCCCTGCTTCTTCGGGCCTAATATATGATAGAAACTGAAACAGACAAGCCCCGCGACAAAACTCCACGAGAGAATGAGAAATATCCACGCCTTGAAACTCACGACTTTTTATTCCTCCTTCTCTTCCAGGCGACCTCGACGAGAACGACGTGCAACGCGAGAAGCGCGATCAGATAAACCCTCGCGGCCCACACGCCCGCATCCTTGCTCGCGAATTTGCCGGGCAATTCCTGCCATCCCCAGCCGATTAGAATCATGAGTATGAAGAGCGGGGTTATGTATTTGGTGACGTAGTAGAAAATCCCCGGTATTCTTACTTTCGCGCCCCTATTGACCTCTTCCCACGCGTTCTCTCCGCCGAATACCCAGAAAAAGAGCACGACCTCGAAGAGCGCGAGGAACACCAATCCGAACGTCCCGGCCCAGAAGTCGAGTTCGTCGAGGCTTCCTTTTACGAAGGCAGGAAGCAAAACCGAGACGGCAAAAAATATTCCGAGCGTGATGACGGAGCGGTGGCGCGAAAATCCCAATTCGTCTTCAAGGAACGCCACGGCCGGCTGGGCAAGCGCGACCACGGAGGTAAGCCCCGCCAAAAACAAAAGAAAGAACCAGAGGCACCCGAAGTAGGTTCCCGCCGGCATGTGCGTGAATATGGCCGGCATGCTGATAAAGCCGAGTTTGAACGCCCCTCCCGCCGCGACCTTAGCCCCGGCGAAACCGAAGAATATGACGGCCGCGCCGATCGCGATTGTAGAGCCGTAGATGACCTCGGCGAATTCGTTAAGCCCGGCGGTGGCGATTCCGTCCATCACGATGTCTTCGTCTTTTTTTACGTAACTCGCGTAGGTGATTATCGCGCCCATGCCCAGAGACAATGTGAAGAAAATCTGCCCCGCGGCCGCGAGCCACACCTTCGGGTTTAAGATGCCGCTAAAGTCCGGCTCCCACAAAAACGAAAACGCCTTGCTTGCCGTCATCGATGGATCGGTCGGGGAATCGAGCGTCACAACCCTTACGAAAAGCACGGCGCCGATTACGAATATCGCCGGAAGCGCGATATTGCAGAATTTTTCTATTCCGCCCGATATGCCCTTCCATAATATGTACATGCTCAAGATAAGCGTTATCGCGAAGAATACGTATGCTGCTTTAGGCGGATTCAGATAAAGCGCGTCGCCGGTGTCTCCGATATACGCGCCGAGATAATTAGCGTACGGCGTAAGATACTCCTGCGGCGAAACAGCGGCGCTTAAAGTATCTATTGTCGGAAATTTATGAAGTAAAGACGACACGCTGTAAGCGAGCGTCCATGAGCATATATACGTATAATAAACGAGCACCACGAGCGGCAGGAATATGCCGAGTATGCCCATGTATTTGGCTATGGGGTGTTTCCATATCGCGTCGAATACGCCGGGGGCCGTGCCGTGCCCACGCGCTCCGCCGTAGCGTCCGAGCCCCCACTCTACCCACATGAGGGGGATGCCGAGGAGTATCAAGGATATGAAATAAGGTATCATGAAGGCGCCGCCGCCGTTATCCGCGGCCTGCACCGGGAACCTCAGAAAATTACCGAGCCCTATGGCGTTCCCAGCCATGGCGAGTATGAGCCCGATCCTGCTTCCCCACTGCTCGCGTTCCGCCATTACTAAAGCCCCCTTAAACTCTTATCAACGGCCGAAAGGGTATTTTCCAAGTCGGCCTTGGAATGGGCGAGGCTCACGAACACGGCCTCGAACTGGGAAGGCGGAAGAAATATTCCGGACTTCGTCATGCGCGAAAAATACGCCGCGAATTTCGAGGTATCGCTCTTTTTCGCGTCACTGTAATTCTCGACCTTGTCCGGAGTGAAAAACAAGGTGAACATGCTCCCTGCCCTCTGAACCCTGCAACCGACCCCGCGCCGCTTGGCTATCTTCTCTATGCCTTCGCAGAGCGCGGCGGAAGAGGCCAGAAGTTTTTCGTACGCGCCTTTTTTCTTAAGTAATTTAAGAGTCTCTATGCCGGCGGTCATGGCGAGCGGATTGCCTGAAAGAGTTCCTGCCTGATAAACAGGCCCGGACGGAGAGAGCATCTCCATTATCTCTTTTCGCCCGCCGAACGCCCCCACCGGAAGCCCTCCTCCTATGACCTTGCCGAGGCACGTCAAATCAGGCCTTATGCCGTAAACGTCCTGCGCCCCTCCGTAACAGAGCCTGAAGCCGCTCATCACCTCGTCCATTATGAGAAGCGCGCCGAAGCGGTCGAGTATCTCCGAGAGGCCTTCGAGAAAACCCTCTTTAGGAGGAACAACTCCCATATTGCCGGGCACTCCCTCTATTATGACGCATGCCACGCCTTCGGGGTCTGCCTCGAATATGGCTCGGACAGAATCCAAATCATTATAAACGGCCGTATAGGTGTTTGCCGCCGTGCCGGCCGGCACGCCCGGACTGTCCGGAATTCCGAAGGTAGCGGCGCCGCTTCCGGCCTTTACCAGAAGCCCGTCCGAGTGGCCGTGATACCCGCCCTCGAATTTTATGAGCTTGTCTCTTTTGGTGTAGGCCCGGGCGAGCCTTATGGCGCTCATCGTGGCTTCGGTGCCGGAATTTACGAACCTCACCATCTCAATCGAAGAGAAGGCCTCGACCACCATAGAGGCGAGTTCGACCTCGAGCTCGGTCGGAGCGCCGTAACTCGTGCCGCGCTCTAACGCTTTTTTAAGCGCGGACGTAACCTTCGGGTGCGCGTGGCCGAGTATCATGGGTCCCCAACTTCCTATGTAATCGATGTAGGAATTGCCGTCCACGTCGTATATCTTCGAGCCTTTGGCCTTTTTTATGAAAAGCGGATTGCCTCCGACCGCCTTCAACGCCCTGACCGGGCTGTTGACTCCGCCGGGCATAAGGCCCAAAGCCTTTTTCATGATGCGCTTGGAATTGGAAGTGCCCATTTAAAAACTCCTTTGAATTGGCTCTGTCATTTCGAGCAAGTGAGCCGAAGCCCCCGTTAAAACGGGGGGAGAAATCTTGAACTTACAAGCCGGATTTCTCCCTCCGGTCGAAATGACAAATGTTTGGTCCTTTGAATATTTTCAATGCGCCATAAAAAACAACCAGTCAATATACTACACTAAGGCGAAAAACCATGTCAATTGTTTAATGGCCCGATAATGCAATGACACGCCGATTCCCTCGCGCTGCCGCGTAAACGCCTTCCAATGCCTAAATTTTAGGCAAACAGCCGATAAAAGACCGATTTACGGCCAATATACGCCCTTGGCACGGAAGTTGCTTTATATATTAAAGATAGAAAGGACACAAGGGGGCAGGATATGAAAAAAGAACTCGTAGTCATAGGCAACGGAATGGCGGGGGCGGCCGCAATAGAGGAGATAATCAAATTCTCGCCTGAGCGCTACAACATAACGGTCTTCGGCAAGGAAAAACACACCAACTATAACAGGGTTCTCCTGACCGACGTGCTAAGCGGAAAAAAGACTCTTAAAGACATAACCCTGAATACGCCGGAGTGGTACAAAGAGCGCGGAATAAAACTCCTTACGGGTTGCGGAATAGAAAAAATCAACAGGGCGAAGCGCACAGTAATCGCGAAAGACGGAACAGAAACCAAATACGACAAACTCGTCCTCGCGACCGGCTCGACCGCGATAATGCCGCCCATAAAGGGCGCGGAAAAGGGCGGCGTATTCTCGTTCCGCGACGTCGAGGACTGCGAAAAGATTACGGCGGCCCTCGATGACTGCAAGCGCGCCGTCGTCATAGGCGGCGGACTCATAGGGCTTGAGGTGGCCAAAGGCCTCTTATCCATGGGAAAACACGTTACGGTCGTTCACCTCATGAATAGGCTCATGGAAAGGCAGTTAGATGCAATCGCGGCCGCCTACCTCAAAGAAGACCTCGAAAAGGCCGGAATGGAGATACTCCTCGAAAAAGAGGCTTTGGAGTTCACCGGAGAAGACAAAATAAACGGCATAAGGTTCAAGGACGGCTCGACAATCGAATGCGGCATGGCCGTGGTTGCCGTCGGCATAAAGCCCAATATGGAACTCGCAAAAAACTCGGGCATATACTGCGAAAAAGGAATCGTGGTGAGCGACACCATGCAGACCTACGACCCGTCTGTTTACGCGGTCGGGGAATGCGTCCAGCACAGGGGCGCGACCTTCGGCCTCGTGGTGCAGGTCTTCGAGCAGGCAAGGGTTCTGGCCAACCATCTGGCCGCGGACTCGAGGCTCATGTTCAAAAACAGCCCCGTATCGGTGAAACTCAAGGTCTCGGGCATAGAGCTTTATTCGGCGGGCGACGTTCAAGCCAAAGATAACGCTGACGCGATCGAATACGCGGACAAAGGCGGGAGGATTTACAAAAAACTCTTCATAGAAGACAAAAAACTTAAGGGCATGGTCCTCTACGGCGACACGGCCGACGGGGGCCGCCTCTTCCAATACCTCGTCGAAGGCGCGGACATTTCCGAAAGAAGAAAAACGCTCCTCTTCGGGGACGTTATCGCGTCCCGCCATATCGCCGATATGCCGGATAACGCGATAGTCTGCGGCTGCAACGGGGTAACGAAAAAAACGATAGTCGAGGCCATAGAGAAAAAGGGTCTCTTCACCAAAGAGGACGTGTCGCGCGAAACCAAGGCGGGGACCGGGTGCGGCGGGTGCGGAAGCATCGTGGAAGGTATTCTCGAAAGCATATTGGGTTCGAGCTTCCGCTCCAAAAAATCCTCGGAGGGAATCTGCGAGTGCACGAAATACTCGCGCGAGGACGTCATAAAAAACATAAGAGAAAAGAATCTCCGCTCCGTCGCGGAGGTGATGGAAACCCTCGGATGGGAAACGGTCGGATGCGAAAAATGCAGGCCGGCCCTTAATTACTACGTCTCCATGATTAATCCCGCCGGATTCAACGACGACCCGACCTCGCGCCTCGTGAACGAACGCGCGAAGGCGAATATCCAGAAGGACGGAATGTTTTCGGTGGTGCCGAGGATGTACGGAGGGGTAACCACGGCGAGCGACCTTAAGCGCATAGCCGAGGTGGCGGAAAAATACAACGTGGCTCTCGTAAAATTGACCGGCGGACAGAGGATAGACCTCCTCGGAGTGAAAAAAGACGACCTGCCCTCCGTGTGGAAAGACCTCGACATGACCTCGGGGCACGCCTACGCGAAGGCCTTAAGGACCGTAAAGACCTGCGTGGGGGCGAAGTTTTGCCGCTACGGAACTCAGGACTCCCTCGGCCTCGGAATTGAAATCGAAAAACGCTTCGAGGGTTTGACTGCTCCGGCGAAGATAAAAATCGGGGTGAGCGGGTGTCCGAGAAACTGCGCCGAGTTCTCGATAAAGGACGTCGGAGTGCTCGGAATACAGGGCGGATATGAAATCTACGTCGGGGGGTGCGGCGGGATAAAGCTAAAATCAGCCGAGCTTCTCGCCCCGGTAACCTCTTCCGAAGAGGTCATAGAGATTATTGGCGCGTTTTTACAGCATTACAGGGAAGAGGCCGAATACGGAGAAAGGACTTACGCGTGGGCGCAGAGGGTCGGAATCGAGACAATCAAAAACGCCGTCGTGGTTGACAAGAAGAAAAGGGAGAGGCTTTTCAAAAGCCTTTCCGAGGCCTTGAGAGCGACGGAAGACCCGTGGAAGGAAAAGAATAAAAACGAGATTGCGCTCCCGAACTGAAGGGCGGCGAAGGTTGTTACGAAATTGCTTTGCCCGTTCGTCCTGAGCCTGTCGAAGGGTGAACTGGAAAGGTCGGTGCAGGTTCTTGCGAGATTGCTTCGCTTTCTACCCTCTCCCCCGAGAGGGAGTTCTGAGAAGGAATTACACACACCACTATTTTCGCTTAGCAAAATATTTTTCAAGTTCTGAGAACAACTTCAGATGTGTTTCGCTATCAGTAGGACTTGCTGTATAAAAATGCCTTTCTTTCAATGGAATACCCACTCTTGGTTCCATTCTTAAAACTTTAGATTCTATTCTTGCACGACTGCCCTGCAATCTATTATCCGTTATTTGATAAGTAATTTCAAAAGCCAAGGAATGTGGCGTTATATTAACTTTTGCCTTATTATCAATAGATGAAGAACAAGCTTTAGTAGCTTGCTTTTTAATAAAAGAGGTGAATTTTTTCGAGAAAATATCGCTGTAATCAAAATCAAAAGAAACAGCACATGTTGTTTGTGGAACAATAAGTAAAGGACTTTTTTTAAGCATTTGTCCATCAGGGTCTATGTCAGACAGTAATTTTGCAATCTGATTATAAAATTTATTTGCAATGGCAGTATCTCCGAGTATTTTTATTACTATCTTATTTATCTCAACTACAAGCATTTCTATTGGATAAACTCTCTCATCAGTTTTAAACTCGCCCAGTTTCATTAAAATTCCCACCACATTTTTAGAGTCGTCTTCAATGGGCGTAATTTGAGTAAAAGCAAATGGTGCCATCAAGTTCTTCAGATTGGTTGCCGTAAGAAGCTTTTTAAAAGGGATAACGTCGGCCTCATAAAGCCTAGTCTGTATAATACTAATATCCGAAATATTCTTCATTAGTTCCTCCGCTATTTTTACTCTTTTACGAGTATTTGTTTTTAATGTTTGCTTTGTGGTCCGCCGCTTGAAAATTCTTCATTAAATTGTACATCGTCAATTCCTCCGCTTTTTTCATAAACCCTTTGCGCCTCATCGTATGAACTTGAAATCACCGGAAGCTTTCCTGATGCTTGATTTGTCAATTGCTCTACCGATGATAACGGATGTCCTTTAGATGTATCAACAACCAGATATGCCGTCCCAAGCCTATACGTCAAAGCCGTTATTGTTTTTATCACTTCTTCTACTTTTGATTCTAATTTATCGGATGCCTTACTTACTCCGATCCCTTCCGCAAGAATGTTATTCATAAGCTGATTAATGCTAACACCCTCCTGAGATGCCTTCTCACTAAGTTTTGAATGTAAAGTCCTTGTAGTCCTCAATGTAATCCTACCACTAACTTGAGGAACAGTAGATGGTTCTGGAATAACCCATCCTTCCTTGAAAGCAACCGTAAGCCATTCGTCTTTTACCTTTAAAACTTTTTTTGCAGCTTCAACATATGATTCGCCATCTGCCATACAACCGGGAAGGTCAGGGAATTTTGCAAAAAATACCCCATCTTCAACTTCTATATCCATTTTATAATCAAGTTTCAAGTAATATTTCAAATCCTTCATATTGATTCCTCCGACTCTTTCTCTTTCAAAAGCTCGATCGCCTCTAAACATTTTTTTATATAAGGCCGTTTAACTTTATTTTCTCTACCATGCGGAATTGGAACATGTGGCAAACTCTCAGTTTTAAGTTTCTCATTCTTGAAAAAATAACCGTCAGATGCCCTTTCTGGCATGAACCCATAATATTTCATTAGTCTTAATAAAATATCAATCGTTACATTGTTCGGTCCATTCTCGACTTTTAATAGCAACTTTTCTTTTTTTGACATTATTCATACCCTAAGTAAAGTAAATTAGCAAAATGCCACCACATATAATGTCATAAAATTCATTGGATAATAGTATAACACCAAAAAATAAAAAATCAACATAAAAATGGTTGGGGGAAATGCTTGTACAGCTACTTTTTAATTTATTTTCTGCTTTTTCACCAGAACTATCGTTGTAAATATACTATTAGACGGAAAGTTTCTGTGCCCTGCGCCTAACGATGACCCACTACCTACTTTTTCCGTTTTTCCGCATCCTGCCCCATCACCTCCTGAACTCCACCGAAGCCCCGAATTGAGTGAACCTGAATCCCGACGCCGTGCCGGGCTTCTTCCTGAAGAGTTCTATGGAATGGCCTTTCTCTTTCTCCGAGCCGCTTATGAACGATTGCGCCAGAATGCGGTATCGGATTCTCGCCTCGTCGAGCCATCCGTAAAACTTCGACATATAGAGCCTACGCAAGACATCGACGACGAACATGCCGAATATCAGAAACGATATCCCGGCTATCACTATGAATAGAAGCTTATAGGCCATAATAATCCGATTCAAACTATAGCCCGAATCGAACAAAGGTCAAGAAAAAGGGGGTTGACGAAATCGTCAACCCCCCTTTCCCTTTATGTCCATGGTGCCCGGAGACGGAATCGAACCGCCGACACGAGGATTTTCAGTCCTCTGCTCTACCGGCTGAGCTATCCGGGCATGAAAT
>DASRUI010000017.1:0-11383 GCA_035655515.1 Thermodesulfobacteriota bacterium
GACATAGACGTCTATGTTTTTACAGAAACCCGCGAGCGCCTCGTCAACCGAGTTGTCGACGACCTCGTAAACGAGGTGGTGGAGCCCGGCGGTTCCGGTCGAGCCTATGTACATGGCGGGCCTTTTTCTTACGGCTTCGAGACCTCCCAAAACCTTTATGGAATCTTCGTCGTAAGACGAATCTTCTTTTACCGGGGTTCCTTTGGTTTCTTCCGGGGTTTCTTTTGTCTCGTCCTTTTTCATCGGTTTCGCCTTCCTCCGCGATTTTAATCGTATGATACTAACATAAAAAAGGCGCTGTTGCCACAAAAAAATTATCCGTAACATCTTGATTTTACGGATAATTTCACCAAAGATAAAAAGGCCTTTTTTTTGGGGAATTTCCTTGCTTTCAGGGACGCTTCCGTTATAGAATAAACGTATATGCCGGATGGAGAACCTAACAGTTTGGAGTCGGCGGAGTTTGTAAGCCCTACCTTCGGGAAAGTTTCCTCAGGGGAGATGTTTTCGAAGCTCGTCGAGTATGTCGGCGAGATGGCTGACAACGCCTATCACCTCATAATAGGAACCGATTCTTTCATAGGCAAGGAAACGCTTTTCGTTTCCGCCGTCGTGGTCCACAGGCTCGGGCACGGCGGCAGGTATTTTTACCGCAAGCTCAGGCATAAAAAAATGGAGAGCATGCGCCAGAGGATATTTTACGAGGCGACGATGAGCATAGAGCTCGCCTCTTTTTTAGGGGAGAAATTTCAGGAAAACGGCTACAAGGCTTTGCCTGTCGAGATACACCTTGACGTCGGCGCGAACGGCGACACCAGAGACATAATAAAAGAGATCGTCGGCATGGTTACGGGAAGCGGCTACGCGGCCGTCACGAAGCCGGACTCTTACGGCGCGACCAAGGTCGCGGACAGGCATTCGAGGTAGGTGTTTGCCGGCGGACGGTTTGTCATTGCGAGGGGGCTTTATCCCGAAGCAATCTCGTTTTTACGATTATGAGATTGCTTCACGGAGCCTGTCCTGAGCGAAGCCGAAGGGTTCGCAATGACGGTCTTTAACCGATAACCGGCAACCGATATGCCGCCCTGCTCGAACGAGCAGTCGGAATTTATCGCCCGCTTATAATAAAGCCGGCTGATTCCAATCTCGAATATTTCGCGGAGGCAGGGATGACAAAGGAGAAAAAGGCGCGGGGTATTCTCCATCCGTCTCAGGCGGAGCGGACAAAGGGTGAGTCGAAAGCCAAGACTCTTTCAGCCAAAGAGACAGAGATATTGCGTCTGGTTCAGGAAGGCAAGACAAACGACGAGATAGCGGCAATCCTCGGCAAGTCCAAATGGACGGTCAAGTATCACATAAAACACATCTTCCGCAAATTTAACGTCACGAACAGGGCTTCCGCCGTAAACGCCGCCATAGGCATGGGCGTCATGCCTCCGACAAGGCCGCCCGGTTACGTTCCCGAAGAAAAGAAACTCAGGATAGGCATTGTCGGGTGCGGCAAGGGCGGCACCGCCATTTTGAATCTGTTCAAAGAAAACCCTTTGGTCGAGATTGCGTGGGCAACGGACAGGGATGCCTCGGCGCCGGGTCTCGCCGTTGCGACGGAAATGAACGTGCCGACGGCCGCGGATTACAGGAAGTTTCTCGGCAAAAAGGTGGACGTCATCATAAACCTCTCCGGCTCTAAAAGCGTATCCGAGGATTTGAGGAGACTCATTCCTTTTGATACGGAACTCATGGGAGGGCTTTCCGCCAGGATAATGTGGCAGCTTTTCGAGGAACGGAGGCGGAGGCGCAGGGTCGAGGACAGGGAGCGGACATTGACGCCGGCATGGTTGCGGGAAGCGGTTTACGCGGCCGCTCCAATGCCGGATTCTTACGGCGAACCAAGGTCGCGCGCAGGCATTCGGGGCAGGTTTTCTTGACGGATAACCAATATGTCATACTGCCCGAACGGGCAGTTGAAATTTATCATTTGTTTGTAATAAAGTTAGTGGCTTTTAATGTCGGGCGTTTCAACGGGGGAATGGATGGCAAAGAAGAAAAAGGCCGGGGCCGCCAACGCGCGCGCTACCCATGCGAAGTCGGGACAGGGACAGGCATCCAAGGCTCTTTCAGCCAAAGAGATAGAGGTTTTGCGCTGGGTTCAGGAAGGCAAGACCACGGACGAGATAGCGCTAATCCTCGGCAAGTCCAAATGGACGGCCAAGTATCACATAAATAATATCCTCCACAAACTGAACGTCACGAACAGGGCTTCCGCGATAAGCACCGCCATAGGCATGGGCGTCATGCCTCCGACGGAGTCGTCCGCGTTTGCTTCCGAAGAAAAGAAACTCAAGATAGGCATTGTCGGGTGCGGCAAGGGCGGCACCGCAATTTTGAATCTGTTCAGAGAAAACCCTTCGGTCGAGATTGCGTGGGCAACGGACAGGGATACCTCGGCGCCCGGCCTCGCGCTGGCGTCGGAGATGAACGTGCCGACCAACGCGGATTACAGGAAGTTTATCGACGAAAAGGTGGACGTCATCATAAACCTCTCCGGCTCCAAAAGCGTATCCGAGGATTTGTGGATGAACATGCTTCCCGATACGGAACTCATGGGAGGGCTTTCCGCCAAGATAATGTGGCAACTCTTCGAGGAACGGAGGCGCAGGGTCGAGGACAGGGAGAGGACATTGAAGGAGCACGAGGCGTTATATCATCTTGGCCTCGTGGTCGAGAGCATCAACAGCCTGAACGACGCGGGGTACGCCATAGTCGAGTATGCCACGAATCTCACCAATACTCCCGCCGGTTCCATCGCGCTCTTTGACGAAAAAAAGGAAGACATGGTGCTCGTCGCGTCCAAGGGGATGAGTTCCTCCTTCAAGAAGGCCGACAGGTGGGAGATAAGAAAGGGCGGGCTTACGAGCAGAATCCTTAACCACAACGGGGCGCTTTACATAAAGGACATAAGGGAGTCGGCCGACGTGAATCGGCTCCTCATGAAAGAAGGGATAAGGTCGCTTCTTGCCGCGCCTCTTACGGTAGAGGGAAGGATAGTCGGAATCCTCTACGTGAACGATTTCAAGAGGAGAGAGTTCAGGGCGGAGGACATCTCGCTCTTTTCCCTTCTTACCATATACGCCGGCCTCACCATAGAGAGGGTCAAGGCCATCGAGGAAACGAGGCTTTTGAGCATAACCGACGGCCTTACGGGCCTCTCCAACCAGCGCTACCTGATGGAACAGCTTCAGAAAGAACTTCAGAGGGCCGCGAGGCATAAGAATCCGCTCGCCGTCATAATGTTCGACATAGACAATTTCAAGGCCTATAACGATTCATACGGGCACCTCGAGGGGAATAAGGTGCTCAAGACGATCGCGAGGATGCTCAGGAAGAGCACCCGCCTCTCGGATACCGTAGGAAGGTTTGGAGGGGAAGAGTTCTGTCTTGTCATGCCGGAGATAAGCAAGGAAGGCGCGAAAGCCTTCGCCTCCAGGATAGTGAAGGAAATCGGGGAACATCCCATGCCCAACAGGAAGGTTACCTTAAGCGGCGGGGTTTCCACGTTCCCGCACGACGGAAAAACGCACGTGCTTCTTTTAAAGAAAGCGGACGAGAGGCTTTACGCGGCCAAGAAGCAAGGCAGGAACAGGCTCGTCGCGGAGTAGGGGTTCAAAATTTTGAACCCCTACGTGTAATGCCTTATTTTCCTACCAACTTCCTGAATTCCTCTTCCGAAAGTATCTTTAGGCCGAGTTTCTCGGCCTTTTCGTATTTCGAGCCGGCTTCTTCTCCGGCCACCACGTAGTCCACGTTCTTGCTTATTGATGCCGCCGCGATGCCGCCTTCGGCCTCGATAAGTCTCTTTGCCTCTTCCCTCGTAAAAGAGGCGAGTTTTCCCGTAAAGAGAAACGTCTTGCCCGGGAACCTGCCGCTCGTTGCGGCTTCCTTTACCGGAAATTCGACGCCGGAGTTCTTAAGTTTCCCGATTACGTCTATGTTGTGTTTTTCCGCGAAAAAGTCCGCTATGCTCTCGCTCGTCTCAGGCCCTATGTCGCGTACTTTTAAAAGGGTTTCTTTGTCCGCCTCAATCAGGGCGGACAAAGAGCCGAACCTTCTCGCCAGGACTCCTGCCATGTGCTCCCCGACGCCCCTTATGCCTAATGCGTAGATGAAACGTTCGAAGGTCGTTTTCTTGCTCTTTTCCACGGCGTTCATGAGATTATCGGCGGATTTCTCGCCCCAGCCTTCAAGTCCGGCGAGCGCCTTTTTATGCAGTTTATAAATGTCCGAGACGTCTTTTATGAGGCCCTTTTCCACCAACTCGTCCACGCGTTGCGTTCCGAGGCCTTCTATGTCCATTGCCCTTTTGCTCGCGAAATGCCTTATGGTTTCCTTTATCTGAGCCGGGCATGAAAGCCCGCCGGTGCAAAAGTGTATGGCGCCTATTTTTTCGACGCCCGCAAGGCACTCGGGGCATTTCGAAGGCATGGAAAAAGGTTTTTCCGCGCCGCTTCTTTTTTCTTTTACCACGGAAAAAACTTCGGGTATCACGTCTCCGGCCCTCTCGACTATGACCGTATCCCCGATTCTTACGTCTTTTCTTTCCACCTCGTCCATGTTGTGAAGGGTCGCCCTCTCTATCGTAACCCCTCCGACAACGACCGGTTCGAGCGCGGCGACCGGGGTCAACGCGCCCGTCCTTCCGACGCCGACTATTATGTCTTTCACGACGGTCGTTTCCTGTTTCGGGGCGAATTTATATGCTATCGCCCATTTCGGGCTTCTCGTGACGGTTCCCAGTTTTTCCTGAAGAGTCAGGTCGTTAATCTTTATTACCACGCCGTCGAGTTCGTAGCCGAGCTTTTCCCTGAGCCCTTCGATTTTTTTATGGTATTTTATTATGCAAGCCGCGCCAAGTCCCGTTTCGATAAGAGGGTTTATCTTTATTCCGAGTTTTTTGAGATATTCGAGCGTTTCAAGATGCGTTTTGAAAGAGACTCCGCTTATCGCTCCTATGCCGTAACAGAATATATCGAGCGGACGCATCGATGTTATTTTAGGGTCGAGTTGCCGGAGAGAACCTGCGGCCGCGTTCCTCGGATTCGCGAAAAGCGGCTCGCCGTTCTTTTCCCTTTCTTTGTTGAGTTTTTTAAATCCCTCGAGGGGGATGTAGACCTCGCCCCTGACCTCGACTCTTTTCGGCGCCGAAACGCCCTTTGCGCGCGGCTCAAGCCGGAGGGGAATGCTCTTTATTGTCCTCAAGTTTTGAGTTATGTCCTCGCCCTTGTATCCGTCGCCCCTTGTTGAGCCTTGCGCGAACACGCCGTTCTCGTAAATAAGTTCGACGGCAAGGCCGTCCATTTTCGGCTCCAACGCGTATTCGACGCCATTGCCTATTTCGAGGTCTTTTTTTATCCTCAAATCGAAGGCAAGGACCTCATCCCCGGAAAAGGCGTTAGCGAGACTGAGCATGGGCACGGTGTGAGCGACTTCTCCGAATTCCTTCAAGGGCCCGGCGCCTATCCTTTGAGTGGGAGAGTCCGGCGTTACGAGACGCGGGAAGAGGCCTTCGAGTTCCTCTAACCTTCTCATGAGGCGGTCGAATTCCGCGTCGCTTACGATAGGGCTGTCGAGCACGTAGTAGCGGTAATTGTGCAGGCTTATCTCGGTCCGGAGTTTTTCTATTTCCGCTTTCGCTTGTTTTTCGTTTGTCTTTCCCGCTCTTTCCATGTGTGTATTTGTAGCATAGAGCCTGATTGCCGTCAAATGGCGGGGCTGCTCCGCGGCGAAGCGGTTTTTTACGCGGGGCAAGGCTATAATTCGACTTCTTCTTTATTCCATCCCCCTTTACTGGAGAGGGCGGGGTGGGGGTAGTCCTGCGTGCTTTTACTGTTGCGCGGGGGTTTGAATTAGGTATATAATGCCTAATTAAATCGGGCAACGTCCGGGGAATCGGCGTTTATTTCCGTTGTTTTTCCGCGAGGGTGGCGGAATTGGCAGACGCGCCAGACTTAGGATCTGGTGGGCAACCATGGGGGTTCGAGTCCCCCCTCTCGCACCAAAGACAGGGAAAAAAGGCAGGGAACAAGGGAAAAGGGCATGGGATAAAGGTATTTCTTCTTTCCCTTTTCTCTAATCCCCATTACCCGCATTATAAAAGAAAGGTGACGGAAAAAGATGAAGATGAAGATAAACGTGGAAGATTTAAGCGAGACAAGAAAAAGGGTAAGTATAGTGATTCCCGCGGAAGAGGTGGCTTTGACTTTGAAGGCCGCTTATCAAGACGCCCAACAGAACTCCGAAGTCGAGGGATTCAGGAAGGGCAAGGTTCCCGAAAGCGTCGTAAAGCAGAAGTTCGGCAAGAGCATAGAGGAAAGCGTGGCCTCCGGCCTCATAGAGAACACCTATATGGAGGCCCTTCAAGAGAAAGGTCTTAAGCCTGTTTCGTACCCGTCTCTGGAACCGGGCAAGATTAAGGAAGGCGATTCCTTTTACTATGCCGCGACGCTGGACGTAAGGCCTAAATTCGAGATTATCGGGCACATGGACATGGATATACCGAAGAACCCGACCGAGCCGACCGAAGAGGAACTAAACACCCAGTTGGACGTCTTGAGGGAAAGGCACTGCGATTACGAGGCGGTTGAAAAGAAGTGCGGCCAAAAGGACATGGTTACGGTGGATTTTCACTGCACCGTGGACGGAGAGAAGATGGATAAGTGGGACGCGAAGAACTACGCCTTTGTCATCGAGAAGGGCGCGGTGTTTCCGGAGTTCGAGGAGAACATAATCGGAAAGGGCGCCGGAGACGTATTCGAGTTCAAAAAGACATTCCCTCCAGGGTATCATGAAAAGAAAGTCAGCGGAAAGCACGTTATCTTCCACGTGACGGTAAAGGCCGTAAAGCAGAAAAAGTTGCCGGAACTTAACGACGCCTTCGCCGTGAACTTCGGGATAGAGACCGTTGCGGAACTCAAGTACCGCCTGAAGGAGGAGATAAAAAAGCATAAGGAAAAGGCCGAGAAGGAGAGGCGGAAAAAGGTTTACATGGAGAAGATTTTGCCGGCGTACTCGTTCGAGGTGCCGGAATCGTTTCGCAACAAGTACTTTTCCCGCATAGTCAATTCAATGATGGAAAACGTGCGCATGGGCGTCGTGAATCCGCTCGACAGGGACATCTCGGGCGAGGAGACCAAACTCAAGTACGAGGGCATGGCCGACATCGAGGCAAGGGGAGACCTTATCCTTGATGCCATAGCGGATAAGGAAGGCATAACGATAACCGACGAAGAGGTCAACGGCGCCATAGAGGAGATAGCGGGACTGCGGAACGAAACGCCCGAAGATGTAAAGGGGCGGCTTTCCAAGGAAGGCACTCTTTTGGTCTTGAAAGACGGGCTTAAGAGGGAGAAGGTGTTTGACCTCGTGCTTGACAAGAAGAGATAGTTGTTATACGAAGCGTCATAACTTCGCGCGACCCACGTCCGCCTTAGGCGGACGTGGGTGCCCCTGCTTTGTTCTGACGCTTCGTTATTCGCTTGTTTACCGGCTTGCGTCTTGCTTTACTTTGCCATAGCGTCATATATAATCAAATCAGCGGGATAATGAAAGGAGAATCAAGTCATGCCGCTTATTCCAATGGTAATAGAGCAGTCCGGAAGAGGGGAGAGGGCCTACGACATTTACTCGAGGCTCCTGAAGGACAGGATAATATTCCTCGGCACCCAGATAGACGATAACGTCGCGAACGTTGTCATAGCGCAACTCCTTTTTCTCGAAAGCGAAGACCCGGAAAAGGAAATCCACCTCTATATAAACTCCCCCGGCGGATTGGTAAGCGCAGGGCTCGCCATATACGACACCATGCAATACGTAAAGCCCGACATCTCGACCATCTGCATGGGGCAGGCCGCGAGCATGGGGGCGCTTTTATTGGCCGGAGGCGCGCCGAAGAAGAGGTTCACCCTGCCTAATTCGAGAATCCTCATACACCAGCCCTTGGGAGGCGCTCAGGGGCAGGCTACGGACATAGACATTCAGGCGAAAGAGATATTGAGGCTTCGCCATGAACTCACGAAAATACTCTCGAAGCACACCGGCAAGCCCTTTGACGCGATAGCAAGGGACACGGAGAGGGATTTCTTTATGAGTGGCGAGCAGGCGAAAGAATATGGTATAATTGATTCAGTCATAGAGAAAAGGCTTTAAACCGCATTATCGGGAGGTTGATTATGACCGGAAGCGGAAACAATAACAATAAAAAGAGGGGGGAGAGCTATCTTTCCTGCTCTTTTTGCAGCAAAAGGCAGGACGAGGTCAGAAAACTCGTTGCCGGCCCCATGGTCTACATCTGCGACGAGTGCATAGGCCTGTGTAACGATATCATAGCCGAGGAGTACCAAAGGGACGACATAACGAGGAAGGCCCGCTCCACCCCGAAGCCATCGGAGATAAAAAAGACGCTCGACGATTATGTCATAGGCCAGTCCTACGCCAAGAAGGTCCTTTCGGTCGCCGTATATAATCATTATAAGAGAATAGAGAGCAGGCTCGCGCTCGGGGGCATAGACATACAGAAGAGCAACATCCTGCTTCTCGGCCCGACCGGAAGCGGCAAGACGCTCCTTGCTCAAACGCTCGCGAAGATACTGAACGTGCCCTTTACCATAGCGGACGCGACCACGTTGACCGAGGCGGGTTACGTCGGCGAGGACGTCGAAAACATCATACTCAGCCTTTTGCAGAACGCCGAATATGACGTCGAGAAGTGCCAGAAGGGCATCGTTTATATAGACGAGATAGACAAGATAGCCAGAAAGGGCGACAGCCCGAGCATAACGAGGGACGTCTCCGGCGAGGGCGTTCAGCAGGCTCTCCTTAAGCTGATGGAGGGCACGATAGCCAATATTCCCCCAAAGGGCGGCAGAAAACACCCTCAACAGGAATTCATACAGGTGGACACGACGAACATCCTTTTCATCTGCGGAGGGGCGTTCATAGGCATTGAAAACGTGGTAAGCCAGAGGATAGGGAAAAAGACGCTCGGTTTTTCGTCCGAACCCTTGAGCAAGCTGGACAAGAAGACGTTTTCGGAACTCATCCACAGGGTCGAGCCCGAAGACGTCATGAAGTACGGCATGATACCGGAATTCATGGGAAGGCTCCCCATCATAGCGGCTTTGGACGAGCTTGACGAGAAGAGCCTCGTGAAGATCTTGACCGAGCCCAGAAACGCCCTCGTGAAGCAGTACCATAAGCTCTTCGAACTCGAACACGTGAGGTTGAAGCTCACGGACGGGGCGACGGTGGCGATAGCGAGGGAGGCCATGAAGAGGAAGACCGGCGCGAGGGGGCTTCGCTCCATACTTGAAACCACCATGCTCGACATAATGTACGAGTTGCCTTCTTTAACGGACGTGAGGGAATGCATCGTGAACGAGGACGTGATAATGGGCAAAGGAAAGCCCATCTTGATATACGAAAGCGAAAAGGGCGTCGGCACGGCGTAAGATATTTTGTCTGTCATTCCCTTCCGCCTCTTTTTGTCATTCCCGCGGTCTTTTGAGGAAGTAGGGGCACGATGCATCGTGCCCCTACAGCCCTGCCATAGAGATTCACCGGAGGAATTAAAGTGAGAATAACGAAAGAATTGCTTCCGCTCATACCGCTTCGGGACATAATAATATTCCCGTACATGGTCGTGCCTCTTTTCGTCGGAAGGGAAAAGTCGGTTAAGGCGCTCGAGAAGGCGATGGCGGACGATAAACACATAATCCTCGCGGCGCAGAAGTTCGCCCGCACCGACGACCCGTCTTCCAAGGACATATACAGCGTCGGCACGATAGGCGCGATACTGCAGCTTCTTAAACTCCCGGACGGCACGGTGAAGGTGCTCGTCGAGGGTAAAAAAAGGGCGAGGATAACCGGCTACGAGGAGGAGAAAGACCTCTTCCTGGCGCGCGTCGAGGAGATAGAAGAGGTCCGCGAATCCGGAAGCGAGGTCGAGGCGCTTTCGAGGTCGGTATTGAAGGCGTTCGAAACCTACGCCAAACTCAATAAAAGGATTCCGGTCGAGCTCGCCTCCACGCTCGGAGCGATAGAAGATCCGTGCAGGTTCGCCGACACGGTCGCCAGCAATCTCTCGATAAAACTCGAAGAAAAGCAAAGACTCCTCGAGGTCGAAAGCCCTCTTAAGCGGCTCGATTACCTCTACGGCCTCATAGAGAGCGAGATAGAGATACTCGAGATAGAGCAGAAGGTCAGGCAGAGGGTCAAGAAGCAGATGGAGAAGACCCAGAAGGAATACTACCTGAGCGAGCAGATGAAGGCCATACAGAAAGAGCTCGGTGAGAAGGACGAGTTCCGGAGCGAGATAGAGGAATTCGAGGAGAAGTTAAAAAGCAAGAAGTTGAGCAAGGAGGCCTCGAAGAAGGCCAAGCAGGAGATTAAGAAATTAAAGCTCATGAGCCCGATGTCGGCCGAGGCCACGGTCGTCCGGAACTACATAGAGTGGATGGTGGGCCTTCCGTGGGGCTCGTTCACCGAGGATAAAAAAGACGTAACCGAGGCCGAGCGAATCCTCGAGGAAGACCACTACGGCCTGAAGAACGTAAAAGAGAGGATACTCGAGCATATCGCGGTCGGAAGCCTCGTCGAGGAGATGAAAGGCCCCATACTTTGTCTCGTCGGCCCCCCCGGGGTGGGTAAGACCTCTTTAGCCAAGAGCGTGGCGAGGGCGACCGGAAGGAACTTCGTCAGGATTTCTCTCGGAGGGGTAAAGGACGAGGCCGAGATAAGGGGGCACAGGAGGACCTACATAGGCTCCATGCCCGGCAAGATAATACAGTCCATGAAGAAGGCCGGAAGCGGCAACCCGCTCGTGCTTTTGGACGAGGTGGACAAGATGAGCCACGACTTCAGAGGCGACCCCGCGTCCGCCCTTTTGGAGGTGCTCGACCCGGAACAGAACCATACGTTTAACGACCACTACCTCGACTGCGATTACGACCTCTCGAAGGTGATGTTCATAACGACCGCGAATTCGATACAGGGCATACCTTACCCGCTTCTGGACAGGATGGAGCTTATAAGGATACCGGGCTACACCGAGCTCGAGAAACTCCAGATAGTAGAAAGGTTCCTGATACCGAAGCAGTTGAAGGCCCACGGCCTTACGGAAGAAAACGTCGAGTTCGCGAGGAGCGCGCTTCTTTCCGTCATAAGGCGCTATACGAGGGAAGCCGGGGTAAGAAACCTCGAGCGGCAGGTAGCCGCGGTACTCCGCAAGGTTTGCCGCGAGGTGCTTAAGAAGGGAAAAGGCACCAAGCTTACTATCACGTCCGGAAGCCTCGCGAAGCATCTCGGAGTTCCGCAGTACAGGCACGGGAAG
>DASRUI010000018.1:0-7198 GCA_035655515.1 Thermodesulfobacteriota bacterium
AAAAAGCGTTCCGGAGGCCGTTAAATTCGCCAAAGAGATAGGCTACCCCATCATGGTCAAGGCCGCCGGCGGCGGAGGCGGAAGAGGCCTGAGGATAGCCCGGAACGAAGAAGAACTCCGGAAGGCCATAGGCTCCGCGAGCGCCGAGGCGAAGGCGGCGTTCGGCCTTACCGACGTATTCCTCGAAAAGTATCTTGACAGTCCGCACCACATAGAATTTCAGATACTCGCGGACAAGCACGGCAACACAGTGCATCTGGGCGAGAGGGATTGCTCCATACAGAGGCGCCACCAAAAACTCATCGAGATAGCCCCGTCCCTCATCCTGAACGAAGACCTGAGAAAACGGATGGGAGAGGCGGCGGTGGCCGCGGCGAAGGCCTCGGACTACACGAACGCCGGCACGGTGGAATTTTTGGTGGACGAAAAAAAGAACTTCTACTTCCTCGAAATGAACACGAGGATACAGGTCGAGCACCCGATAACCGAAGAGACGACCGGCATAGACCTCGTTAAAAAGCAGATAGAGATAGCGGCAGGATTGCCGCTCGACTTTAAGCAAGAAGACGTCCGCATATCGGGCTTCGCGATGGAATGCAGGATAAACGCCGAGGACCCGAAAAACAGCTTCGCTCCGAACGCCGGACGCGTAACCGCCTATTACTCGCCCGGAGGCATCGGAGTGAGGATAGACGGCGCAGTCTATAAAGACTACATCATCCCTCCCCACTACGACTCCTTGATAGTAAAACTCATCGTAAGGGGCTCCACGTGGGACGAGACGGTGCGCAGGATGGACAGGTCTCTCGAGGAATTCGTCATAAGGGGCGTCAAGACGACCATTCCGTTTTTAAGAAAGATAATGGACGACAAGGACTTTAGAAGCGGCAAGTTCGATACCGGCTATATAGACAGAAAGCCCGAGCTCATGGAATACGCGGAGTACAGCGATCCGACGGACGTCATAGCGGCGATCTCCGCGGCCATCGCCGCGTACCACGGCTTATAAAACAACAGAGGCAAGGCTTTGGCGCCTTGTTTTAGTAGGGCAAGGCTTTAGCCTTGCTTTAAAAGACGCAGACCTAAAGGTCTGCCCTACAAGGGGAATCGCATGGCGATAAAAATTAAAACTCTCAAACAGGAAAACTCCGCCAAAAAGGTCTGCATCACGGACACGGTTCTAAGGGACGCGCACCAATCCCTTCTCGCGACCCGCATGAGGACGTCCGACATGCTGGAGCTGGCCTCCATGCTCGACAAGGTCGGCTACTGGAGCCTCGAGGCGTGGGGCGGAGCCACCTTCGACACCTGTTTGCGTTTCTTGAAGGAAGACCCGTGGGAGCGGCTTAAGTCTTTAAGAAAGGCCATACCCAACACAAGGCTTCAGATGCTGCTTCGCGGCCAGAACCTCGTGGGATACCGCCATTACGCCGACGACGTGGTCAGAAAATTCGTCGAGCGCGCCGCCAAGAACGGCGTTGACGTATTTCGTATTTTCGACGCCTTAAACGACTTCCGTAACGTCGAGGTTGCCGTCAAGGCCGCCAAGGAAGCGGACGCGATTGTCGAAGGATGCGTGTGCTACACGGTAAGCCCCGTGCATTCGCACGAGGGATTCGCGGACATGGCCAAGACCCTCGATAAGATGGGCGCCGACGTAATATGCATAAAGGACATGGCCGGGCTTTTGACCCCGTTCGCGTCTTACGACCTCGTAACGCAGATAAGAAAGAAGGTAAAACTCCCGATACACATACACTCCCACGACTCCTCCGGCCTTGCCGCCATGAGCTATCTGAAGGGCATAGAGGCGGGCGCGAGCATAGTGGATACGGCCATATCGTCCTTAGGCTCGGGCTCGGCCCAGCCTCCGACCGAGAGTCTCGTGGCGGCCCTTAAAGATACCCCGTACGACACCGGGCTCGACCTCTCTCTCCTCGCCGATATTGCCGACATGGTAAGGGATTTGAGGAGGAAATATAAACGCTTCGAGAGCGAGTTCACCGGAATAAATCCGAGAACCCTCGTGGCGCAGGTGCCGGGCGGCATGATATCCAACCTCGCCCATCAACTGAAAGAACAAAACGCCATAGACAAGATGAACGACGTCTTGACGGAAATCCCCGAGGTAAGGAAAGACATGGGATACCCTCCGCTCGTCACTCCGACGAGCCAGATAGTCGGAACACAGGCGACTCTTAACGTACTTACGGGCGACAGGTATAAGGTCATAACGAGCGAAACAAAGAACTACTTCAAGGGTCTCTACGGCATGCCCCCCGGCAAAATAGACAGTGAGGCGAGCCGTAAGGCCATAGGAGACGAAAAGCCGATTAACTGCCGCCCCGCGGATTTGCTCGAGAACGAATTGGACAATATAGCGAGAGAACTCGACGGCAAGGTCAAAACCGTCGAAGACATCCTGAGTTACGCCCTTTTCCCCGTCGTGGCTCTCGAATTTTTCGAGCAAAGGGAGCAGGGCAAACTTGAGCCTGAGTCTCTTCTTGCCGAGGAAGACAAAGACGCCGGACCTCATGTCGCGCCTATCCTCGCGCCGAGCGAATTCAACATAACCGTGCACGGCGAGACGTACAGGGTCAAGGTCTCGGGCGCCGGACACAAGAGTCAGGGCAAACGCCCCTTCTTCATAAAGATAGAAGACAGGCTCGAAGAGGTCTTGGTGGAATCCCTGACCGAGATATTGCCTACAACGGCCGGAGTGATAGAAGCGGAATCCATAACCCAGTCCACGAGGCCGCGCCCGAGAAAACAGGGTGACGTCACGACCCCGGTTCCGGGCAAGGTCATGTCCATAAAGGTTTCAATCGGCGATACCGTGTCCGAAGGCGATACGGTTCTTACGGTCGAGTCCATGAAAATGGAAAACGAAGCCCATACGCCCATAAGCGGCGTCGTAAAGAAGATACACGTCAAGGTCGGAGATTCGGTAAACCCGGACGAAACGCTGATAGAAGTCGAGCCGCAATAAGCGGTTATCGGTAAATGACTAAAAATTTATGTTTTTGTCATTGCGAGGGGCTTTATCCCGAAGCAATCTTGTTTTTACAATTATGAGATTGCTTCGCGGAGCCTGTCCTGAGCGAAGCCGAAGGGCTCGCAATGACAGTCTTTAACCGACAGATGGCCTCTATCCTTTCAATCGTCTTCCCCGTATTCTGCGCCATAGCCGCGGGATACGCATTCGGCAGGTTCAAGAAGCTAAGCCTTGAATCCCTGATAGAGGTATTGCTCTACATAACAATACCTTCCCTTGTCGTCTCATCCCTTACGAAAAGAAGTTTCGCGATATCCGACGTCGCCGTAATAGCGGGCGCGGCAACAGCCGTAATCCTCTCTACCGGCGCGATTAGTTACGTCTATCTCGCCATAATCAAAAAGCGCGACCTCCGGGGATTTTACCTGCCGACCATGTTCATGAACTCCGGCAATATGTCGTTCCCCCTCGCGCTTTTAGCCTTCGGCGAAGAGGGCTTGAGCATCGCGGTCATATATTACATAACCGTAAGCCTTCTCGTGTATTCGCTCGGCATATACATCGCCAAAGGCGGAGGCGGGTTAGGAGAGATGTTCCGTCTTCCTCTTATATACGCCTCGATAATAGGGCTGACGATAAACCTGACGAACGTTACCCTTCCTAATCCCATTCAGGTTACGGTTGACATGCTCGGCGCCGCCACAATACCCTTGATGCTCATAAGCCTCGGATACAGGCTTCATTCGGCGAAGCTCTCGCATTTTTGGATTTCTCTCGCGGGCTCGGTAATAAGGATAGGAGGAGGGGTATCAATAGCGTATTTAATCGTTACCTTCTTCGGTATCCAAGGGCTTGACGCCAAAATCATAATACTGTCTTCGGCCATGCCTTCGGCTGTCATAAACTTCATAATAAGCCACCGCTACAACGTGCACAGCGACCTCGTGGCCTCAACGGTAGTCGTAAGCACTTTGATAAGCGTCGTTACGACGCCTCTCGTGCTTTTGTGGATTATGTGAGTCTTTTTCGCAGGGACGACCCTTCCCCTTCGGGGTGGGTACCCCGCCCTGCCCTACGAAAACATACAGGCTTCACGAAACCCTTATAACCCATTTTTCGTTTCTCTCGACCACCGCTCCTATGATAACCGCGTCAACACCCGTCAAAGACAGTTTATCCATAAGAACCTTTGCCTTATCTTTCGCAATCGCCACAAGTAATCCGCCCGAGGTCTGCGGGTCGTAGAGAAGAAGCCCGGCCTCTTCGGAAACGTCAGGAGAAATCTCTACGCAACCTTTTAAAAAATCCATCGTCGAGCCCATGGCCCTCGGACGGTTTTTTTTGTCTCTCACGAGTTCCATTGCTCCGGGGAAAAATCTGACGTCTTTAGAGTTTATTATGAAACTTACCTTGGCCGCGTCCGCCATTTCGAAGGCGTGTCCTAAAAGCCCGAACCCGGTAACGTCCGTCGCGGCGCTCGAGCCCGCCTCGACCATCGCCAGAGAGGCGTCCCTGTTGAGCCGCCTCATGGAATCAAAAGCCTCTTTGGCTTGGTCTTCGTTAAACGCGCCGCGCTTTATCGCGCTCGTAATGACGCCCGCGCCGAGCGGCTTCGTAAGAATCAAAACGTCCCCGGGCTTGGCCCCTGAATTGCGGACTATCTTCGAAGGATCTATCACGCCTGTCACGGAAAGGCCGTATTTAATCTCCTTATCCTCTATGGAATGGCCTCCGGCAATAACTACTCCCGCCTCCTTGAGTTTATCGGCAGAGCCCTGAAGTATGTCGGAGAGTATTTCCTTTGACAAATCTTTCGGAAAGCAAACGATATTCGTTGCGAAGCGCGGAACTCCTCCCATGGCGTAAACGTCGCTCAACGCGTTGGCCGCGGATATCTCGCCGAATGTATAGGGGTCGTCCACTACGGGAGGGAAGAAATCCACGGTCGAAACAATCGCCAGATTATCCGAGACCTTATACACGGCCGCGTCGTCGCTTGTCTCTATGCCGACGAGCAAATTTTCGTTTGAAAAAACATTCAGTTGCCGCAGGACCTGCGCCAGTTCGCCTTGGGCGAGTTTGGCCGCTCAACCCGCGCAACTTGCGTATGAAGTGAGTTTTATCTTTTTTCCCATGCCTTATATATACCCGTAAGCCTTGTATAACGCAAGGGCCGCGTACTCCCAGAAAACCTTCCATGAAAGTTCGAGCCTGTCCATGGCCGAGTTCGCGTACCGGGTGTAATCTTTCACGGGGGCGGGCCCGCAATCGAGGCCGAGCTTCTCGGACACCTTCCGCGACCTGTACATGTGGGTCGGGCTTGTTACGATAAGGCAGGTCTTGAGATTGTTCTTTTCCATGTGCTCCTTTGCCGCGAGGAGGTTCGCGTAGGTATTGGTTGACGAAACGTCGGCGTGCAGGGCGGTTTCCGGTATGCCTAATTTTTTCGCGATATCAAGCATAAGGGTTGATTCAACGACGTCTATCGCGCCGTTCCCGCCGGATTTGAAAATAGCATGGATAATCTTCTTAGAAGCGCCTGTTATCGAGCCTCCGGCGAAGAACACCTTCTTTCCAAAGCCCTCTTTATAAAGAAGAATGCCGGCCAGAAATCTCTCGCCTGACGCTTCCCCCAGAACTCCGTTCGGATAAGCCCCTCCTCCCATGACGATTATAAGGTCGGATTTTTTGACGTCCGGCTCCATGATGAGAGGCCTCGCGAGAACGCTCGCCAGCGGCGTGAACATGAAAACAAAAGCGAACAGAGTAAAAATTACGCAAAGACCAAAGAAGATTGTCTTTAATCCGTCCACCCAATTGATAATGCCCTTTCCCATATCGCTAACGAAGCCTCCTTAAATCGCCTTGCCTCAGGGTTATGCGTTCCTTATCAAAGTACTCAAGCAATTCTATGGCGAGCTTTCTGCCGCATCCGAGCGCGTCCCTGAATTCAGAGGCCTTTATATGGCCTTTTTCTTTGAGAAGGTCTTCCAGCCTCTGCCTTGCCTCGATAACCGCCTCATGAGACAGATAAACGCCTTCGCTGAGTTTCACGACTGCTTTTCTTTGGACAAGGGATTTCAAAACCCTCTCAATCGCATCCTTGCCAAAACCAAGTTTTTCAATCTCTCCCTTGCCGATTGCGACGAAGTCTTTTCCGAACATTCGAAGAAGCGCGTCCTCGATGGGCTTATCAACGCTCGAAAGCGAAGGCCTATGCGAGGACATGAAAATAACCGGACCGTCCCTGCCTATGATATCGGCTTTTAAAAGGGAATCAAGAACAAAGTCTTTAATCTCCGCCGCCTGAGGCAGACCGAGTTTTGAGAAGGCCGCGCCGATATCCATGCCTCTTTCTTCGGGCCTTTCCTTGTGGCGTTCGGAAATCTCCTTTACAATCAAATCCCGCAACTCGTCAAAAAAACCCTTCTTGAACACATACTCCCCTGCCTTCAAAAAAACTCCGCGCAAAGAGGCGTCGGATAAGACGGCCTCGAATTCGCCAACGCTCATGTTAAAGGCCGTGGCGATGTTTTCTTTCAACATACAACCGCCTCCCGCGTCAATCAAAGCGCCGATACATCCTTGAAGCGAATCCGTTGCGATTAATTCCGGCTTAGGCGGGCGCATGCCCTGATGATAAGGCAATAAGACCTCTCCTCCCGCGATTGTTTTCCCTATGGACGGGTCTCTCAACACGAACCTGTCGCCTTTCAGGATAACAAGGGGTTTCTTGAGACGCGCCCTCGCAACAGCGGTTTCTCCCGCCGCGATGCCTCGCCCCACGTGAGGGATTATAAACGCCTCGACCTCGTTGGTAAAATGATACAGCTTAAGACGCCTTCTCCCCGTAAGGACATAAGGCATGGAGGCGAGCGACTCGACGCGGCAATCGAAGACAATCGATTCGGGCGGGGAAACACCCGCAATAATCATGTCGCCTCTTTTTACGGCGTCAAACGATACGCCTTGGAGGTTTATCGCCGCCCTTTCGCCCCTGCCGACTCTTTCGACCTTATCGTGATGGCTCTCGATGCCCCTGACCCTCGCCTTTGTCTTGGAAGGATAAAGCAATACCTCCTCGAAGTTTTTAAAAGACCCGCCGCATATTGTTCCGGTAACAACGGCGCCGAAACCCTTTACTATAAAAGACCTGTCAACCGGAAGCCTCGCGATACCCTTGTTCCCGGCTCTTTTTATGAA